>JACRGR010000009.1 GCA_016212275.1 Nitrospinota bacterium | reverse complement strand
GAAGATGTCCGCCTGCCTCCATGTGACCGCCGAGACCGCCAACCTCGTCCGCGCGCTGAAAGCGGGCGGGGCCGACATCGCGCTGTGCGCCAGCAACCCGCTGAGCACCCAGGACGACGTGGCGGCGGCGCTCACCAAGCACTACGGCGTCAATGTCATGGCCATCAAGGGCGAGGACAACGACACCTACTACCGCCACCTTGAGGCGATGGTGTTGCGCGAGCCGAACATCACGATGGACGACGGGGCCGACCTCGTGACCCTGCTCCACACCAAGCATGTGGCGCGCGGCAAAAACGTCGTCGCCAGCATGGAAGAGACCACCACCGGCGTCATCCGCCTTCGCGCGATGGAGCGGGACAACAAGCTGATGTTCCCGGTTATCGCGGTGAACGACGCGGTGACCAAGAACATGTTCGACAACCGGTACGGCACCGGCCAGTCCACCCTGGACGGGGTGATACGCGCCACCGACATGCTGATCGCCGGCAAGACGGTGGTGATAGCCGGGTACGGCTGGTGCGGCAAGGGATGCGCCATGCGCGCCCGCGGCATGGGCGCCAAGGTCGTGGTGACCGAGGTGGACCTCATCAAGGCGCTGGAAGCCGCGATGGACGGCTTTGAAGTGATGCCGATGAAGGACGCCGCCAAGGTGGGCGACCTGTTCATCACCGTCACGGGCAACAAACACGTCATCCGCCCGGAACACGCCGCCACCATGAAGCATGGCGCGATGGTGTGCAACAGCGGCCACTTCGACATCGAGATAGACCTTATCGGCATCGCCAAGACCGCCAAAAAAGTGCGCAAGAACGTGCGCAACTTCGTGGACGAGTACCAGATGAAAAGCGGCCGGAGCATCTATGTGCTGGCCGAAGGCCGTCTGGTGAACTTGGCCGCCGCCGAAGGGCACCCCGCGTGCGTGATGGACATGAGCTTCGCCACGCAGGCATTGGCCTCGGAGTTCGCAGTGAAGAAGCGGAAGGAACTCACCAACAAGGTGTACAATGTGCCGCAGGAGATCGAGAACTGGGTCGCCAAGCTGAAGCTGAAATCAATGGGCATTGGCATTGATAAGCTGACGCCGGACCAGGCCCACTACCTCTCTTCGTGGGAGCACGGCACCTGAGCATGAAACACGGCAAGCACGATTTCAAAGGCAAACGGATAAAGCCCTCCCGGATGACGGGGGGCCTTTCCGCCGTTCAACTGGTTGACGGCTTCTTCAACGCATACAACGGCGCGCGCATCGCCGAGGTCTGCAGACTGCTGGCGGAAAAGGCGCTGAAAAAGAACGTGACGCTGGGCGTGTCGCTCTCCGGCGCGCTCACCCCGGCGGGGCTGGGGGCCAGCGCCATCGTGCCGCTCATCGAGGCGGGGTTCATAGACTACATCGTGAGCACCGGCGCGAACCTGTACCACGACATCCATTACGGGCTGGGGCTGGCACTGCACAAAAGCTCCCCGTTCGTGGACGACACGGAACTGCGGAAGAAACAGCTCATCCGCATTTACGACATCATTTTCGATTTCAACGTCCTGCTGAAGAGCGACAAGTATGTGTTCGATGTGGTGGGCAAAAGCGAATTCCAAAAGCGGCTCTCCACCAGCGAACTGCACCACCTCATCGGCAAATACATGGACGAAACGGAAAAAAAGCACGGCACCCAAGGCTCGACCGTGCTGGGCGCGGCTTACCGCGCGGGGGTGCCGGTGTACTGCCCCTCGCCGGGCGACAGCACCATCGGCATGAACATCGCCGCGCAAGCGGTCGCGGGCAAGGGGCTGTTGACCATTGACGTGGTGCAGGACGTGAACGAGACGGCGGCGATAGTGCTGGACGCCACCCGCAACGGCGAAAGCGGCGTGCTGATCTTCGGCGGTGGTAGCCCCAAGAACTTCATGCTCCAGACCGAGCCGCAACTGAGCGAGATACTGAACATCCCCGTGCGCGGGCATGATTACTTCATGCAGATCACCGACGCTCGGCCCGATACCGGCGGCCTTTCCGGCGCCACCCCCTCCGAGGCGGTGAGCTGGGGGAAGATCAACCCCGCCATGCTCCCGAACACCGTGGTGGCGTATGTGGATACCACCGTGGCGATGCCGATCATCACCGCGTATGTGCTCACGAAGGTCAAGCCGCGCAAGCAAAAGCGGCTGTACGACCGGCGGCACGAGATGGTGGAACAGCTGAAAAAAGAATACCGGAAGAACAACAAGTAAAAAGGCATGTCCCCAACAAAATGAATGCCCCGCGCCTCGCCGTGGCCCTGTGTCTTTGTGGTGTTATCTTGGCCTCCTGCCAAGACCACCACTTTGTCCCTATTGAGAAGGCGGACAAGATAAAGTTCCCCGCGCCCGGCCAATCCGCGCCCCACGCGGGTTTTGCCGAAGGACCGCAGGCGCAAAAACAGGTGATGGCCGAAGCGACGAAGCAACAGTACGCCCCGCCACCGCCGCCCGCGCCCGGACAACTTATCGCGCAAGGAAGCATTGAGCTTGGCGCGGAGCAGAAGAAGCGCGATTTCTCCGGCTGGACGGTGTACATAATCATTCGCAATGAGAATATGCAGGGGCCGCCCATCGCGGCCGTGCGTTACGATGCGGCGAAATTCCCGATGGCCTTCCGCGCCGATACCAACGACCTGATGATGGGCACACCCCCCGCCGCGGGAACGAAGATACGGGTGGAAGCGCGGCTGGATAAAGACGGCGACCCGATGTCGAAAACGCCCGGCGACGTGTGGGGCATCACGGTTGACGCGGTTGCCGTTGGCTCCAAGACCGCGAAGATCGTCCTGAACCAGGACCGCAAGTAGCCCTTAAGAAGCTTGCAACCTCCCACCACGCCCTTGGGATACTTCCAAGGTAGTAATTCCAATTGTTCCGCGGTGCGGTTTTGCCCGCGTTCCCGTTCTCAACCGCGCATTTCAACATGAGACATGCCATGAGACGGTGCGAAAGGCATTTCATGTCGCACTGTTGGCAACTTTTCTACCCATATTTCATCACATATTTATTCTCAACTTGAACTCTACCCTTTAAAGAGAATCCGTTAAACAACGGAATATCCAGCCAATCCCAAGCCGGAAGAATTGGCACACGGCTTGCTCCTCTATTCCGCCATTAGAGGGCATCACCCGGGAGGACTAGAGCATGACCATGGAAGAAGTCAGGGAGTTCGGCAAGACCATCGGCATCCTTTCCGTGAGCAAATTCAGCCGGAAGATGGAACTGATACGCACCATCCAGTTGGCAAATGGGGAAGAGGACTGCTTCATGTCGCCCCTGCCCTGCTCCAAAACACGGTGCATCTGGCGCGACGAGTGTCAGGACCGGAGTGACGGCGGGGAACAAGCGTAACCTTTTCGGGGGAGAACGGGTAATGATGAACGACGGAACCGCCATCCACCTACACCGGCGGGATAACGACAATCTTTCGCCGTACATGCCGGATTCGGGAATACGGGCGTTGGTCGCCTCGGTTCCCGTGTACCTATATTGCGTGGAGTATATGAACGGCATGCCGGTCTACACATTCCACAGCCCACACTGCGAGGCGATCACCGGCTACATGCCGTTCGATTATGGGACCGATCCCGACCTGTGGATCAAGATGGTACATCCGGAAGACCGTAAAAAGGTAATGGGCTTTTTCAACGGACCGGAAAGCGCTGAAACGGGGACATTCCCTTTGTGTTTTACCGGCCCCCTTCACAAGGGTTCCCGCGTTCTGGCGATCGATCACCGTATCATAACCAAGCATGGCGAAGTCCGCTGGATATCCAACCACTGTGTCGCAACCCGCGGCGTGAACGGAAATATCGAGCGGATGGACGGAGTGGTGATGGACGTCACGGAGCAAAAGGAGAGTGAGGAGGATATGCTCAAACAACTGAGCCGCGAGGCGCGCCTGGCCTACGACCTGGCCCAGGAAAAAAAGAAGGCCGAGGAAGCCCTTGCCCAAAACGATAAATTCGTTTCGCTGGTGAGCCATGATCTGCGTTCCCCCATAGCCACCATCATCGGCCTTTTGAAACTTTGGGGCCGCGCCGACTACAACCCGTGGAAAGACGACCCCGAAACCCTTATCAGGCGAATGACCGGGATAGGCGACTACATGTTGAACATGATAGATGAACTATTGAACCTCTCCCGGCTCAAACAGGGGAGCATCAAACTCAATCAGCGGCATTTCGATCTTTGCGCCGCGGTCAACCGGGTGCTGGACGCCATCGCCCCTCAAGCGGAACTCAAAGGGATAAAAGTGATCAATGCCGTCGAACCATGTTCACGGATATTCGCCGACATGAACCTCGCCAGTGAATTGATCCACAACCTTGTGTCAAACGCCGTCAAGTTTTGCCGCACCGGGGACAGCATCATGGTAAGCGCGAATTGCGGGCAGAATGTTTCGGTGTCGGTCCGGGACACGGGGCCGGGTATCAACCCGGCCTTTCTCCCGGATTTGTTCCGCTACGATGTGGCGACCACCAGCCCCGGCTCCGCGGGGGAAAAGGGAACCGGGTTTGGACTCCCTTTTTGCAATGAGGTTTTGCGGATCCACAAAGGGACGCTCCGGGTGGAATCCGGGCCTGGGAAGGGAACCGTTTTCACGGCGGAATTTCCCTCGGTTAAGCCGGTCATCCTGGTGGTGGACGATGAAGAGAACCGCCGCTTCATCTTGCGGGAACATATCCGCTCACTTAACGCGGAAGGGGTGGAAGTTGAAAATGGCGCGGAGGCGCTGGCCCACCTTCACCGGGGAACCGCCCATTTGGTGCTTTCAGACATAAAGATGCCGGTCATGGACGGACTTGAACTGCTGGCGAAGGTGCGCGGAGACGCAAATCTGCGAAACATACCATTCATAGTGCTTACCTCGTCCGGGGACAAATCCGCGGGCGAACGCGCATTGCAGATCGGCGCGGACGATTTCATGCCTTGGCCGGCAAAGGAGGAAGACCTGCTCCCGCGCATTCGCAGGTTCATCTCCTGAACAAGGAAAGGGACGATGGATAACCAAAATCCGAATGCGGAACGGCACGAAGGAATAGCGGGCCGGGAACCATCCACCCCCGCGGGCGTCTCATCCGTCCCGTTTTCCCCCAATCTGGAACAGGTGATCGAAGAACTGGACCGCGTCAAACGGGTGATGCTCCACCATGAGCGGCTCGCCACGCTGGGACAAATGACCGCCTGCATCGCCCACGAGATACGCAACCCGGTGAACATCATCTCCACTTCGCTCCAACTGCTGATGATGGAAGGAAAAATCCCGGCGGAAACAAAGGACGAGTTCCGGACGATCTTCAACGAACTGACGCGAATCGGGAACATGGTGAACAGCCTCACCGATTTCGCCCGCGACAAAAAGGCGGGGATCAGGAATGTGGACGCCGTTGAAGCCTTGAAGCGCACATTGAACCTCCTGAAATTCCAGTTGCGCCTCGAAAAGATAGAAGCAACGCTTACCGCGCCGGATGCCCCCGTATGGGTGAAAGTGGATCCCGACCGGATAACCCAAGTATTCCTGAATATTTTATGCAACGCGCGGGACGCGCTGAACCTTATTCGCGAAAAAAAAATATGCGGGATTCTCAAGTATGCCGGGTGGAAACCCGCCATTATGATCACCGCCGCGGCAACCCGTGACCGGTGTGCGACCATCAGCATATCCGATAATGGCATCGGCATCCCGAATGATCTGCGCCACAAGATATTTACGCCGTTCTTCACCACCAAAGACAACGGATCCGGGACCGGAGTTGGCCTATCCATCGCCAAAGGAATAATCAGCGATTACGGCGGCACACTGGAACTTGACCCAAACAATACGGAAGGAGCCATTTTTGTCATCAAGCTCCCCTTGGCGGAAAGCCGACAACCCTAAACTTCCCGCCCGGTCTGGCGTACAAAACATTCACTTGCAACTATCCCCGCCAGGCTATACCGCCTCCACCGAACAACCATTGCCTTAGACAGTTTCCTACCAATCACTGTCTCATTATGAAACAAGCAATTTATCAAGCACTTATCGAACACCTATGTGATATATTCCAAAACCAAGGAGAATTAGAGGTAACCTCGGTATTCATTATGAACAGAACAATTCTGATAGTTGACGACCGGATAGACATTCAGGAGAGTACCATTTTCGGTCTTAAATCAAAGGGTTATAGAACTATCACCACACATACCGCTTCATCAGCGATAGATTTCCTGAAATTCAGGCGTATTCACGCCGTATTGCTGGATTTATACCTGAGTAGCGGCAATGGCATAAGCGTACTTCAATACCTTTCGACCCGGAAACCGGATTTGCCGGTGCTCATTCTGACCGACCACGGCTCACCCTCGCCGGTTATTGGCGAACTGAAACGGAAAGAAGGATTTTTTTACCTTAGGAAGCCGGTGGACTTAAACGAACTCCTGACAGTACTTGCCAATCTTCCCAACCCGGGCAAGGTGAGATCCATGAACAAACCCGCCTTCACGGAAGAATACGGCATCATCGGAAGGTCGCCATTGATCGCAAAATCATTGTCGGCAATTGAGAAGATCGCATCCACCGACTACAACGTGCTCATCAGCGGGGAGAGCGGCACCGGCAAGGAGTTGGTGGCGCGGGCGCTTCACTCCAAAAGTCTGCGGTGTGAGAAACCGCTTATCTCGGTGAACTGCGCGGCGTTGAGTGAAACGCTGTTTCATGGCGAGATGTTCGGTTACAAGAAGGGAAGCTTTACGGGCGCGGTAGCTTCGCACGATGGCTACTTCCACGCGGCCAACGGCGGGAGCATTTTCCTCGACGAGATCGGCGAAATAACGCAAAACACGCAGGTCACACTCCTGCGCGTGCTGGAAACCAAGGAGTACAACCCCATAGGCCACACCAGCCCGCGCAAGGTGGACGTGCGCGTCATCTGCGCCACGAACAAGAATTTGGAGCGCGAAAGTCGTGAGGGAAAGTTCCGGTTGGACCTGTTCTACCGGCTCAACGTATTCCATATCCAAGTGCCGCCCCTGCGCGAACGCCGGGAAGACATCCCCCTGCTGGTGGCCCATTTCCTGAATAAACACCGCAACCTGCTCAAACGGGAAGGGGCAAGCTTCAGCGAGGAGGTAATACGGAGGTTCATGGAATACGATTGGCCCGGCAACATACGCCAACTGGAAAACATCGTCATCCGGGGGTTGGTCGCGGCTCATTCGGAAATCATTACGATGGCGAACTTGCCGGATTTCCGCAGGCAGTCCGGCGCCACCGCCGGCTCGCTCACCCCGCCACCGGAAATTGCGGAAGAGGAGCTGAACATGAAAGGAGCGCGGAAAAACATGCTGTACAAGGCGCTTCTCAAGGAGGGCGGGTGCGTGGCCAAGGCGGCGACGGTGCTCGGAATAAGCCGCGCCACAATGTACCGCCTGATTCGGAAACACCAAATAGACCTCAAGGAGTTCCGCGCGAAAAAAGGCGGTTGATCGCTACGCCCCCCGCGCGGAAACCGCGGGATCAGTGAGCCATTTTGGTCATATCCCACATCGGCAGGAATATGGCCAGAGCGATGAACAAAACGATGCTCCCCAACGATACGATCATGATCGGCTCGATGAGCGACGACAGTCCCTTGATCTTCCGGTCGGCCTCGGCCATAAAGTAGTCCGTTACTTTCAACAGCATGTCGTCCAGCGCGCCGGAGTTCTCGCCCGCCGCTATCATCTGCACCACGATGGTGGGCATGATCTTATGTTTCCCCAAGGGTCCCGCCATCCCGCTCCCGTCCCGCACCGATTCGCCCACCTCGATGAATATCTTGCTCAGGAAGTCGTTGCCCGCCGTGCGGGAGGCCACTTCTATGGACTGCAGGATGGGAACGCCTGATTTCAGCAGGCTCGCCAGCACCTGGCAGAATTGCGCAAGCGTGAGCTTGAGCATGATATTGCCGAAGATGGGGGCCTGCACGGTAAATTTATGCCACTGGTGCCGCCCGATGGCGGTATTGGTGTACCGCTTGAAAAGGAAAACCACCCCCACGATAACGGCGATGCCGATGTACCAGTAATGCTGGAACCCGTGGCTTATGGCTATCAGTATCCGCGTGGGGAGCGGCAGGGCTATGTTCGCCTTTTCGAAGATCACGATGAACTTGGGCACCACCAACGTCATCAGCACCGTCACGGCTATGGTGATGGCGCCGGTGACTATCTTCGGGTAGCGCAGGACCTCCTTGATCTTGTTCTGGGTTTCAAACTGGGTTTCCAGCATCTTGGTAAGCCGCGCGAGCGAAACGTCCAACGTGCCGGACACCTCTCCCGCCATGACCATGTTGACATACGTCTCGGAAAAAAGATCCCTATGGCGGGCAAGCGCCTCGTTCAGGGCGGCGCCTTCCTCCACGCGCGCCTTGATATCCGCGATGATCATCTTGAACTTTTTGGTGTCCGCCTGTTCGATGAGGCCGCCGATGCACTCCGTCATCGGAATGCCCGCCTTGAACAGCGTGGCGAACTGGCTGGTGAAAACGATGATTTCCTCGATCCCCACCTTTTCGAACCGGTCCCCGAGGCTGAGGCTTATGTTCCCTCCCCCGCCCTCTTTTTTCTCCTCAACTTGGGTGGGGATGAGTCCCTTTTGCATCAAAAGGGTGGTGGCTTCGGCCTTCGTATTGGCCGCCAGGTCTCCTAGTGTTACCTGCCCCGTCTTTGTCCGTGCCTTGTAGGTGAACGTCGCCATCGGGGTCAGCCGTCCATCAGTCCGTATTTTTTCATTTTGTTGTACAGGCTTTTCCGGCTGATGTTCAGGTAGGCCGCCGCCTCCTGCCGCCGCCCCTTCACCGCCTGAAGCGCCTGCACGATCATGTCCCGTTCCACCTTGCCGACGGCGGAATCAATGGTGTCCGCCGGGGGCAATGGATTCCCGTTGGGAATGGGACGCTCCTGCCGCGGCTCGAAAAACTGGAGGTTTTTCGTTTCCAGTTCCGGCCCATCCGACAGGACCACCGCGTGCTGGATCATATTTTCAAGCTGGCGGACATTGCCGGGAAAAGCGTACCCTTCCAGCATTGTCTCCGCTTCGGGCGATAGGCACAAAATGTGTTTGCCGAACCGGGCGCAGTACTGGCGCAGAAAATGGTTGGCCAACGGCACAATGTCCTCCCGCCGTTCACGCAAGGGGGGAATGTGTATCGGCACCACATTCAGCCGGTAAAACAGGTCTTCCCGGAATCGCTCTTCCTGCACCGCCGTGAACAGGTCGCGGTTGGTGGCGGCCAGCATGCGGAAGTCCAGCTTGATCGGCGTATTGCCTCCCAGCCGCTCTATGGTGCGTTCCTGAATCACCCGCAGGAGCTTGCCCTGCATGAAGCCGTTCATCTCCGTGATCTCGTCCAGCAGAATCATGCCGTGATTGGCCCGTTCGAATTTCCCGATCTTCAGCTTTTCCGCGCCGGTGAAGGCCCCTTTTTCGTGGCCGAACAGTTCGCTCTCCAATAGGGTATCGGGAATGGCGGCGCAGTTCACCTTGACGAACGGGCCGCCCGCACGGGCGCTGTGGTGGTAGATCACGTCCGCCACCAATTCCTTGCCGGTGCCGCTTTCCCCGGTGATGAGGATGTCCACGTCGGCCTTCGCCACTTTTTCGAGTTTTTCGAAAAGGCCGTGCATCGCGGGTGAATTGCCGATGATCTCCGGGAACGGGGACTTGTATTCCAGCGTTTTCTTGAGTGTGCGGTTCTCGCGCAGGAGGACGTATTTGTCAACCGCGCGGCGCAAGATGAAACGAAGGTCGTGAATGTCTATCGGTTTGGTGAAAAAGTCATACGCGCCGCGATTCATCGCTTCGCGCACCAGGTCGCGGGAGCCAAAGGCGGTGATGATAAGCACGATGAGGTTGGGGATCATCCCTTTCAGGCGTTCCATCAGATCCAACCCGTTCATGCCCGGCACCTTGAAATCGAGGAGGGCGATATCGTACTGCGTGGTTTCCGCCAGCCGGATGGCCTCCGCCGCGGACGAAGCGAGGGTAAGCTGGTAATTTTCGCGGCTCAGCGCCTCCTCCAGGAAAAAGCGTATCCCCTGATCGTCGTCCACGATCAGTATGCGCGGCGGTTGGACGTCAGACATACTGCGCCGAGATCGGCAATTCGATGATGAAGGTAGTGAGGTTGTCCTTCGAGCGGACCTTCAGGTTGCCGTTGTGCAACGAGATGATCTGCTGGGTGATCGCCAGCCCCAACCCGCTCCCTTCCGACTTCGTGGTGAAGAACGGGTCGAATATCTTTTCCATGGTGTCCGGGTCTATGGTGGAGCCGGTATTGGAGATCTCGATGACCACGCCGTCGTGGTCGTCCATATCGCGGAACTGGAAACTTTCGGCCCTGAACTTCGTCCGGATCTGCACGGCATCGTCCTTCCCCGCCGCCTCCAGCGCATTGATGACGATATTCAATAACGCCTGGAACAGTTTTTCCCGCTCAGCCATGATGGCCGGGGCGGTGGTGTCGTATTCCTCATCGATGCGCGGCCGGTTCTCGGCCTTCTTGTAGCTGGCCAACGCCACGACCTCGCGCACGATGTCCTTCACGTCGCACCGTTCGAAGGCGTGGTCGGTCGGGTTGGCGAAGTTCAGCAGGTTCTGCACCACGCCGTTGAGGCGCTCTATCTCGCGGATCATCACCCCGGTGTAGCGTTGCACCTTCTCGTCCTCCGGCGCGCGCTCCATCAGGAGTTGGGTAAGCCCCTTGATGGAGCCGAGCGGATTGCGTATCTCGTGCGCGATGCTGGCTGAAAGCCTGCCGAGCGACACCATCTTTTCCGTCCGTTGCATCTGCTTTTGCACTTCCTTGATCCGCGTGAGGTCCTTGAATATCACGAACAGCCCGACCGGCTCCTTGCGCGCGTTGCGCAGGACCGAGGCGGTGAGGCCCAGCGTCACCATATCGCCGCCCGCCGGGGTGAACGGCACCTCGCGGGAGGAAGACACCATCCCCTCCAACAGGGATACCCGCATCAGCTCGATGAACTCCCGGTTCTCTCCCCCTTTGCCAAGCAGTTCCGCGAGTCCCTCGTGTATCTCCGCGGCATCGGGGATGTGCAGGGTCTTGCGGGCGGCGGCGTTCATGGAAAGCACGTTCAGGTTTTGGTCAAGGATTATGGTGCATCCCATCAGGCTGTCCAGGATGTAATTGTTCAATTGGTTGACCGTGCGGTTGAAACTGTCTGAAAGCCGCTCCAACTCGTTGCCGGACGCCTGTACCTGTACCGGACGCACCGGGGCGCCCTCCTTTATCTGGCCGTGGGAGGCGATGATCTCCTCGATGGCCTGGTTAATGGCGCGCGACATCAGGATACCCAGCACCGCGCCGGCGATGACGAACATGACCGTGATGACCTTAAGCACTTTGATAACCCGCATCACTTCGTTGATGGACTGCAACGGAAGCGCCGAGCCGTGGCCAAGCATGTAATCCAGAAACTCGATGGCGATATAGCCGCACGACAGCGCCAAAATGGCCATAATGATCGGCAAGGTGTACGTCATCGGCACATAGACCCGTTTAAAAAGGTGGCCCGATACGGCAGGCAATTTTTCAGTAATCCGACGTGACACGTTTAACCTCCTCATAAGTCGTCATGCCGCGCAACATCTTGTTGATGCCGTCCTGCCGCATGGTGGTCATTCCCTGTTTTTTCGTTGCGTAGTCCTTCAATTCCGCCGCCGACACCTTGTTGGTCACCATGAATTTCGCCTGCTCGTCCATCACCAGCACCTCGAAGATCGCGATACGCCCCGAATACCCGCTCTTTTTGCACTCCATGCACCCTTCGCCGCGGTTCAGCGTGATACGCTCCGGGAGCTTGGGAACCAGCTTGAGCGCCTCTTCGCGCGCGATGGGGGTTTTGCAATGGAGGCATATCCGGCGCACGAGGCGCTGGGCGATGGCCCCGACCATCGCCGACGAGATCATGAACGGCTCGATGCCGATATCCACCAGCCGCATCACGGCGCTGGGGGCGTCGTTCGTGTGGAGCGAAGAAAGGACCAAGTGGCCGGTCATGGCCGCCTGGATGGCGATTTCCGCCGTTTCGCGGTCGCGGATTTCGCCCACCATTATGATGTCCGGGTCCTGGCGCAGGATGGCGCGCATGCTTTTGGCGAAGTCCAGCCCCGCCTTCACGTTCACCTGTGCCTGGCGGATGCCGGCAAGGCGGTATTCCACCGGGTCTTCAACGGTGATGATGTGTTTGTCCACCGTGTTGAGCAGGTTCAACGCCGCGTACAGAGTGGTGGTTTTACCGCTACCGGTGGGGCCGGTCACCACCACAATGCCGAACGGCGTGGAAAGGATGCTCAACGCTTTCTTCAGCGAGTCGTCCATCAGGCCGGTATCTTCCATCCGCGCCATCGTGGCATCCTTGCGCAGGATGCGGAGCACCACGTTCTCGCCATAAATGGTGGGGAAGGTGCTCACGCGGAATTCCACGTCTTTTCCCTCGTAGTCCATCTTGAATCGTCCGTCCTGCGGGATGCGCGACTCGGCGATGTCCATGTGGGATATGACCTTCGCGCGGCTGATAAGCGCCGCCTGAAGCGCTTTCGGAATGGTGGCCGCAACGAACATGATGCCGTCCACCCGCGTACGAATGGTCAGCTTTTCCTCATCAGGCTCAATGTGTATGTCGCTGGCCCGTTCGCGCACCGCCTGGCGCACGATGGTGTCCAGCAGTTTTGCCACCGGCGCAAGCTCGGTGGGAGCGGCGGTGATGTCAACGAGAGCGGCTTCCTCTTCACCCTCGTCCACCTTCATGGTGGTGCCCTTGATGGAGCGGAGAGCCTCGCGTATGGAACTGGTGACGCCATAGTGCCGCGTGATGGCGGCCTGCACTTGCTGGTCGCGCGCGATGGCAACTATTACCTCGCATCCCAGCTTGATGGCCACTTCGTCTATGGCGAAGATGTTCAGCGGATCGGCAATGGCTATCTTTACCGCGTTGCCTTCCTTGGAAACCGGGATGAGGCCGTACTTGCGGGCCGTGGCCTCCGGGATTTTCCGAAGGAGATCCATGTCCGGCTCCACCTCGTCGAGGTTCACCACCTCGATCTTTAACTGGTCGGCCAGCGTGTTGATGATCGCTTCTTCGGTTATGAACTTGAGATAAACGAGCGCCTCACCCAGCTTCCGCTTGGTCTGTTGCTGGTGTTCAAGCGCCTGCTTGAGTTGTTCCGGCGCCAAGACACCGGCCGCTATCAGCAGGTCGCCCAGCCGTTTCCGCTCCCTTACCGCCACGCAATTTTCTCCATGTTAGTGAAAAACTATATCACACAAAATCCGGCCCATAAAACGGCATCGGGAACAAGAGGGAAAGCGGGAGAGTAATGGAATATTACTGTTTTTTGGCCTCGAAAATTTTTACCACATCAAGGTACACATTGTACTCGCGGGTAATGGCAAACCCAGCCTTTTCAACATTATCCTTTGTGCGCCGGTTTATCTCCGGCCCGAATATACGCGAAATGGGGGACATGATATCCATCATTTTTCCCAAGACCGGATTCCCCGCCCGCACATGCTCGAACATCAGGAGTTTTCCATCCGTTTTGAGCACCCGTTTTACTTCGCGCAGGCCCTCCACCGGGTCGGGCACCGAGCAGAAGGTGCAGGAGGCGACCACCGTATCAAACGCTTCGTCCTTGAACGGCATCCGCTGGATGTCGCCGAGCGTAAGCCGGATGCCCGCAAGCCGGGCGCGCACGCGGGCCATTTCCAGCATCGTGGCGGAAAAATCGATTCCGGTCACATTGAGTCCCGGCGGGAAGTAGTCAAAGTCCAATCCGGTGCCCGCGGCGGCAAGGAGCACGGTGCCATGCGCCTTGGCGAACAGTTCCCTTTTGTATTCCCCATACCGCCGCTCGATGCCGGGCCCGGCCCAATCAAGGCTTTTTGCCGCCTTGTCCCACTTTTTAATTTGCGCGTTCATTCTTCACTTCTCCGTGCAGGTAGAGGTCATACAGATGAAAACCCGCCTGGATAGTGGCCCCGGCTCCCGCGCCGAAAAAAGCGGCGTCAAGGTAACCGCCGGTTCCATGCATCGGCATCATCCCCACCGACATGCTGATGACCATCCCCGGCATGGCCGCTTCGAACGGCCCGGCATATCGCGAAAGGAGGTTGGCGGCAAGAAAGGCGGAAAGCATGGCGATCGCCATTCCAAGCGGCATAAGGATAAGCATCGGCCAGTGGTGCGGCAGGAGAAGTTTCGGAAGCAATGCCGATAAAACCCCGATTAGCATTGCCGCGAGGTAATCCGTCATCCGCAACGTCATCCGTTCATCCATCCATTAAGAATAATGCCAATACGGGCGGATTGGAAGGTTGACGGCGGAAACAAAAAAGGCCCCCGGAATACGATTCCGGGGGCCTTTGGTAAACGGAACGATTACTCGACGGCGGCTTCTTCTTCCTTCGTCTTTTTCAGAAGGTCGAAACCGGGGAGCCGCGTGGGAACAACGCCCAGGCCCTGGTACTTCCGCGCGCCGGTGCCGGCGGGGACGAGCCTGCCCATGATGACGTTCTCCTTGAGACCCTTGAGCATATCCACCTTGCCGGAGATGGCCACTTCGGTGAGCACCCTGGTTGTCTCCTGGAACGACGCGGCGGAAATGAAGCTCTCGGTCGCCAGCGAAGACTTGGTGATGCCCATCAGGATAGGGCGTCCCTTCGCCGGGCGCTTGCCGTGCTTTATCATCTCCATGTTTCTCGTCTGGAACACTTTTTTCGCCACCTGTTCGCCGCTCAGGAAATCCGTGTCGCCCGGATCCTCGATGACCAAGTGCTTGAGCATCTGGCGCACGATGACCTCGATGTGCTGGTCGTTGATCTGCACGCCCTGGAGGCGGTAGACTTCCTGCACTTCGTTCACGAGGTACTTCTGCAGTTCCTTTTCGCCCATGATGTTCAGAATGTCGTGCGGGTTCGGCGCGCCGTCCACCAGCGGCTCGCCCGCGTGCACATAGTCGCCCTCGTGCACGTTCACATGCTTGCCGCGCGGCACGGTGTACTTGTGCTCGATGCCGTCCTCGGTGGTCACGATGATCTCGCGGCTCCGCTTAACGAACGGGCCGTAGTGCACCTTGCCGCTCACCTCGGATATGGTGGCCTGGTCGTGCGGCTTGCGGGCCTCGAACAGCTCCGCCACGCGCGGCAGACCGCCGGTGATGTCCTTGGTCTTGGTGGTCTCGCGCGGGATCTTGGCGAGGATGTCGCCCGGAT
>JACRGR010000078.1 GCA_016212275.1 Nitrospinota bacterium | reverse complement strand
TTTGCGATGAACGATATGCTTTCCACGGCCATCAGGACTTTTGTGTGCTCAAATCCCCATTGCTGGTGATAGAGGCTTCCTCTGACAACTACCTTGGTTGACTTGAGTTGCTCGTTTACCTTTGGCCAGTTGGGAACTTGATGCCGTATGCCGTCCAATTGAATGTCCAAGACATCTTCCGCGCTCTCGTTTGATTCGTCGGGCGGTTCCACAACCACGCATATCGCTTGGTCGAGACGAAGGATGAACACTTTGTCGGCGTGGTCTCCTTTCTTAATGCTTGAATAGTTTGGAAAGCCGGGGAATATCTCCTTGTGGAGCGTTCCCGTGAGTGTCACCACTTCCGGTTCGTATTTCAGGCATTCATCGGCGAAGGTGGGGGAGTGGAGAAATAGAAGCAGGGTTGCAACGCCCATCAGCATTAAGCGTATCGTCTTTTTGTCGCCAAGCATTTTCAACATAACGATAATATTTATACCGAAAGAAAAGCGAAACGTCAAGGGAAATTTATCGGTCTCCATTTATGAGAGTGTCCTTTATTCCTCTTATCAACCGTTTCCGTTTTGCCGAAAATATCGGGTATGGAACACAGAGGAGAACTGGTGGACAGCCGGACGCTGAAGGACGAATTCCGCAAGATGGAATCTGAGTGCGACGCGCTCATCGCCGTGGCTCATTCGTTCGCGCGGGAGCGCGGTTTTGGCCGGGTAGCCGGATTCTATTTCAAGAAGTTCAAACGCCGCCTGCGCCGTTTATATCGTTAATGCGATTCCAGAATAAACTTTAGCTACTCAATTCCAACAAACTGAAAAACCTTCGTTTACTCATTCATAATTGCCGGTTTTTGATTTTCGTGTTATTTTCGCTAAATGGAAGGAGTCCCCTCGCTCGAAAAACGGGTGATACACCTGAACATCGCCGATTTCGCCGTGGCCGTGGAGCGGGTGGTGGATCGCCGCTTGAAGACCCGCCCGGTGATAATCGCGCCCGGCGGCGCCCGCGCGGTGGTGTACGACATGAGCGACGAAGCTTACCGCGATGGCGTGCGCAAGGGGATGTTGGTGGGCCGTGCGAAGCGGTTGGTGCGCACCGCCGTTCTCCTGCCGCCGCGCCTGGACCTGTACGAGCGGGCGATGCGGGCTTTTTCGGCGTACATGTTCCGCTATTCGCCGAGGGTGGAGCATGGCGGCGTGGACGGCCATGCTTTTCTGGATGTCACCGGCACCGCCCGGCTTTTCGGCCCCCCGCAGGACGTGGCCCGGCGCATCCGTCTTTCGGTGCGCGAGGGGATACGGCTCGATCCGATATGGGCGGTGGCGGGCAACAAGCTGGTGGCGAAGGTGGCCACGCGGCTGGTGAAGCCATACGGCGAATATGTGGTGGCGGACGGCGAGGAGGAGCGGTTCATCGCCCCGGTCCGGCTTTCGCTTTTGCCGGGGATATTTCCGCCGGAGCTGGCGCGTCTGCGCGAGTTGAATATCAGTATTGCGCGGGAGGCGCGGCGGTTCTCCCCGTGCCAGCTTGAGGTGTTGCTCGGCAGGCGCGCGCCCGCCATCTATGAAAAGGTGCGCGGCATAGACAACTCGCCGGTACTTATAGCGGGCGGCGGGGGAAGGGTGGTCGAGGAGGAATACACATTTACCGAGGACACGAGCGACGACGCGGTGGCCGAAGCGGCCCTGTACCGGTGCATGGAGCGTATCGGGACGGAACTGCGCCGGCGCGGGGCGGGCGCGCGGAAGGTGATAGTGCTCGTGGGGTATTGCGACGGACTGCGGGCGGAGCGGAGTATTTTGCTAAAAGCGGCGGTATCGGCGAATGGGGCGCTGTTCGACGCGGCCCTGTGCGCGTTCCGGCTGGCGTGGGGAAGGCGGGTGCGGATACGCCATCTGCGGATCACGGCGGAACGGCTTGCTCCGTCGGCGGAACAGCTGGAGCTTTTCGCCGATGCGCGGCAGGAGCGGCCCGCCGCGCTGGATGCGGCGGTGGATGCCCTCCGCCAACGGTTCGGCGCGTCCGCCGTCGGCCTGGGCCGCGGCCTTCCCGCTCCCGCCGGTCGGCGGAATTGATGTTTATAACTATATAGGGTATAACTGTAACAGTGATAAAAACATTCGTCTGCGCCAAAACGAAGCGGCTGTTTGAAACGGGAAAACCCGAAGGTTTTTTGAGGCCCATTGAAAATGTTGCCAAGCGGAAGCTGGCGATGCTCCATTTTGCAAGTAGGCTTAGTGACCTGGGAATGGCGTGGGGCAACCGGCTGGAGGCTTTAAAGGGCGACAGGAAAGGGCAATACAGTATCAGGGTAAATGACAGGTATCGGGTGTGCTTTCGCTTCCATGAAGATGAAGGCAACGCCTATAATGTGGAAACAACCGATTACCATTAGGAGGCGTCATGTCGGGACCAGGGTTTAGATTGGAGCATCCGGGCGCGGTGCTGTGGGAAGAATATTTGCGCCCGATGGGGATTTCGCAAAGCCGTTTTGCGCGCGACCTGAATATCAGTTTCCGGCGTACGAACGAGCTATTGAACGGTAAACGCGGGTTTACGCCCGATACGGCGTTGCGGGTGGCGAAGTATTTGGGAATGTCGCCGGAATTTTGGATGAACTGGCAGGCCGCCTATGACCTTCAGTCCGCCCGGAAAAAACACGGCAAGGAATACACGAAGATCAAGACCGTCCCGCAGAAGGCCGCGTAGCCCGATTAAGTTTCTGTTTTATCTATAAAAGTGAAATGGTTGTTGTCGAACCAATTAGGTTTGCGGAAGCTGTCTACTTGTTCCCCCATCTGGTCACTAAATGGATTGTTGGGGTGCAGGACGATGAAGAAAGCGCGGGAAGTTCCTCGTCGGTAACGGAATGCACGAATTGCCGGCGGGCTTCCTGCCCGGCCTAACTTGGTAGCGAGTTTTTGTTGCAGGTTTTTAATCTGATCCTCGTGTGTTGAGTTCCGGCCAAGGTGGTGGTAAATGACGAGAGAATGTTTCCCGTTGTAGAGGGTTTCAATTTCCTTCCAGAAGGCATATTTCCCCTCTTTGCTTTTTTGCATTGACGGGCATTCAATGCCATTGTCAGGATCCAAAAATACCAGATGGCACTCTTTTACGATATTAATCGCGCTGTCCATCCATCGTCTCCTGTCGAAGGAGTTGGCTGGTTCTCGATAGTAAAAAGTAGAGGATGGCAGGATATCGCCCTTTTCCACCGTCTCTACGCGACGTTTCTCGCGAATTGATTTCAATTTGTCATAAAGTTCCGTGTCGCATTCCCTAGTATTTGTCAGGCTTGAAAAGATACCCATCATGCTTTCCATCGTTGTTCCCTTCGTTCGGAACCCAATACCAAACAACCCCAAGTATGGGGAAGTTGGTGTTGGTATTTGCTCTGGTGCATAGATGGCGGAGAAGGCCGTATTTGCCGAAATCCCCAACGTCCCCAACATATTGATCCTGCATTATTGGCATATTACGCTTCCGGGGAAAATTCGCAATGATTTTGACTCCAAATCCGCTATTTTAAATTTTCGCTTTTATTTCGCTATTCGGGAGTAGAATCAGGGGGAGGAGAAAAAGGGTAGGGGCTTATTTTTAAATGGTAGGTGCGGTTTTAACCGCACCATTGGTGCGAATGAATTCGCACCTACCTCAAAATGAGCCGCTACCGGAAAAAATAACCATGATGCCGCTTGTTGTCCGGTCGCACTTTTCGCTCCTGCAAGGGACGGCCCCCGTGAAAGATTTGGTCAAGGCGGCGCGGAAGATGGGATACCGCGCGCTGGCGCTCACCGATACCGACAACCTCTACGGGCTATGGCCGTTCCTGAAAGCCTGCCGTGAAAATGAAGTGCGTCCCATCGTCGGCGCGCAGATAACGGATACCGCCTCGCGCCGATTGGTGGTCTGCCTGGCGAAGGACGCGGAAGGGTACGCGAACCTTTGTGAAATAATCACCGCGCGGAAGATGGGGGATGAAACATCCCGGCGGGTTCCTATCGAGTTCTACGCGGGTGATTTGGCTGGTGGCACGGGCACTCCTGCCCGTGGCGCGTCTATCGGACGCGCGAATTCTCTTCACCGGAAGCAATTGCGCCCTCCGGGCGCAACGCGGACAGGATTACACTCGCATCTTCTCAAGATGCGAGATGTTAAAAACACGGAACACCGCTTCGCGCTGTCCGGTTTTTTGTCCGCGCCACCAATGAACTGCTTTAGCTTTGCGGGAAACGATAAAAAGGAGAATAGCAGGGAACAAAGTTTCGACATTGCGCGCGCGGTGGAAGAGCGCGGCAAGGGTTTGTGCGTACTGACGGACGATGCCCAACTTTTGGAGCGCTGGCATTCAGCGGGGCTGGACGTTTCGGCGGCGGTGCGCGGCCTCACCGAAAGCTCCGCAAGCGTGCGCGCCGCCGCAAAGCGGCTGGGCGTTCCGGTGGCGGCGGTGCCGGACAGCTTTTTCCTTTCTCCCGGCGGACACCGGTTCCACACGCTGTTGTGCGCCATCGCGCTCAACACCACCTTCTCCCGCCTCACGGCCAACGACGCCGCGCCCGCATCCGCGTACCTCGCCGCGCCGGAGGAATATGAAAAGCGTTTCGCCATTTTGCCGGAGGCGGTGCGGGCCACGCACGAAATCGCGGAGCGGTGCGCGTTCGCGGGGCCGGATACATCGGTCATCTTCCCGCCGTGGGAGGGGGACGACGCTTGCGCCACCTTGCGCGCGCTGGCATACGAAGGGGCGCGGAACCGGTACGGAAATATCAGCGATGCGGTGAAAAACCGCTTGGAGTGCGAACTGGGGATCATCGCGCAAAAGGGGTTTTGCGCCTATTTCCTCGTGGTGCGCGATATTGTCCTGCGCTCTCCGCGCATCTGCGGGCGAGGCTCCGGCGCGGCCTCGCTGGTCGCCTACAGCCTCGGCATCACGAACGTCTGCCCGATGAAGCACAACCTCTACTTCGAGCGGTTCCTGAACCCCGGACGCACCGACCCGCCGGACATTGACGTGGACTTCGCGTGGGACGAACGGGCGGAGGTGATCGCCTCCGTGCTGAAACAGTACGCGGGACATTCCGCGATGGTGAGCAACCACGTTTTTTTCCAGCCGCGCATGGCGATCCGCGAAACGGCGAAGGTCTATGGCCTCTCGGCGCGCGAGATAGCGGAGGTGGCGGAAAAGGTGCCGTGGTTCATGGACGCGGGGGACGGCGGATTGCAGGCCGCGCTGGAGCGGGTGCCGCGCGCGCGGTTTTTGGAATTCGGCCCACCGTGGCCGGAGATATTGAAACTGGCGGGGCGGCTCATCGGAACCCCGCGCAACCTCTCGGTGCATCCGGGCGGGGTGGTCATTACGCCCGGCCCCATCGCGCGCCATGTGCCGCTGGAACTGAAGCTGGACGGCGTGCCGGTGATCCAGTGGGAGAAGGACGGCGCGGAGACGGCGGGGCTAGTGAAGATAGACCTGCTGGGGAACCGGAGCCTGGGAGTGATACGCGACGCCATCCGCAACGTGCGGGAGAATCGCATCGCATTCGACGAGGCGGCGTGGGCGCCGGAAGAGGACCCGCAAACGCGGGCGATGGTGGCGCGGGGGCAAACGATGGGGTGCTTTTACATCGAAAGCCCCGCCATGCGCCTTTTGCAGGAAAAAGCGCGCCAAGGGGATTTCGAGCACCTTGTCATTCACAGTTCCATCATCCGCCCGGCGGCCAACGAGTTCATCCGCGAATACCTGCGCCGCTTGCACGGGGGCGCGTGGGAGCCGCTCCATCCGCTATTGGGGGAGATACTGGACGAGACGTTCGGCATCATGGTGTATCAGGAGGACGTGTCGAAAGCGGCGGTGGCGCTGGCGGGCTTTTCGCACTCCGAGGCGGACCGCCTGCGGAAGATCATGTCGAAAAAGGACAAGGAGATGGAGTTGAACAGCTACCGCCAAAAGTTTTTCGACGGCGCGGCGGCAAACGGCGTATCGCCGGAGACCACGGAAGAGATATGGCGGATGATATTGAGCTTCGACGGTTATTCGTTTTGCAAGCCGCACAGCGCCAGTTACGCCAAGGTGTCGTTCCAGGCGGCGTACCTGAAGGCGCATTTCCCGGCGGAGTTCATGTCCGCCGTCATCAGCAACCAGGGGGGATTTTACAGCGCGTTCGCGTATGCGTCGGAGGCGCGGCGGCTGGGGTGCCGCATCCTTCCGCCGGACGTGAACGAGAGCGAAGTGCGCTGGAAGGGGAGGGAGCGGAACATCCGCGTGGGCCTGCTCTCGGTGAAAGACCTTGGCGCGGCGACGATGGAGCGCATCGTGCGTGAGAGGGAAAACGGCGCGTACAAAAGTTTCGCCGATTTTCTGGCGCGGGTGCGCCCGGCGGAGGACGAGGCGCGGGCGCTGGCGCATTGCGGCGCGTTCGCGGCGCTGGAACAAGGGAAAAGCCAGGCCGACCTTTTGTGGGAGCTGGCCTGCTGGATGAAAGGGGAGAAGAACGGCGGCGCGCTATTGGGCGTTGCCGTTTCCGATTCCGTCATCACGTTCCCGGCGGAAAACCCGATGGAGATACTGCGGCGGGAATATGCGGTGCTCGGCTTTTTGTGCGGGCATCACCCGATACTGTTTTACGCGGAGGCGGCGGCAAAGGCGGGGGCGGTGAAGGCGCGGGACATCCGGCGGCATATCGCGCAACGGGTGCATTTCGCGGGGTGGCTCATCACCGGCAAGGTGGTGAGCACCAAGCACGGCGAACCGATGGAGTTCCTGACGTTCGAAGATGACACCGGCGTGCTGGAGACGGTCTTTTTTCCGCAGGCGTACCGGAAGTTCTGCGCCATTTTGGACAGCCACAAGCCGTACCTCCTGCAAGGAAAGGTGGAAGAGGAGTTCGGCGCGGTGACGATGACCGTGGACGCCGTGCGTGCTTTGTAAAGTAAAGTTGGTCATTGCGAGCGTAGCGAAGCAATCTCCAGTCGAGTTCCCAACGAGATCGCTTCGGTCGCTCCCCTCCCTCGCGATGACAGGTTTTTCAGTGATAGTGAGGTCAGTCCGGCTTAAGAAGGGAATTTCCATTCCTCGCTCAGATCATCCCAATTGGGATTGCGGGCCTCAATTAAAGCAACCTTTTTGGCACGCGAACCGGCTTTGATCCGCTTTTCCTCCGAGATGGCGCTCACAGGGTCATTTGTTGTGGAATACCAAACCAATTTGTTGACATTGTACCTTTTGGAAAAACCATCGATCAGCTTATGTTTATGTTCGTGAATCCGCCGCTCAAGGTTGTTTGTCATGCCCGTATAAAGCACGCGATTGTTCATGTTGGTGAGAATGTAAACGTAAAAATGTTTTTGCCGCACATGGATATTTTGTCATTGCGAGCGTAGCGAAGCAATCTCAACCAAAAGGTTTTCCGCATTTACTTGGCGATGAATCGGCGTTACCATGAAAAGTAAGTAAACAGGAGGCAATAAGCCATGAACAACATGAATCTCCTGTGGCGGAAAACCGGTCTTGTCGGAGCGGCGCTCCTTCTCGTTGTCAGCGGCATGATGGCCTGTGGCGGTGGTTCGTCCGGCTACGGATCCACCACCAGCAACTCAGCCAGCAGTACGATAAGCGCCCCCACGGGCGTGACGGCGACCGCGGGGAGCGGGCAAATGACAGTTTCGTGGACCGCGGTTTCCGGCGCCACGTCATATAACATGTATATGGCCACGCAGACCGGCGTTTCGAAATCGAACTATTCCACCAAAAGCTATGGAATGGCCCACACCGGCGTCACCTCTCCGTACGCCCACACCGGATTGACGGCGGGTACGACATACTATCTCGTGGTGACCGCCATGGATGCGTCGGGTGAGAGCGCCGACTCCAGCGAAGCGTACGCCACGCCGATGTGAAAAACGCTCAAGCAACGGTACGGAAAGAGAGAGGGTGGGCGCGCACTTGAGGTGGATGCGCGCCCCGCGTGCGTGGACGCTATTTTACGGCGGACTCGGCCACTTCGATGACCGGCTCGTCGGACGAGATTTTGAAATCCACCACCGGGGTTGCCGGTTCGTCCGCCCGTTTCCAGTACATTTCGAACGTGATCTTCTCTTTGCCGCTTTTCTGGACGGCTTCCACGTCGATCTCGATATTCTTGCCGGGCTTCAGCGTGACGAACTCGTGTCCCTGCTGGATGCAGACCGTCCCGGCCTTCAGGCTCGCGGTCAGGTCCTCCAGGTAGCCGATGGCTTGTTTCGCGTTCAACGTCAGTTTCAGTCCCACTTCCTTTTTTCCCATACATCCTCCAAAAGTTCATTGCCGTTCGTGCATGTTTGCGCGTACCTCGGCGGTTCCGGTTTACCCAACCGGAACCGCTTTTTTCACATTCTTCCTTTTTCCGTGGCCCGTGACGGTGAGCAGTACCGTGGCCAGCAATCGTTCATCCAGATGCAAGCCGCTTCGCGGAGTGGCCAGATTGGCGTCAATAACGCCGATTCCCATTTTCCTTATCGCTTCCAGGTCAAGCGGGTTGGGATAGCTTCCCGATTTGCCGTCTACAATGACGTGGTTCAGGAGCTTGCCTACCGGTGTTTTCGCGGGCGCGGTCTTTTGCAAGTAGGAAACAAGAGTCGCGACGCTTGAATGGACGGTCATGCCGATCTGCTCCGGGTCCGTGCCGGTGTTCGGGATGTAGACCTTTTGGCATTTACTCTCCGCCACCGCTTTCCCCACGCCATCCGGGAGCGTATTGGCGATGATGCTTGAGTAGAAGCTCCCCATTGGAAAACAGATGAGGTCCGCTTTCTTTATAAGGTATTCCGTTTCCTTCGCGATCTTCACTTCCCGTTTCTCGGCTTTATCGGGCGCGGCGGAAAGGTACAGGTGGCGTATCGGCGAGCTGATGGGCGCCGTTTCCTTTCCGGTTATCAGGTGCTGTCCAATCACCATTTCACCGTTTTCCAATTCGGCGGCAAGGTGGCAATTCTCCTCGGTGATGGGCCGGATCACTCCTTTTGCCTCCGCTAGCCTGGAAAGGAGGGAAATGAGATGGGTGATGGTCCTTCCCTTTTTCAGGTATCCGCCGGTGATGATAAGGTTTCCGATACTCGCGCCCCGAAGGTCAAAATCGCGCGGCATGCGGGAGAGGAAGGCGCGCAAATACATCTGAATGATGTGCCGGTGCGGATCGGGGATCGCGGCCACCAACGGGTCACGCCCTATGATCATCTGTTTCAGGCGTTCTTCCAGTTCAATTTGGGAAATATCCTTGGAGAAACGGCAGGAGAGAATGTTTTGGATGTTCGGGCTTCCCTGCACCGAGTTGTCCACCAACGCCACGAGGCGGTTCCGCAGGTCGCCCACCGCGAGCATCCGGAATGCTTTGCGTATGTGGGCGGAACTGCCGCCCGAATCGAACGGGGTGACAATATGGATCGAATTGTGCGTGTAGCGGATCAGTTCCCTTGACAGGTTCTTGATTGCGGTGCCGCCGCTGAAGAAGAGTATGCGCGGCCCAAGCTCCGGCATGATCTGGTAGTGGGAAAGTGCCGCCGTGTCCCGCTCCGCGATGTAATTATCCGCCTTTGATTGCCGCCTGCTCACAAGAGCC
This sequence comes from Nitrospinota bacterium, assembly GCA_016212275.1. Taxonomy (GTDB): domain Bacteria; phylum Nitrospinota_A; class UBA7883; order JACRGQ01; family JACRGQ01; genus JACRGR01. Next base: position 9,912 of record JACRGR010000078.1, on the reverse strand, counting down.
ATTTTTCATTTCCTCTCTCAAATACCCGTAACGGAATATCGTTGAACGGAGATCCTTCCGGCAGGTCGCCCGTCCGCAGGAATTCGACGCAAGTGTCCGCCGCCGTCCCGAAATCAATGCCGCCGGATATCTCCAGCACCGGGCAATGCCCCAGCAATCGCAGGTAGGCATCCGGAGAAAAATCCGGCGTTTCGTCCATCTCTTCCTCGTCGAAGAAAAGTCCCACCGATTTCATAAAAGCGGCCATCAGTTCGGGACGTTCGTTTAGATTCACTTTCCTGAAAACCGCCGGGCCGCCGTTTCTTTCCCAGTTCAGCAGGACAAGGCTGAACATATCGGCGCTTAGTCTGAACCGGCCTTTGCCGAAGCAGGCGTCAATATCCGCGTCGTATTTGTGTTCCAGTTTCCATAGCTCGTCAGGGGGCAGGGCGGCGAACTTCGCCCTGTCTTCGGGAGGGATGACGTTTTTAAGGTGCGGGTTGTTCAGCGCCGTGCCGGGATTGATGCGGGGCAGTTTCGGCAGGCCGTACATCATCAGTTTCGTGCCGGAGCGCCGGAGCACCAGCCGGTCGTTGCTCACGAAATCCGTGCCGCGGCTCATGATGTGCAACGCGAGGGTGGATTTGCCCGCGCCCGCCATGCCGGCCAGCGCCATTCCGCGCCCTTTGTAAACGACGCCGGCGGCGTGGCTTAGCAGGCCGCCGATCCGCATCTGCCACTGGATGTAGCGGCTGTTGATGAAGTTGATCACTTGGTTATTGTTCGTGATGCACGGGCCGATGGCCACGTTCCGTTGCTGGCCGAACATGAAGACCATCCCGGTGAGCCGTTTGCGCACGATGCGCCCGTCCGGGAAGTCCACATATTCTTCCTTGATCTTCGCCTTGCCCGGTTCCGGCGCCTTGAGCGTGTATTTCAATCCACCTTCCGGCGGGTTCCCCTCGATGGCGTGGACGATGATGTCCGCGTTGCCGCCGCTTCCTTTGTTCAGGAAATTGGCGTAATAGTCGGCGAGGATGTCCACCAGTTGGTGTGAATTCGACCGCACCTCGATGAGACAACCGCCAAAATCCAGGTTGAGCGATTCCCCCAGCGCATGCGTGCCATATATCCCCGTTAACATTTCCTGAATAGTGCTGTTCTTGCTATTTCCCATCTCCCACCTTCTTCAATACATGATCCGCGTACAGCTCGGCCGCATCGATCCCGTTGGCGTCCAAAAGCCCCCTGAAACCGCCAAAGGCCGATACCTCGAACACCAATGCTCCCTCGGATGTCTCGGCCACGTCCACACAGGTGAAATCGAGTTCGAAAAGCGCTTGGGCTTTTCGAGCGAGGGCGATTATTTCGTTGGACGGGGTGTATGGCTGGTACACTCCGCCGTTGGCCGTGGAAGTGTTCCATGATTGCCTGCCGCCCACCCGCGCGTATGTCGCCAGGTATTCCCCGCCCAGGAAGGTGATGCCGAGGTCCTTGGTCCCCTGCATTTCAATTTTCTTTTGTATGTACATGACCGTGTTGCCCGCCGCGATGAAATCATTCACGCAAGTGACCACGCCGTTCGAGGCGTCGGCGATCACCATGCCCCGCGCTTTCGTGGAGTACAGCGGTTTGAGCACCGCCTTCCGGTAGTGCGCGATGATCTCCAATGCGCTTTTGGGGTCTTCGGTGATGACGGTGGGCGGCATCGGAATGTCCCCCAGCCGCAACGTGACGGTGCAGGAGAGCCGGTCGAGCACGCGCATGATCTTTTGCGGATCGGAATATACCTTCAGTCCCTTCGCGGAAAGGAACCGGAGCACCTCCAGCCGGTCCAGCAGATCCGGGCTGTATTCCGGCCCGATCTTTTTAATGATGAGGCCGTCCAACGTTCCCAAGTTCACGTCTTCGTAAAACACCCGTCCTTTGCGCAGGTCGAAAAATGTTTTCGCCATGTCTATCACAAGGCGGAAACCCGTTTTGCGTTCCAAGGCGTCGGCAAGGCGTTCCGACGACCAGCTTCCCGGTATCCCGACAACTCCAATCTTTTTCATATCCCTTCCACTTCAATAAATCAGTATTTCGTCCGGTATCTTGAATGTGTCCCATTCCTTTCCTTCGTGTTCGGTCACTTTTTCGAGCAGGTAAACGGAGCGGTGGAACATCACCTTCGCGAAATCCCTGTTGAACACGAACCGGCTGGAGGTGGCGAACGAACGGATGAGTCCGAACGCGAGCCGTCTTTCAAACGTGGCGTCTCCGGTTGTGGCGGCCCATTCGGACGCGAACCGCCGCATGGCCAGCGCGATGGAATTGAACATTTTCCGCGACGCCGATTCAAATACCGGCACCCGGAAATTGGACACGATGAACGTGGAGACATCCTGCACATAGTCCATATCCATCGAGCGGTGCAGGTCTATGAAATGAATTTTCTTGCCCGCCGGACTGTAAATGATGTTGTCAATGTTGAAATCCCCGTGGATGAGGACCGAGTAGGGGGAGGCAAGTTCCGCCTCCATCGGCGACGCTTTGACGAGCAGGCTTTTAAGCGTGGCGGTCTCGATCTCCCCTATCTTTTGCGGCTCCTCCCTCAGGTAGGGGTGTACCGCGTAAACGTCGTTCAAGCGCGAGAAGAGTTGTTTTAAATAGGCGCTTTTTACCGGCGTGTCCTTTTTTGTCAGGCTCCATATTTTCATCAGATTTTCAAACAATGCGTCCAGCGTGGCCTTGATAAGCGCGTTGTCGCCGCTGAGGATTATCTGCTGAAGGTTGTGACCGTTGAGGTATTCCAGGAGAATGGACGCCGTTTCGCCCCCGTTTTGGAAGCTGAATACCCGCGGCGGGAGGCCGGGCATGATCTTGTCCCACGCCTCGATCGCCTTTTTTTCCCTTTGTATCTTGCGGGAATTGCCTTCCTTGAAAATGACTTCCTGTGAGCTTTCCCCCTCCGTGCCGCTGTTTCGCGCGCTCAGGTGGCCGATCCTGCATCCCGATTTGCCTTCCCATATCCCCTCGAACGCGAGGTTCGGGATGTTCAGGTCGAATCCGGATAGGGCCAGGTTATCCTCCAGCGCCTGGAACTGGTGTATCTTCAGCCGTTCGCCGACGGCGGTGAAGATGATCGCCTCGCCGATGTTCAGCAGGCAATCCCCCATCCGCTCTAGGTAGCGGATGACGAAAACGGTGGTGATGAGGTTTTCGGGCGCATGGCCGGAGCGCAGTTCGCCCATGATCCCATCGAAATTCTTTTTATAGAGGGTGTCGAGGTGGTGTTCGGCGCGGCATATCTGAAGCGCGGTGGTCACTTCACGGGTCAGCAGTGCGGCGGGCACTTCCCGCAGGGCTTCCAGGATGATGGAGAAAAACTCTTCATAGTCGTAATTGTGCAAAAACCGGGTGTCGTCGTAATACCGCATCTGGGACGCGATGCTCTCCGTGTGGTCGGCGATCCTCTCAAGGTTGCCGGACACTGTGTTCACCGCGCGTATCATCGTCAGCTCGTGCTTTTCCATGCCGGCGGCCTTCTGGACGGCGTTGAAACACTTGTTCTCGATGGCCGCCTTCAGGTTGTCTATGTAGTCGTCCTTCATCCCGATCTTGGTGATGGCTTCGCGGTCCCCCGACGCAAGGGCGGCGAGCATCCCCTCCACCTGCTTTGTCACCTCCAGGGCAAGGAAGCGGAAGTTTTCTTCAATGCCTTCCGGGAGCAGGAGTTTTCCGTCTATTATCATTTATCTGTATTTATCGTCAGCGGTTCGCCTTGCGCGGCGGGCGCGGGGCCGTCGTCTTTCCAGTCGAAGCGCAGGGCCAGCTTAATGGTGTCGCCTTTGCGCTTGGCCTTGACCTCGAATTTCATCAGCCCCTTCGGTTCCAGTATCAGGTTCTTTTGCCGTGAGCCAAGTAGCAGGCGTCCGTTTTTGAACCCTTCGCCGACCGCCTTGAGATATTTGAATATGGATTCTTTGTCCTGTAGCGATTCGTGCTTGAAATCATCGTCAATGTCGCTCATGGTACTTCTCCTTTTTTCCCTCTTCTCCCGTTTAGGCGCGTTAACCCGCTAGCCTCGCTTTGTACTCCTCGATCACCGTGAACCGGCTCACATTGGCCATCATCAGGGATTTGCCGATGGCGATGTCGTCCCACGCGTATTGCACTCCCACCTCGCGGCTGGCCTTTTCCCGGTCCTGCCGGGCCGGCTCTTTGGTCTTTTCCCCCATGTGGCAATCGTCCCCCATGAAGATAAGCAGGTGCCGCTCGTTCCGCTTCTTCGCCTTGTTCTGCCGGTTGAGCACGCTTATCAGGAATTCGGTGTATTCGTTCGACTGCGGGTTCCACACTTCGTAACCGTCCACGTCGTAATCGGCCAGCAGTATCGGCCAGAATTGCTCCGGGTGCGGGATGACGATCCCGCCGCCGATGCCGCGCGTCTCCTCGATGATCTCGTCGGTCTGATAGAAATATTCCAGGGTGAAGTGCCGCTTGACGATGGTCTTTACCGCTTTGAGGAAGAGAAGGGCATGGTTGATCAGCCGGTCGTCATGGTGTGCGCGGAGCGCCTCGAAATAGTCCACCACCAGCCGGTTTTTTACCGCTTCGGGCGGCATGGCGTTCAGGTTCTCTTCCAATAACCGAACGAGCTTTCCGGCGTAAATGCGGACGAAGGTTATCAATTCCTTGTTTGCCCCCGTGTATCCCGCCGCCTCCTGCAGGCGGTCATCCCGGCGCTGATCGGTGATGGTGTGGAGATACTCGAACAACTGCCCCGAACGGTACCTGAACGTATGGGCCAGCATGGACTTCAGCGTGTCCGCCTTGGCCATCCGGGAATTCTCGAAATGAAGCAGAAGTTGCACTTTCCGGTTGAACGGTTTTGAAAAGCAGTCCACCTCCACTCCGGCGTAGCCGTTGTGCATCATCAATATGTTGTGTTGGGTCGGGATGATCAGTTCCTGGTTGCGGTTCGGGAACATCACGTTCAAGCGTGTTTCGATGAGCGGCATGGGCACATATTCCGGATGCCAGTGGATCGCCAACACGGATTCCTGGCGGGGGTGGCTATTGAGCGGGTTGGTTATCCTCCTTTTCTGCTCATCGGTTAGACCTGTTGCGGTGATGACGCGGAAGGTATGGACGTCCCATTCGGTCAACTCCTTTTCGGGCGCCGGGAAACCCCCGGTATCGGGTGTAAACATATTTTCCATTCCCATCCTCACGTCACAGATCATAGCTGGGGCTCGGTTGATTGGGGGTTAAGAGAACAATAAGATTCGGTTAACAACATTTGTGCCATTGCCGTATTCCGGTTATTGCCCTGTACATTCTTTTCCAAATGTTTCCGGGGTTTGTTTGGGACTGCTTTTTACTTCCGCTTCGGCATTCGCCATGGGGGTGTTGCCAAGCGTGGCGATAGCAAGCCCGTTTTCCGCCTGTTTCGCGGTCTTCTTCAGGTCGGCCAGGATGAAACTGATGTCCTCCATCGTGTAGATTCGTTCCCCCCGCGGGATATTCAATACCGCCGCCGATACGGTGAGAAGGGGGAAGAGCTTCACATTTCCTTCCCTGTCTTTTGAAGTTATGAATTCTTTCGCGCGTTCTTCGGGGGTGTACAGGTCGGCAACCTGCCGGGCGAATTTGGCGATCGCCGATTTGATCAGCTCAATCGCTTTCGTGAAGCAGGGCATATCGTCGCGGAATCCGGCGAAAAAGTCGTCGCCCCCCACATGCCCCGTCAAAGCGTTCTCGGCCTGGAGTTCCCTAAGGATGTCGGCGAATATCAAAATGGCTTTGTCTCCTTTTCGGAATCCGTGGTGGTCGTTGAATGGCTTGAAATTGTTGAAATCGAAATAGGCGAAAATGTAGCTGTTGCCGCTGGTATCCACCGCTTTCGTGATGAACTCGTTGATGATGCTGTTTCCGGGCAGTTTGGAAAGCGGGTTCTGGTCCCGCGCGATGGCGATGTTTTTTTCATACATGATCCGCAAAAGGGATTTGGCGCACAGGAACCCGGCGTATTTTCCTTCCTTTGTTATCAGTACGCCCTCCGCGCCGTCGGCGAGTGAAAAGGATTCGAGGATGCTGTCCACGCTGGTGCTGATCTCGGCAACGGGGCACGGGGTGATGAACTCCGCCATATTCGTTCCTTTGTTCTTCAGCAGGGACATGCCGTAAGCGGAATAGATGTAGTCCTTGATCTTCGATTCATGGACCATGCCCATCGGCCCGTCCTCTTCGTTGACCACTGGTATGAAACGGAGATCCTTGTTTTCCCGGAAGGCGGAGAAAATGGAAAGGACGTCGCCCGATGACGGGTTCCAGCTGAACAGCCGCACCGGGTTTATGTGCTCCATCAGCGAGAAGATCAGGCGGTTGTCGGAACCGTAGGCGCGCTTGTCGCGCCGGTTGAGTTCCTCGATGTAGGGGTAGTTGTGCCTGTTTCCCAGCGAGAACCCGCCGGGACTCTGGACAAGGTGCCCTTGGGCCATATCGAATCCCAGTTCCTTGCAGATATAAAACTCTTCGACGGTCTCCACGCCCTCGGCCACGGTGAAGATGCCCAGCATGTGCGCCGTGTTCACCAGGTTCGTGGCGAACAGTTTCTTCTTCACATCGGCGTTTATCCCCGAAATGAAGAAACGGTCAATCTTTATATATTGCGGATCGGTGCTGTAGAGCAGTTGCGGGCCGGAAAAGCGCGTCCCGTAATCATCCAGCGCTATCTTCAGCCCTTTGTTCTTCAGCGAAGCAAATGCGCTCGATACCGCATGGTTATATGTGATCTCGAACTTTTCGGATATTTCCAGCACGACGCTTGAAGGGAGTACATCATGCCGCTTGAGCATCTCGTCCAGCGCTATCATGAAGCACTTGATGTCCGGCAGTATCCGGCTGTCGAAATTCACGAACAGCTTCGCGTATGCCGCGCAACCGGACGCGGCATATTTCTCGATGGTCTTGTCCAACAGGAGGATCGTTGCTTCGGTGAGCACGTCCTGGCTGTAGGCGGTGTTGAACACCGTGTCAATGGAATGGAAATCGGCCTTTTCGTATTCCCGCAAAAGCGCCTCGAACCCGATGCACGAGCCGGAACGTATGTTCACGATTGGCTGGAAAACAAAGTCCATCGAGTTGACCGCCGCTTCCCACTCCTTGGCGTCCAACATCCGCGGGACCTGATTGGCTTTGGAAAAGTCGATTTTAAAGTTGTTCATATACACGCCTCCCGGAACCTTGTTACCCCATGTATCCACTTGGCCCGTTGGGTGAGAGTGTACGAAATGAAAGTTAAGGAAGGTTTACGGGATGGTTATAATTGCCGGAAAGCGAAGATGGGCTGACGGTTATTTGCCGTTTGCCGTGAGAAGGCGGCGGATGGTGGCCAGAAGCGCCGCAAGGTCTATCGGCTTGTGGTGTACGGCATTGGCCCCCATCGCGAGAAAGGAGTCCTTGTCCTCCGCCAGTTCGGCGGCGCTGATAAGGATGATTGGCAGGAGTTTATCCGATTTGCGCGTCTGCACCAGTACGCCCAGTCCGTTGGCGCCGGGCATTTGGCTGTCGCCGGGCATCATCATGTCCAGCGTCACGAGGTCCGGTTTTTCATTGTGAATCGCCTCCAGCGCTTGCGAGGGGTTGTGCGCCGTCGAGGTGGCGAACCCTTCTTTCTGGAGCGCTTTGGCGAGATAGGCGCAGAACTTTTCCTCGTCGTCCACAATGAGGATTTTCGCTGTTGCCACGAGTGTCTCCGAATGTTGCCTGATAGATGAAAAGTAACAGGTTTATTCCATTGCGTCAACGTAGCTTAGTGAAAGGAGGATTACAGCGCGGGGAACTTTCGGCCGATAGCGGTGCCGTTACGGGCGAGGCTCATCCCGGACTTGAGGCGGAAAGCGGCGGGTGATCTCCTCCGCGACATCCTCCGCTTTTTCCGCCATGTGGAGTTCACGGTAACAGTGTTCCAGCCGCATCAGCGTTGCGCGATAGCGGATCTGCAACTCGGCCGGGGCCTTTTCCGCCGGCATTCCCTCCCGGCGGACCAGTTCCAATTGTTCAGCCGCCGCGGCCCATTCCCTGCGCCAGAAGTGGAGCATCGCCAAGTCAAAGCGGGCGCCACCGTTCTCCGGCTGGATCGCCAGGCCCCGCCGGTACGCTTCCAGCGCCCTGTCGTCGTCGTTCCCGGTGTTGGTCAAAAGGTTTGCCATCGTAAACCAGTTGCCGGCGTTCTTTTCGTCGAGACGGAGGGCATTGGCCGCCACCCGGAGCGCGTCGTCCTGCCTTGCGAGTCCCGCGTACGAATAGGCGCGGGCGCGCATGAATTCCGCCAATATCGGACGAAGGAGGTAAAGGGCGAGCGGCACCACCGCCAGCGTGACGAGGAGGCGGACGGGAAATCCCGGCCCGGCTTTCAGTCCGTGATGGTGGTTTATCTCCCGGACGGGAAGTTCGTTCTTCATGCGAGGATGATGAATCCCGCACCGGTGATGATGAGCAGGTTTCCGGCGAAAAGATTGAAGTAGGCGGTCACCGATGCCGCCTTTTCCGGTTTGCGGAGGAGTATCCCGGCCGAAAAACCGGCCACGATGACCGGCGCGCTCTGCCCAACGGCATAGGTGGCGAAAAGGAGCACGGCATTCCAGATCGCGCCGCTCATGTACGAAAAACCGGCCAGTGCCAGGAGCGCCCCGCCGCAACTGGGGCACGAGGGAAGCTCGAGCACGGCGAAGGCCATCCCAAACAGAAATGACGACCCCGGAGATGATATCTTCCGGGTCAGGGCCTGGCAACGGTCTCCGATCCACCCGGAGTAAGACGGTATCAGTCCGGCGAAAAGCGCGCCGCTGGCGATAAGGAGGATGCCGAGGAACAGGTACAGGTAGCGGCTCCACTCCACCATATGCCGCGAGAGTCCGGCCACGCTTTGGAAAGCGACGCCCATCAGCGTGAAGCTGATGATGAGTCCCGCGGAAAAAGCGAGCGAGAGCTTCAGGCGTTGCCAAACCGATTCGCCGGCCGCCGCGGAATAACCGAATATCACCGGCAGGCGGAGAAGCGTGCAGGAGGCCAGCGAAGCGGCGGCCCCCGTGGCAAATGCTATGGGCAGGAGCGGCAGAATGCCACCTGCCGCCGCTCCGGTATCCGCTCCTAACGCCATGGTTCACACCTCTTTCGGGGATGTTATATGTGACGCGAAACCATGTCAATGGTATTGCCTGAAGGCGCGCCACCCGAAGTGCGGGATTTGCGTCCATACGTTAAAAACGTATAATGGGCCGATGGAGATACTGGAAACCTCCCGCTGACGAAGTACGCCAAAAACGAAATGGAAACGATTTCCGCTTCGCTATTGAAGCGGTGGAAACAGGAGATTGAATCATGAGGAAAAGGGACATTGGCAAGGAAGTGTTGGAAGGCATCAGGGAAATCAAGACCGGTAAAGCGGCCCGCCGTACCGTGATAAATGTTCCGGAGGAGATAAAGGCGATCCGGAATAGCATGGATGTAAGCCAATCGGAATTCGCGGAATTGCTTGGCGTGAGCAAGCGGACGTTGCAAGAGTGGGAGCAGGGGAGGTGCAAACCTACCGGCGCGGCCCTGAAACTTCTTCTTGTTGCTCGCCGCCACCCGGAAGCGCTGGTGGTGTAAAAAGTATAAAATCGGGCTTACAGCGCGGGGGATTTTTGGGCGATGGAGGGATCGCGCAGGCGTTCGTAAGCGGCGGCGGCGGTGAACAGCGATTCCTCGTCGAAATGCCCCGCCATCATCTGCACCCCGATCGGCCTGCCGTTCGAGGAGAAACCGCCGGGCACGCTGATGCCCGGTATCCCGGCCAGGTTCGCGCTTATCGTGAAAATATCGCTCAAATACATCTGCAACGGGTTGTCCGTCTTTTCGCCGAAATTGAACGCCGGGGTGGGGGCCGTGGGCGTGATGATGACC
>JACRGR010000076.1 GCA_016212275.1 Nitrospinota bacterium | reverse complement strand
ATAGATTACCTCGTCTTCCGGGTCAATTGCCAGCGCTAGTTTATACTCGTCCACCGCCTCTTTCCATTTCCCCTGCCGCCGCAGGGCGATACCCAAGCGGTTGTACACATGGACATTGTGGTTTTCGTGGTCGAGCGACCAACGGAAATAGACCTCGGCCAATTCCGCCTTGCCGGTCTTCAATAGCTCCTCGGCTATCACGGTGCTCTTCGTCGGATCGTGCTTGATCGCCTCCTGGAACGCCAGCCGCGCGGTATCCTCGTCGCCGGTCTTCATGCTCAATGTGCCGATGATCAGGTGCCGTTCGGGGTTGTTCGGGCTTATTTCGCTCGCCGTCTTGAAAAATTGAACCGCGTCCCCTTCTTTGCCGATGCGCACAAGGAATTCAGCGGCGCTCTGAAGTCCCCTGAGGTATTGCGGGTTGCGCTCCACGGATGCGCGGAACGCGCGCTCCGCCTCTTCTATCCGCCCCATCTTTTCCAATGCGAAACCGGAGGCGGTGAACGCCCGCGCGCTTTCCTCGTACTTCAGCGATTCGTTGAAGTACGCCATCGCCTTCTCCACCTGCCCGGACTCGAACATCTTTTCACCGGCCCGCAACAGCTTGAGGTAGTTGGGCGGATGCAGGCGATCCACCAAGACGCCCGTGATCTTCTCTTCCAGCACGGTGGCGCCGAACGGCTTCATCACATACCCTTCCACGCCGAACTCCCCCGCGTAAGTCACTTGCGAATAGTTGCCGTCAGCGGTCACCATCAGTATCGGGATGTCTTTGGTCTTGTCGCTTCCTTTGAGTTCCTTGGCCACCAGAATGCCGTTCATGCGGGGCATGGCCCAGTCCAGGAATATCAGCAGGCATTTTTCCTGGATAGTGGAGATCATGTGGAGCGCGGTGTCGCCGTCATCCGCTTCGTGTACCGAGACCACGCCCAAGTGGCGCAGGACGCCCTTCATGGTCTTGCGCATGTTCCGCGCGTCATCCACCACCAGGATGTAGCCGTTCCTGAAATAATCAGGAATCGAAACCAGCCCGGATTGTTCTTGTTCAGCCATCTTTATTTCAAGCCCATACAAAAAATGGTGCCACGCAATGTTGCGCTCACTCCTCCTTGAAACGACTCTCTCCTTTTTTCAGTTTAATACAGGAAACCCAAAATCTCCAAGAAAAAACGGCCAGATTATCAATCACTTAATTAACAACACCGTAACGATTTACGCGCCGAAATCGTCTCGTGGCGTATCAGTGCTGTATCCGGCTGAATCAATCATTAGCAATGTTCCATGCAAAATGACACATGCGGTATCCAATGCGGTATCCATATTGATAATGCCTGGAAAGGAATATACAATGCGATTCAAACCGCAGTGGCGTTGAGGGATTGTGCGGGGTGCTGGGTGGCATTGCCCAATATAAAACCATTTTATCGAGAAACATTGACATGTCTTCGGTAGTCAACCGTTTCAAGAACGCGCTGTTGTCGCTTGACAACATCAAGGCGCGGGAGATCATATTGGAAGTCATCAACCAAGCGACCCCTGAAGCCGCGTCGGTAACGATTGAGGAGCTTATCTACCGGTCCATGAGCGATATTGGCGAAGGATGGGAGAATGACGCCGTCACTCTCGCGCAGGTATATATGAGCGGCAGGATATGCGAAACGCTGATGCTGGACCTTTTTCCCGAAATCGGCGCGGAGAGCGGCAAGGGGCCGAAAATGGCGATCACCGTTTTGGACGACTTTCATTTGCTGGGCAAACGGATCGTCAAATCCATACTCATTTCAAACGGGTTTCACCTGCTCGATTACGGCACCACCAATGTCGAGCAGTTGGTCGAGCGGGTAAAAAAGGACGGCATCCAAATCTTGCTCATCTCCGTGTTGATGCTCCCCTCGGCCTTGCGGATAAAGGAACTGCGCAAGGCGCTTACCGCCGCGGGGTTGCGGCCATACATCGTGGTGGGGGGCGCGCCGTTCCGTTTTGACCGGAACCTCTACCTCGAGGTCGGGGCCGACGCCACCGGCGCCCATGCCGCCGACGCGGTGGGGATCGTGAAAGGGATAATTTCAACAGAGACCCAATGGCACAGCCACAACTGACCTCGATGCAACGGGTGCTGACCACCTTGTCCCACAAGGAGCCCGACCGCGTGCCGCTGTTCCTTCTGCTCACCATGCACGGGGCGAAAGAGCTGGGCATTTCCATTAAAGAATATTTTTCCAAGGCGGAATATGTGGTGGAAGGGCAGTTGCGGATGCTGAAAAAGTACCGCCACGATTGCCTGTACAACTTCTACTATGCCCCCTTGGAAGTGGAAGCGTGGGGCGCCGATGTGATCTTCCGCGAAGATTGCCCTCCCAATTCCGGCGCGCCATTCATCCGCAAGGCGGACCAGATCAAAAGTTTGCGGCCACCCTCGGTAAAGGGAAGCCGGGTGCTTCAAAAAACACTGGAATCAGGCCGCTCCCTGAAAGCCGCAGTGGGGGATACCGTGCCTATCATAGGCGTGGTCATGTCCCCTTTTTCCCTGCCGGTGATGCAAATGGGGTTCGACAAGTACCTGGAACTGATTTTCGAGGAGCCGGCCCTTTTTGAACGGCTCATGGAGGTGAACGAAGCCTTTTGCATCGAATGGGCGAACGCCCAGCTTGCGTCCGGCGTGACCGCCATCGTTTACTTCGATCCCGTTTCGTCCTCCAGCATCATCCCGCGGGAGACGTTCATGAGGACGGGGTTCAACGTCGCACGGAGGGTGATACCCCGCATCAAAGGTCCGGTGGCGATGCACTTCGCATCGGAGCGTTGCCTGCCGATGGCCGATGTGTTGCCGGACACCGGCGCGTTGGCCGTTGGGGTCAGTTCGATGGAGTGCCTCGCCGCCCTGAAGAAAGCGTATGGCGGCAAAATGGCGCTGGTGGGAAACCTCAACGGCATAGAGATGCGCACATGGAACGCCGCGGCGGCCACGAACGCGGTGCGCGACGCTATCGCCAAAGGGGGAGCCGGCGGCGGCTTCATCCTTTCGGACAATCACGGCGAGATCCCCTGGCAGGTTCCGGAACAAACGCTTCTTGCGATTTCCGAGGCCGCCCATACGTTGGGGCGATACCCGCTTGCCATCGCGGATAACAATGCCGCATAAACGGGCGGTCGCCATCTGCGACAGCTTGAAGCGAGAGATGGAGGTGCTTCTTGCCGAGCGTGAAAAGGGCGAATACGAATTGATCACTTTTCCGGGGCAATGCCACAAAGCCGGAAAAATGGACTGCTCATTATTTTGCGCCAACGCGCAGCAAAACTTTCAGCGGTTCGACACGGTGGAAATATTCAACAGCGGATGCTTCGCCCACCCCGCCGATCCCTCGCCCCAATGCCGCCACTGCTTCAAGCACTTTGAGCAGTTGTGCTTTTATATGCTCGCCGACAGGACGATGGTGGACACGCTGATGGCCTCCGGCGCCTATCTGGTCACTCCCGGTTGGCTACGGCACTGGCAACAGTACATGGTGGAGTGGGGACTCGACCAGGAGACCGCCGCGATGTTGTTCGGGGAAACGACGAACCGGATCGTGTTGCTGGATACCGGAGTATTCCCCGAAAGCGGACGTATGCTGGAGGAATTCGCCGGGTTCGTACAATTGCCGTTCGAGAGGGTGGCGATCGGGCTGGGGTTCTTCCGCGCCTACGTTAACGGGCATCTGCACTGAGGGAATGATGGTTGACAAGACTTTTCCCGGATCGGGCGCGCCGGATGACCCGAACAAGATGAACGCCGATTACGCCATGCTCTACGATATCCTTTCCCGGCTCGCGTTGTCACAAGACGAGCAGGAGGTCATCCACGGCATCATTGAGACATTCGAGGTGCTCTGCGCGCCCGCCGCTATCGCGTATCTGCCCTACAACGGGGAAGCGCCGGGGACGCTGATCACCGGGGTGGGAACCGTTGGTGAAAAAAATGCCGTGAAGGAGCGGCTGGAAAAGCTCAACAAGGAGTTTGAGCGCGATCCCGATGGCGGAGGCTTCACGCTTCAGATTCGGCACGGCGGGCAAAAACTTGGCGTGGTCATGCTGGAGGGGATACTCTTTCCGCAACACCTCAACCACTACCTGAATTTGGCTCTCAACGCCAAAGCGGTAATGGCGCTGGCCATGTACAACGCCCGGACCATCCATTCGCTCCAAGCCGCAAAGGAAGAACTGGCCGACGCCAACCGCCGCCTTCAAACCGAGATCGCGGAACGGAAGCTGGCGGAAGAATCCATGCGCGAGCAGAAGGAACTGGCCGAGATGGCCACGTTGCAAAAGGACAAATATGTGTCGCTCGTCTCGCACGACCTCAAAGGGCCACTGGGGGTCATCTACGGTTTTTTGCCCATCGTGCGCCAGCAATTGTTGGCCAACGGCGACTCCCATCACGCCGGGTATCTGGACATCTCCATCACCGCCACGAAACGGATGCTGAACATGATCAATGAACTGCTCACCATCGGGCGGTTCAAGACGGGGAAAATACAACTTCAACTCCGGCCCGTGGACGTTCATGCGCTTATAGAGGAAGACTTGGAGATATTCACTCCGTTCGCCCGGCAAAAGGGAATAACCGTGTCGAATGCCCTCCCTGCCGGATTCACCGTGTGCGCCGACCCCGACCTGTTTGGCGAGGTCTTGCACAACCTGCTGTCGAACGCCATAAAATTCACGCCCAACGGCGGGAGGGTAACCATCTCCGCGCCGGAAGGAAAGCCGGACACCATCGCCGTGACGGACACCGGCACGGGCATCAGGCCCGAATTCCAAAAGAACCTGTTCCACTACGAGGAAAAGACCACCCACCGCGGCACCAACGGTGAGGCCGGCACCGGGTTCGGCCTGCCGCTGACGTGGGACATTATTCTCGCGCATAACGGGACACTGCACTTCGAAACGGAAACGGGCAAAGGGTCTACCTTTTTCGTGCATCTGCCGGAAAAAGGATGCGCGGAGCGGCCAAATCAGGGAAAATAGCTGGGCACTGCTATAGCTTGAATCGCTTGTAAACATTTATCGGCTTGCAGGGAGTGATGATGGCCCGGAAACTCGTTTTTTCGTTCGCCCTGCTCCTTTCCGGCCTTGCGGGAATCTCCTACGAGATACTGTACGGCAGGATGCTCGGCAGTATCCTTGGCGACCAGTTCGCGGTCTCGTCGGCCATCCTCATCACGTTCCTGCTCGGCATCGGCATCGGTTCCAAATACGCCCATCGCCTTTGGCGGCATCTGTGGCTCATCGAAGCGCTCATCGGTATTTACGGCATCGCCTTCGCGCTGGGGCAGGAGGCCATAGACCACCTCCTGTACCACGGGCTGGGGTTCGTGCCGGGCATCGGCGGTTCCATTTTCCTTTGCTCGCTCCTTTTGATATTCCCCGCCATCCTCATCGGGTGCAGTGTGCCGCTCTTCGCCGGATATTTGGGAAGGATGGACGAGGGGCCGGTCTTTTCCCGCGTGTACGCCATCTATAACGCCGGCGCGTTCGTCACCGCGCTCCTCATCGAGTTCTGGCTCATACGCCAGTTCGGCATACGGGGAACGGTGATGGCCTTCGCAGCGCTCAACCTCCTTGTGGCGGTGCTCCTGTTTTTCGCGGCGCGCCAAACCGCCCAACAGGTTCCCGAAAACAGTTCCGCCGCCATCGTGCTCCCCCGCCATCAGATCGTCTCGCTGATACTGGTCAGCGCGGCGTCCGCCGTGTTCCAGCTATTCATGGTGAAAACGTCCGAAATGATGTTCGGCCCCTTCCGCGAGACGTTCGCGCTGGTGCTGGCCATCGTCCTGTTCGGCATCGCGTTCGGCTCGTTCCTCGTGCGCCGCTTGAACATCGGCTACTCCACGCTTCTGCTGGCAAACATCGCGGGACTCCTCCTCAACATAATCTCCTACGAACACCTTTTGTATTTTTACGCCAACCTGTACCGCGTGGCGGTGATGAACGGGGTCGCCATCATCTTCCTGAAAGGCGGCGTTCTTTTCGCGCTGATGGGCATCCCCGCCATCACCTTCGGCGCCACCGTACCCGCCCTGCTGAAGTCACGCGCCGAGGTCGCCGAGGAATCCGGCGCGCTCTTGTATGTTTCATCGCTGGCGAACGTGGCCGGATTTTTGCTCATGGCGCTCGTCCTGCACCGCTACCTCGACTACGGAGTGCAACTGCTGGCCGTGACCGCGCTTTCCGCCGCCGCGCTGGTGGCCAATGCGGAAAAGCGCGCCCGCATCGGCGTTGCGGCGGCGGCCCTGGCGCTGGCGGCGGTGGGCCTGCACCGCTGGAAATGGGACGAAAACCTGCTCTACCTCAGCTACACCTCGTTCCAGTCCCCGATAGACCTGAAAGACGAGCGCGCCGAATTCGAATTCCCCGACAAGTTCAAAGGCTATCAGGACGTGTTCGCCATCACCTGGATCGGCGGCAGGCCGTACTTTTTCATCAACGGGTACATCAGCTTCCCGCTCAACAACCCCTCGGAAAAGATCGTCGGGCTGGCCGGCTCCATGTTCGCCCCGCGCACGGGCGACGCGCTGGTGCTGGGGCTGGGGAGCGGCACCACCGCCAGCGCGGTGGGCCTGGTGTTCGACCATACCGACACGGTGGAGATAAACCCCGTGGTGCGTGAGAACCTGCACCGCATGAAGGAATGGAACTTCGACATCGAGCACAACCCGAAGGTGAACATCATAGTGGACGACGCGATCCACTACGCCAAAGCGTCGGCCAAGGATTACGACATGGTACTGAACACCGTCACCTCGCCGCTCTACTTCAGCTCCGCAAAGCTGTACACGCACGACTTTTTCGCCGCCGTGAAAAAACGCCTGCGCCCGGACGGCGTGTATGTGGCGTGGATGGACTCCCGCATCGGGATCGCCGGCGCCGAGATCGTCATCAAAACGCTGGGGAAAAGCTACAAGCATGTGGCCCTGCTTTTCATCAAGGCCAGCTACTATCTGCTGATAGCCTCGGATCAGCCGGTGCGCCTGCACCACCCGGACCTGGCGGACAAAGGCATGCCGCTGAAAATGGACCTGATGGCGAACCATACGCGCGTCCCGCGCCTATTGGCGTACAACCTTATGACCACCGACGCGCTGGGGCTGGTGCGGGATTCAACCCTTCCGGTGAACACACTGGATCGCCCTTCGCTTGAGTTCGAGATCGCCAAACTGAAAAAAAGCGGGTTCGAGATATTCAAGCTGAAAATGGTCAAAACGCTCACCCTTGACGACGTGCGCGCCGCCATCGAACCGGCGATGAAGTACGACCCCGCCGAACATGTGGCCCATGTGAAAAGACTGCTGAAGGAATCCACCATCACCGACCGCTTTACCCAGCAGGGAAACATCTATGTCAAGAATTTCGGGGACCGGATGGATGCGGCGGCGCTGGACGTGTACCGCGTCATCGCGAAGGAAGTGAACGACGCCAGCGCCCGCCACAACTTCGGTTATCAGTTAATGAACCGCGGCGATTACCGCGAGGCGCTGGCGGAATTCAACGCGGCGCTGAAACTGGAACCCGGACATCGCAACACGCTGTTCAACATGGGGGCCTGTTACGAGTATCAAGATAAATTTGCGCAAGCCATCGAACATTATGAGGCGGAAGGAAAACTGTACCCGAAGGACGCCGACGTCCCCTACCGCCTTGCGCGGGTGTACCGGAAAATGGGGAAATACGAAACGGCGCTGGCAATGGCCGACCACGCGCTGGCTATGAGGAAAAACGTCCGCACCCACACCTTGCGCGCGAAGATTCTGGAGAACCTTGGAAGAAAAAACGAGGCGGTGGAGGCGTACCAGAATGCGCTGGCGCTGGAACCCGCCAATACGGACCTGCAAGCAACGCTCAACAAATACCTTGCGAAGTGGTGACGGGTGGCGCGGAAAAAAGACATTACCCTGTCATTCTGAAGGAGCGCTAGCGACTGAAGAATCTCACAGTAAAGATTCTTCGCTTCGCTCAGAATGACACTGCGGCGCATGCAAGATAAATTAAAATGCTCTAAACGATCACGAGATCAGCTTGTCAATCTGCCCCATCCGCTCCTTCTCGTAATTGAGCACCAGCTTCTCGTACTGCTCGTCCATCAGCGGGCTGGAGATCACGAAATCGGCGGTTGACCGGTCGCACGCCAGCACCACGTTGTACACGGTCGCTATCCGTTGCAGGGCATAGATGTCCGGCTCGTGCGGGTGCGATTGCAACGGGTCCCACAGGAATATCACGATGTCTATTTCGTGCTCCGCTATCCGGGCGCCGATCTGCTGGTCGCCCCCCAGCGGGCCGCTTTTGAACTTGTGGATCGTAAGCCCCAGCTCCTTTTCCAGTATCGTCCCGGTGGTGCCGGTGGCATACAGCTCGCGCATCACGAGCAGGTCCTTGTTATAGCGCGCCCAGTCAAGCATATCCTTCTTGCGGGAATCGTGCGCCACCAGCGCTATCCGCTTTTTCTTGGGAAACTTCACTTTGACCGATGTTTCGTATGGCATTTTTCCTCCCCCGCGTCACAGGTTATGGCCGGCATTCCTTGCGATACCCTATCCCTTTACGATGATGATACTATGGGGACACGGCGAAATAAACATTTGTGGAGGAGTTTATGAAGCTTGTTCTCGCACTCGTTTCAATTATGTTCCTGGGTCTCGCGGACAATGCCCATGCAAAAGTGATCGGGACGGAAGTTTCCTACAAGGATGGCGATACCGCGCTGAAAGGCTACATAGCCTACGACGACGCGGTGAAAGGAAAGCGCCCCGGCGTTTTGGTCGTGCATGAATGGTGGGGGCACGTCGCCTACGCCCGCAAACGCGCCGACATGCTGGCGCAATTGGGATACACCGCATTGGCGCTGGACATGTACGGCGACGGTAAGACCGCCGCGCACCCCGACGAGGCCGGAAAATTCTCCGCCATGGTGTCCTCCAACCTGCCGCTGATGAAGTCGCGCTTTCTCGCGGCCCGCGCATTGTTGAACGCCCAGCCAACCGTCGACGCGTCCCGAAACGGAGCCATCGGTTACTGTTTCGGCGGCGGCGTGGTGCTGGCGATGGCGCGCGAGGGGCTGGACCTGCGCGGCGTGGCGGTATTCCACGGCCACCTCCCCGGCCACATCAAGGCGCAAAAAGGGGCGGTGAAAGCGAAAGTGATGGTGGCGAACGGCGCGGACGATCCATTCCAGACTGCGGAACAGGTGGCCGCCTTCAAACAGGAAATGGCGGACGCGGCGGTGGACCTGCGGTTCTTCAGCTATCCCGGCGCGGTTCACAGCTTCACCAACCCGGAGGCCACGGAGTACGGCAAACAATTCAAGATCCCGCTCGCGTACAACGAGCAGGCCGACAAAGCCTCGTGGAGCGAACTGGCAAAGTTCTTCAAAGAGGTGTTTGCCAAGTAGCGGCGGCATTCCCCAAGGAAAATTTTTCGGGTAACACGGAACCCATGGGTAGTGCCATGTTTTGAAATACCAAACGCCATTTTTTGAACTGTCATTCCCGCGAAGGCGGGAATCCAGGGGGGAAAAACCTGGATGCCCGTTTTCACGGGCATGACATCCATGGATCAGCCGGAGATTTAGGCCGCCATTCCACTATTGCGCGTTGTATTGCATTGGCAATTGCATCTTATATTTGCTATTTTAACATCCATGAATCGCTTTCGTTGGAGCGCGCGTTAATTCCGGGATGAAGACCCGGCATTTCCCTCCGGCATTTGCGTTCCTCATGGTTCCCGTTTTTTCCTTCATGTTGGGGTGCGGCTCCGATACAACTACCACCTCCACCTCCTCAACAGGCTCATCCGGCGCCGGGTCGGTCTCCCATAGCATTCCGAACGACGCCCATTTCGAGACCTCTCCCGACACCTTCAATCTGGATGGCACCATTACCAACAGCCAGGCGAACATCTCGGTTTATATCGCCGACCGGTTCGGGAACGGGAACGTGCTTACCGGCACCAAAGTCACCTTTTATGCCGAGTCGGGAGCCACCGAAAGTAGCACCGCGACCGCCGACGCCAAAGGCACCGCCACGGTGATATTCCGGACGCAGGTGCCGGGCCCCAAATCGGTGGCCATTTCCAGCGTCGCCAACCTCTTCAATGGATGGCGTTCGCAAAACCTGACGGAAGCGCAAATAATGGCGGCACTGCAAACCGATTATGCCGGCGTGGACACGGCGTACCATCCCCGGAACGGATGGGGAAGCGTGCTCGTCACGGTCAAGGGCGAGGAAGGGTTCACCGATACGAACGGAAGCGGCGGCTACGACGCGGGGGAATCATTCACCGATACCATCGCTGAACCATTCACCGACTATAACGACAACGGACAATGGGACACCGGCGAATATTTCGTTGATCTGAATGCTAACGGGACATGGGATGGCGCGAAAAACGGGATTTGGGACGCGTCCACGGTCCTCTCACGGGAGATAAAGCTGATCATGAGCGGCACTCCCCAAAACATCCTGTTCAACCGGACGGCGCCCTACACCGACGCCGCATTCACGGTTTCCGCGGGAAACCCCAAAAAGCTGAAAGTGCTGGTGGCGGACGCCAACTTCAACCCCCTCCTCCCCGGCACCACCGTCGTGGTGTCGGCAACCGCCGGGGTACTTTCAGACCTTGCAATAAACACGTCCCGTGGAACAAGCTCGGCGACGGGAACGACAAAAACATATACTTTCCCGAAAGACTACCTGACCGGGCCGGTGGAAATTGAATTCTCCATTTCATCGGGCGGCACCCTTGGGAACGGAACGGTAACGGTTACGGTTACGCACAAAACGGTCACTTACTCGAAACAATTGACCTACACGGTGAGCTGATACCACACCAGCCGCCACGCCCCGGGCCGCCAGAGCATTTAATTAATCTTGCACGCGCCGCGGTGGCATTCCGAGCGAAGCGAAGAATCTCCGCTGTGAGATTCTTCTGTCGCTAACGCTCCTTCAGAATGACAGTGTCCCGCATCAATATTAAGTTGAAATACTCTAGAGAAAACGGCGGACGCGGACAATGAAGTCCTCCGCCACCACCGGTTTGAGGACAAAATCGGCCGCTCCCATCGCCAACACCTTTTCGCGTAAAGCGTCCAGACCGCCCGCCTCCGCCGCCGTAACACCGGAGGAAGCCACGATATAAGGGATATTCGCATGCGGCCCCTCGCTTTTCACCCTGTTCAACAAGGCCAAGCCGTCCATCGGCGTCATTTGCAGGTCGGCGACTATCAGGTCCGGAATGCCCCGTTTGAGTTCCTCCAGCGCCTCGACGCCGTCACCCGCTTCCAGCACCGCCACATCCACCTTCGCGCCGGCGAGAATCTCTTTCATCATCTGGCGGTGGGCCTCCTGATCGTCCACCAACAGGATGCGCTTGGCCCGCGCCGGAAGGCTGACGAAAAATATGCTTCCCCGCCCCACCGCGCTTTCAACACGCATGGCTCCGCCATGGGCGCGCAAGATGTCCATGCAAAGCGGCAGGCCAAGCCCCGTCCCCTTCTCCCCCGACGTCCCAACCGTGCTGACCTTCACCTCGTGGCGAAAGATATCCGGTATGCGTTCCGTGGGGATGCCGACGCCGGTGTCGGATACGGCGAAGGTATCCGGCCCCCCATTGGTGGCATAAATCCGCACCACCTCGCCCGCATGTGAAAATTTGACAGCGTTCGACAGCAGGTTCAACATCACCTGGCGCAACAGGTCGGGATCCGCCGCGACATCCAGATCATGCGGCAGTGCGTTTTCCACGGCCACACCCTTGCCCGCCGCGGCGGGAGCAAGCAGGGAAAGCGCGGCATCCGCTTCCGCCCGGAGCGAGACAGTGCGGCACACTGGCACGATCCCACCCGTCTGTAGCCGTCCGATGTCCAACAACTTTTCGATGAGGTGCAAGAGCGCCCCCGCGGAACTGCCAATGCCCTCCACCAGAGTCCTTGCCGCCGCCGGTTCCACCTCCCGCGACATTGTGGCGGAAGTCATGATGCTCGCAATGGGGCCGCGCAGGTCGTGGGAGACCAGAGTGACAAACCGGTCTTTCATCCTGGTGGCCTGTTCCGCGCGGTCGCGTTGCTCCGTCAGCTCCGCGGTGCGTTCCTCCACTTTCATTTCCAGTTCCGCCTTGGCGCGGCTGAGCGTTTCCACAAGCACGCGGTCCTTCTCCAGCGCGGCGCTCCGGGCCGCGTCATTCTCTTCCTGTAGTAATTTGATACGGTCGGCCAGAGCGAACGACAGCAGTCCCGCTTCCAGCAGATTCCCCCCCTGCGCGGCCAAAAGGGTGAAGCTGTTGTACGGAAGAAACCCAAAATCCTTAAGCGCGTAGATAAAGGCCCCTCCCACGAACATGGTCCACGAGAGGGTATAAAAGCGGGCGGCGCGAAACCCCGCCTTCAGCGCAAGGACTCCCGCCACCAGATAGAACAGGATGAACACGGCGCCCAAGTAGGTCATCGGAATAAGTAACCGGGGAACATCGAACACACACAAGGCCAGGATGACCGCGCCCATCGCGTAGGTCACATGGGAAAAACGGTGAAAACGGGGCAGGACTGTCTTCGTATGCAAAAAATGCTGGGTGAAAAGGGTGGCGGTGATGAGCGCCACTCCAAGCAGTGCAGGGCCGGTCAGGTCCTGCAGGAAATGGTTATTCCCCCACCAGAAGGCGTAACCGAGGCCGTTGAGGTTGAACCAGAAGGCGGTAAGCGCGGCGATGTACAGCACATAGTAAAGGTAACTCCTGTCCCGCACCGATACCCAAATGAACAGGTTGTAGAAGAACATTATGAGCATCGCGCCATAGTAGATGCCGTACAGAAGGTATTCGACGCGGATGGTGTGCTCGTACCGGTCGGGAGAAAATATCCCGGCCGTCTGGTTGGCCGGCCCGGTCGGCTCCATCCGGCAGACGATGTACACCACTTGCGTGGTCAGCGCGGGGGTTTCCATGGAAAAGGCCGGTTTGCGCAGGTCAAGTTCCCTCGCCCCGCGCGGGAGGTGATCGCCCGACCGCTTTGAAAGCCACCGTCCGTCCGGGGCGCGCCAATAGACCGTCGCGAAACTCATCCAGGTCTCTTTCACCTCATAGACCCATTGCAAGGGGCGCGGAGACGGGTTTTCGACCGTAAACCGGAGCCAGTAGGCGTAGCCGTTCACTCCGAAGTTCAAAGTGGGTTTTTCCCCCGCCGGATGGAAGAGAATGCGCCCGGAAGTCACATCACCGATGGTAAGCGTCCCCTCGCGGTCCTCCACCCATTCGGCGTAGGGATCTATTAAGATGTTGTCCATCCGTCCGGATAGAAGAACCGTGGCGGCGGAAACGGTGGCGGGGACCAACAGCGCCACCGCCGCAATCCAAAGGAGATTGCGGGGGACGAAATTCCTAACCATCTTTTCCCGGACGACCTCCGTTAACAGCATTCTCCATAAGGGGAATGCGAGTGTGACGGCAAATCATTTCCTGTACATATCTTCAGGTATGACATTATCTGCCACTGTGTTTATTCGGGCAAAAAGGCATGGAAACAGAGTAACCGAGAACGCGAAACGGGGCAAGCCGGTGGAATGCGGGGGAAGAACATTATTGGATTGTCCACGGTGGCAGTAAGATGGACTCGGCCACTGTTCGCGGCAACGTCACGTTGCCGCTCCATCGGCCCCGATTCGCGCACTAACCGCACCTCCCAGTGCGATTGCGCTCCCTCATCGGTCGCGCCGTGCGCTCACTTTTACACTTCGCCATTGAAGTGGCTCGTGTGAAAAACGCGGAACACCCGCCAAGGCGGCTATCCGGTTTTTTGAGTCCTGTATTCACCAATCATCAATACAAAAATCCCATTTTGTAACTTTGGCCATAAATGTGCAATGTTAATAACCATATCTTTGCATTCGCCCTCAATAAGATGACTCAAACCTTAACTACTGCGTCGGAGATTGTGAAGACTTACCGCGCGGTATTGGAAAGAAGTACTCGGAAGCTCGTGATAAGGCCTTATATTAAGCTAGATACATATTATTTTAGCGTTGACTTAATTAAGCAAATACTGTATTGTTGCCACATGGATGCCTTTGGAGCCATCGCCGACCCAACCCGCAGACGGATACTCAATTTCGTCGCACGCAAGGGTCCTGTTGCCGCAACTGAGATTTCCCGTCTCTTCGATGTCACCCCCTCTGCGATCTCCCAGCACTTGAAAATCCTCGCGGAGGCGAAGGTCGTCACCATCCAACGCCAGGGCAAGTTCCGTTTGTACCAAGTCAATTTTGCAGAGCTTCAAAAACTCCGCGACTGGATTGGCAAACTCGCGCTTTCCATCCACCAAAGCTTCAACCGGCTGGACAAGGTACTCGAAAAGGAGGATATTTAGATGACCCAAGAATTCAAAGTAACTGACCGCGACATTGTCACCACCCGAGTCTTCCGCCATCCCGTCACCAAGGTTTGGAAGGCTTGGACCAGCCCCGATCTGATTCCCCAATGGTTTGGCCCGGACGGTTTCACAACCACCTTCCATCAATTTGAGTTTTCGCCTGGCGGAAAGTGGATTTTCACAATGCACGGCCCAGACGGAAAAGACTATCCAAACGAGGCCGTATTTGACGAAATCATCGAGAACCACCTCATTCGGTATCGACACATCTCCAAGCCGGAATTTGACGTCGAAATCCGTTTCGAGGAAGCGCGTGAGGGGACGAAGTTGACGTTCGTCCAGCGCTTTGCGAGCAAGGAAATTCGCGACATGATCGCGGTTTACGCGGAGCCAGCGAATGAACAGATTATGACGAAGCTGGACGGCGTCGCCAGCGCCGTTCTATAGTCGGAATTAAGCTTTGCATGGCATCAACATCAGCAATGGGGATGCGTACCCTTCAATATAGGGGAAGCATAACCTGAGACCTCTGAAAAAGGGATGAACAGTCATTGCGAGCGTCAGCGAAGCAATCTCCCGGTGTGCAATATCAACCCAATAGAGATTGCTTCGTCGTTTCACTCCTCGCAATGACCCCAAAAGGGTGGACTTTTTCAGAGGTCT
>JACRGR010000077.1 GCA_016212275.1 Nitrospinota bacterium | reverse complement strand
TCGCCAGCGTCGGCAGTAAGGTATATGACGGGAGCGTGAGCAACCAACTCAAGAGGATGAAAATTAAACTGGAACAGGAGGCTTGACCGTGGCTATCCGGGCTGAAGAGATCAGTGAAATAATCAGGAAAGAGATCGAGGGATTCGAGAAGGGGGTCGAACTCAAGGAGGTGGGAACCATCATCTCCGTGGGCGACGGCATTGCCCGCATCTACGGCCTCGATAACGCCATGGCGGGCGAACTGCTCGAGTTCCCCGGCGGCGTGGTGGGCATGGTGCTGAACCTGGAGCGCGACAACGTGGGCGCGGTTCTCCTGGGCGAAGACACCGGCATCAAGGAAGGCGACGAAGTGAAGCGCACTGGCCGCGTGGCCGAAGTGCCAGTGGGCGACGAGATGATCGGGCGCGTAGTGAACGCGCTGGGCCAGCCGATTGACGGCAAAGGCCCGATCAAGACCAGGCATTTCGGCGCCATCGAGCGCATCGCCCCCGGCGTTATTGACCGCAAATCGGTGCATGAGCCGCTCCAGACCGGCCTGAAAGCGATTGACGCGATGGTGCCGATCGGCCGCGGCCAGCGCGAACTGATCATCGGCGACCGCCAGACCGGCAAGACCGCCGTGGCGATAGACACGATCATCAACCAAAAAGGGTTGGGCGTGAAGTGCATTTATGTGGCCATCGGCCAAAAGCGCTCCACCGTTGCCCAGGTGTTCAAGAGGCTGGAAGAGGCGGGCGCGATGGAATACACCACCATCGTGGCGGCCACCGCGTCGGAACCCGCGCCGTTGCTGTACCTCGCGCCGTTCTGCGGGTGCGCCATCGGCGAATACTTCCGCGACAACAAGGAACACGCGCTGGTGGTGTACGACGATCTTTCGAAGCAGGCCGCCGCATACCGCCAACTTTCGCTCCTGCTCCGCCGCCCGCCGGGCCGCGAAGCGTATCCCGGCGACGTGTTCTTCCTCCACTCGCGGCTTTTGGAGCGCGCCGCCAAGGTGAGCGACGAACTGGGCGCGGGATCGCTGACGGCGCTCCCGATCATCGAAACGCAGGCGGGCGACGTTTCGGCGTACATCCCCACGAACGTGATCTCCATCACCGACGGGCAGATATACCTTGAAAGCGACCTGTTCTACGCGGGCGTGCGGCCGGCCATCAACGTCGGCATTTCGGTGTCCCGCGTGGGCGGCGCCGCGCAGACCAAGGGCATGAAGCAGGTTGCGGGCACGCTCCGCATCAGCCTGGCGCAGTACCGCGAACTGGCCGCATTCACGATGTTCGGCTCGGACCTCGACGCCGCCACGATGCAACAGCTCAACCGCGGCGCGCGCATGGTGGAACTGCTCAAGCAGGGCCAGTATTCGCCGGTGCCGGTGGAAAAGCAGGTGGCCGCGATATTCCTCGGCTCCGTGGGTCTTTTGGACGCCATTCCGGTGGACCGCATCCGGGAGTTCGAATTGGGCTACCTGGCGCATCTCGACGCCAAGCACCCGAAGGTGCTGGCGGACCTGCGCGAAAAGAAGGCGCTGGACGACGACCTGAAAAAGTCGCTGACCACCGCGTTCGAAGAGTACAAGAGCAGGTTCTAGGATGGCATCCACACGCGAAATAAAACGCCGCATCACCTCGGTGAAGAACACGCGGCAGATAACCAAGGCGATGAAAATGGTCGCCGCGGCGAAGCTCCGCAGGGCGCAGGACGCCGTGGTGCAGGCCCGCCCCTACGCCACGAAAATGCGGGAGGTGGTCGGGTCGCTGGGCGCGTCGTTCGGCGGGGAATCGCACCCCCTGCTGGCGCGCCGGAACGAAAAGAACGTCCTCGTCCTTTTGTTCTCTTCGGACAAGGGGCTGTGCGGCGCGTTCAACAGCAACCTGTTCAAGGCGGTGCTGAAGATCATGGAAGAGAACGAGGGGAAGGACGTGCATCTTTCCTCCATCGGCAAAAAGGGGCGCGACTACTTCCGCAGGCGGAAGGTGACGATGGAAAAAGCGTATGTGGACTTTTCCCGGAACGTCAACTATCCCTTCGCCGCCTCCATTGCCAAAGACGTGATAGAGATGTACACCTCCGGCAAGGTGGACAAGGTGTACATCGTGTACAACAAGTTCCGCACCGTCATCGCGCAGGACGTTACCGTGGCCCAGCTTGTCCCGGTCTCACTGGAAGCCGGGGCGAACGCGGAGGAAAAACCGGAAGGGCTGTACGAACCCTCCGCCGCGTCGGTGCTGGACGCGATCGTGGAGCAGTACGTCGAGGTGCAGGTGTACCAGGCGTTGCTTGAATCGTGGGCCAGCGAAAACGGCTCGCGCATGGCGGCCATGGACAGCGCCTCGCGCAACGCGGGAGACATGATCAACCGCCTGACGCTTATTTACAACCGCGCCCGCCAAAGCGCGATAACCAAGGAATTGATAGAAATTGTCTCGGGGGCCGACGCCCTTAAAGGCTGATCAAAAACGGAGGAGTGATGTCTCAAGGCAGAGTGACGCAGATAATCGGACCGGTTATTGACCTGGATTTTCCCCGCGGCCAACTTCCCGCGATATTGAACGCGCTGGAGATAGACTTGGAGGGCGGCAAGAAACTGGTCGCCGAAGTGGCCTCCCACCTGGGCGAGGACTCCGTGCGCGCCGTGGCCATGCACCCCACCGACGGCATGGTGCGCGGCATGAAGGCGACAGACACCGGGAAGCCCATTTCCGTGCCGGTGGGAGCTGGCGTGCTGGGGCGCATCATGAATGTCGTCGGCGAACCGGTGGACCAAAAAGGCCCGGTGAAGTACGACCGGCGGGATCCCATTCACCGCGAAGCCCCCTCGTTCGAAGAACAGGAAACTTCCGCCGAGATGCTGGAAACAGGCATCAAGGTCATTGACCTCCTCGAACCGTACCTCAAGGGCGGCAAAACCGGCCTGTTCGGCGGCGCGGGCGTGGGCAAAACAGTGCTCATCATGGAACTGATCAACAATATCGCCAAGGAACACGGCGGCTACTCCGTGTTCGCGGGCGTGGGCGAGCGCACCCGCGAAGGGAACGACCTGTACCACGAAATGAGCGAATCCGGTGTTATAGACAAGGCCGCGCTCATTTACGGCCAAATGACCGAGCCGCCCGGCGCGCGCCAGCGCGTGGCGCTCACCGGCCTCACCGTGGCCGAATATTTCCGCGACGTGCAGGGGCAGGACGTGCTCTTGTTCATGGACAACATCTTCCGCTTCACGCAGGCGGGTTCCGAAGTGTCCGCCCTCCTGGGCCGCATGCCTTCCGCCGTCGGCTACCAGCCGACGCTGGCAACCGAGATGGGCGCGCTCCAGGAGCGCATCACCTCCACGAAGAAAGGCTCTATCACCTCGGTACAGGCCGTGTACGTCCCCGCGGACGATCTTACCGATCCGGCCCCGGCCACCACGTTCTCGCACCTCGACGCGACCACCGTGCTCAGCCGGAAAATATCCGAACTGGGCATTTACCCGGCGGTGGACCCGCTGGATTCCACCTCGCGCATCCTCGACCCGCAGGTGGTGGGTGAAGAACACTATTCCATCGCCCGCCGCGTGCAATCCACGCTCCAGCGGTATAAGGAACTGCAGGACATCATCGCCATCCTCGGTATGGAAGAGCTTTCGGAAGACGACAAGCTGACGGTGTCCCGCGCCCGCAAGATACAGCGCTTCCTCTCCCAGCCGTTCTTCGTGGCCGAAGCGTTCACCGGTTCGCCGGGCCGCTATGTGCCGATCAAGGATACGCTCGACGGGTTCAAGGCGCTGGTGAACGGCGAAGTGGACCATCTGCCGGAGCAGGCGTTCTACATGGTCGGCAACCTTGAAGAGGCCGTGCAGAAAGCGGAGAAGATCAAGAAAGGCGCCTGATGGAAAAGACCACCGTACATCTGGAAATATTGACGCCCGACCGCAAGCTGGTGGATACGGAAGCGAAGTTCGTTTCCGCCCCCGGCACCGAGGGGGAATTCGGCGTACTGCCGGGGCATGCGGAACTGTTTTCCCTGCTCCGGTCCGGCGAGGTATGCTATGAAGACCACCACGGAAAACATTATGTGGCGGTAAGCTGGGGATACGCCCATGTGGATACATCAACGGTTGCCCTGCTTGTGGAAAATGCCGAAAGGGCCGAGGACATAAACCTCGAACGAGCGATCAAAGACCGTGACAAATGGGAGCAGGAACTTGCGGGCGTTACCCAGGAGGGCGTTAAATTCTTTCCCGGTTACCGGGCGAAGCTGGAGCGCGCGCAGGCGCGTGTGGATGTGGCTTCCCGCGTGGCGCGGAAATAACCTTCTGCCGAGGCTGGGGGCCCTGATTTTCAGGACCTTCCCGGCCTGTTTCATCTTCCTTGCGTTACTCTCCACCGCCGCCGGGGCGGAAGAACTGGCCGGCTACACCATCGGCAAGATCACGATAATCCGCGACAACGTATTCGACGAGAAGAATCCCAAGGAAAGCGGCATCATCGGCACATCCGGCAACAAGATACACACCGTCACCCAGGAAAGCGTCATCCGCAACGAACTGCTTTTCAAGGAAGGCGATCCCTACGACAAACGGATCATCGAGGAAACCACCCGTATCCTGCGCAAGCGCTCCATCCTGACGGACGTGTACATCAAAGCCGATCCCGTGCCGCTGAACAAAACCGTGGACGTTACCGTCCACACCCGCGACCAATGGTCGCTCATCATCGGCGGCACGTTCGGCGGCACGGATGAAAATGCCACCACGGGGCTGGATTTCGGCGAAAAAAACCTCGCGGGGTTTGGCCAGAGCGTCAACTACAGCCTGCGGCATAACAATAGCGGCTACACCCATTCGATAGGGTACACCGACCCGAACTTCATGGGGACGCGCTACGCCATCCGGCTGGGGTACGACGTGGTGCCGAACGAAAACGTGTATAAGGGGATCGTGGAACAGCCTTTTTACGCCATCACCACGAAAAAGGCCCACGGGGTTTCCTATATTCGCACCGACCATCAGGAGTCGGCGATGAAGTTCAATTCTTACCGCATGAACCTGTACTACGGATGGGCCACGCCCCATGGGGATGATATCCTGCGCACCTCGCTCATCCTCTCGCTGGGCGAGCAAAGGGTTCTGGAGGTCAACAAGGCGCCGGAGATGAAGGTGGATAATAAAATGCAGGCTTCTTTTGAGTTCTTGCGGAATCCGTACGAATATGCGGAGGAAACCTACATTGAAAAATTCCGCCAAAAAGAGGATATTCCGCTCGGTCCGCGCTACACCTTCCTCGCGGGTCAGCGGATGACCACGCTCGGCTCCACCACCTCCGACATCGCCCTGTCGTTCGGCGTCACGAAGTGGCACCGGTTCTTCGAGCGGGACTACCTGTTGAGCAAGCTGAACCTCACACGCAACGACGACCAGTTCAACGACCATCTTGCCGACGCGGTTTTGCAGTATTATGCGCGCTGGTTTTACCGGCATATGTTTGTTCTGCGGGTGCAGGGCACCTACATGGAAAGCGAAACCAACCGTGTTCACCTGGGCGGCACCAGCGGCCTGCGCGGGTACAAGGCGGACGAATTCACCGGGCGCAATCAGGCGGTGATCAACCTGGAAGACCGTATCTTCACCTACACGCCGATGCTTGCGGGCATCATCGAGCCGGGGTTCGTTCTATTCGCCGACGCGGGAAACACATGGAACAACTATTCCGGCGACACGTTGAAAAGGCTGAACTCCAGCGTCGGCGCGGGACTGCGGATAGCGTTGTTGAAAGCGCCCGGCATCAGCCTCATCCGGGTGGATTACGGCGTACCCACCGAGTTCGACCGCCCCCCCGTCATCACCATCGGCATGGAAGGCTTTTTCTAGTTTAGCGGTAAGCTTCCTTCCGGTTGACTATCCGGTACACCCTTACGATTTTCTTTTGTTCATCCAGTTCATAAAGGATCCGGTAATCGCCGGCGCGAATTCGATATCGTGAACCACTACCGCTAAGTTTCTTTGAGTTATGCGGGCGTGGGTTCTCATATAGCCCTAAAATGATGCTTTCAAATTTTGCGTGAAGTTTACCCCGGAACCCATCAAGGTCTTTTTGGGCTTGGGGCATTAACCAAACCTGGTAGCTCAAGCGACCTTCTTCTTGTTCCTTGAAAAGAATTCACGGGCGCTGACGGCTCTACCCTTGACCTTTTTTGCTTCTTCAATGAGTGCCGCATCCAGGAGGTCTTCCCTTAGTTGCGGGTCGCCCACCACTTTCACGATAAACGCTTCCCGCTCCGCGCTTTTTAGCGCCTTGAAAGCGGTAAAAAACACCTCCGCTGTCGCCTGACCGGATTTCATTATTTTTTCCTCCTAATTAGCCCGATGATAGTTGATTTATTTGCCCCGGTATAGTCAATGAAGAGCATAAACCGATGGAAGCGGCGACCTTCCGCGAAACTGGAATGTGAAAATTTTTGCAAACATCAGTTGCCAAATTCTCGCCTTATCGTTGCAACTACTTCTCCAAATGTTTCTTTGATGTTGCCCTTGGAAAACCGGATTTGCTGAATGCCTTGGATGTTTGAGAACTCTTCAGCCCCCTCCTCAAGAAGCACCACTGCTCGTGCAAACCCGATTCGTCCTTGGAATAACCCCACCTCGTGGATCACGTTTTGTCTGGCACGAAAAGTCCCATCGGGCATTTCATCCTCGGCTGTGAGGACTAGAAGGGCGAAAGAAGACTTTTTCACTAACTCCTCCAAGATGTCCCTTATGGTATGGCCGGCTCTTGCGCCAGTCTCGTAAGCTTCAACCTTTATTTTATGTTTATCTTGGAGATGGTCCTTTAGGTCGCGCCAAAGTGGACTTCCACCGTGACCAATAAATACCACCGGTTCCACTTCTGGTTCAGACGGCCTTGGAATAGGGGGGAGTTTTGAGGAATTTAGATGTTTTTCAAAAACACCAAAAACGGTTTCAATGTCCGGACGGCAATCCCCTCTGACACTTACTTGGGCGGAGCGTGGAGAAATATCGACAACAAAATCAACTTTATTGCCCATAGTGTGCAAGGTGGCATTCCCTTGATGTTGCCGGTAATCGGCAAGGAACTCTTCCAAAGAATCATATTTCCAAGTCGAATCTTTGTGCTCGACGATCATTCTTATTATTTTGAGCTCGTTTTTGCTCCTTTTTGCGATCCCTTGAGAGACTTCAAGTGCCTCTTTCAAAACATC
Source organism: Nitrospinota bacterium (assembly GCA_016212275.1). Classification (GTDB taxonomy): domain Bacteria; phylum Nitrospinota_A; class UBA7883; order JACRGQ01; family JACRGQ01; genus JACRGR01. The sequence goes on along the minus strand of JACRGR010000077.1, from coordinate 34,306 downwards.
TGCAAAGAATCTTGCTTCTTTGTATACTTTTATCTTTTCCAAAGAGCACCTTGCCAGCCAATTATGCCAAAGATACGGAGGTTGATAATGTTATCCACAATCGAGATTATCCCTCGCGAAAGCAATAAAATGCAAACTGGTGGCGATTCACGGGCTGGCAGGCTTTGCGGGGCTATGACCTGTGAGTTTGCGGTGGTACGCCTTGGCGAAACGGAGTTCCTCCTCCTTCGTGGCGAGCAGGCCGTTGATGTTCTCCCGCCGCAGGGCGTCCAATATCTTGCCCACTTCCGGGCCGCTTTGTATGCCTTCTTTCAGCAGATCCGCGCCGCTTAGCTTCGGGCGGATGTGGCGGATGCGCGTCACGTAATCGGCGATCACCTTTTTCATTTCCAGTTCGCGCGCCGCCGCCATCAGGGCGGTCAGCCCCTCGTCGTCCATCCCGTCGAGCGCCTCGAAAACCTCCACCGGCGTTTTGGGCGGCTTTTTTTCAATGCGCGCGAGGATGTGCGCCATCTCCTGCCGCGTGTGCAAAAACCGGGTGATGGGGCCTTTCATGAAACCGAGCCGTTCCATCATCTCCCGCGCCCCCTGCGCGTCCAGCGGTTGCGCGAGGCACAGCAGGTACACCATCCACGGGCGTAGGCGCTTGCCGTCGCCGGTCAGCCGGTGCCACGCGATGGCTTCTTCCGCCTGACGGCAAAGCTCGTGCGCCGCGTCGTCGTACCGTATCTCCGGGTGGATGAACGCCCACAGCCCGTGCTCCTCCATCCGCCACAGCGCGCGCGAGGGGTTCTCCTCGTTGAATATCTGCCGCAGTTCCCCGAAAAGGCGCGAGCCGGAGATGCGCTCCACCAGCCGGTTGGCGATGGCGAGCTTCATCAGCTTTTCGGTCTGCGCGCCCACGCTCATGTGGAACCTCTGCTCGAACCGGATGGCGCGGAAGATGCGGGTGGGGTCTTCCACGAAGCTCAGGCTGTGCAGGACGCGGATGACCTCGTCCTTCAGGTCCTGCTGGCCGCCGAAGAAGTCTATCAGATGGTTTTTGTTCTTGCCGTTGAGCTTCACCGCCAGCGCGTTGATGGTGAAATCGCGCCGGAACAGGTCGTTCTTTATCGAACTCATTTCCACTATCGGGAGCGCGGCGGGTTCCGTGTAGTATTCGGTGCGCGCGGTGGCCACGTCCATCTTGCGGTGCGCGCCCAATGTGACGATGGCGGTGTGAAATGTTTTGTGGGGGCGCACCTTGCCGCCGTGCTTTTCGGCGAACCGGTGGGCGAAGTCTATGCCGTCCCCCTCTATCACCACGTCCACGTCGTAATTTTTGCGGCGCATGATGAGGTCGCGCACGAAGCCGCCCACGGCATACGCGGTGTACCCGCATTCCGCGGCACAGTCCGCCACCCGTTCCAGCAGGGTTTTTACCTCATCCGGGAGCCGCTCTTTCATCACCGCCGTCATGTCGCGCGCCACGGGGCGGACCACCTTGCGCCCGGAGCGGGGAATGGCGGCGTGGCTTTTCATCATGTCGGCATACACCGCGTGCATCACGTCCGTGCGCCCGATGATGCCGGTCATCACCCCCTTGTTGTCCAGCACCGGCACCACCTTTTGTTTCTGATGGATGACGATCTCCTTCACGGTTGCGTATGGCGTTTCGGCCCGCACGCTGGCGATGGCGGTGTTCATGTAGTCGGCCACTTTTTCCTTGCCCATAGAATGGTAAAGAGCTTTTTCCACCGTCTGCCGGGTGATGATCCCCTCCGGCACCCCGTCTTCCGCCACGGGGAGCGCGTTGAAACCATAGCGGGTGAGCATCGCTTCGGCCTGCGCGATGGTTTCGTTTTTCGATATGGTGACGAATGGGGTGACCATCATGTCCCCCGCCACGGGGGATGGGGGGATGGCGTGCCGCAGGGTTTCCAGCAGTTTTTCGCGCACGTCGGGCATGAGCATATCGCGTACCACCGCCGATGCGGCGGTGGGGTGCCCCCCACCGCCGAAAACGCCCGCCACGGCCCCGGCGTCCACCGCCGGTATCCGGCTACGGGCGATCATGTTTATGCGCCCCTCCATTTCCACCGCCACGAAGAGCGCGTAGATGTTCTCCATCTCTTTGAGCGTGTGAACCACCATCGCCAGGTCGCCGATGTACCGCTTGCTGGAGACGAACGCCATCGCCACCTCCACCCCGTTGATGTCGTGGTATTCCATTCGATCCATCAGCTCGTGGAGCATTTCCGTCTGCTCCCGCGAGAGGTTGCGGTGCAGGTAGTCCGATACGATGTTCAAGTCGGCCCCCTGTTCCAAGAGCCACGCGGCGGCCAGGAAGTCCTCGCTCCGGGTGGAGGTGAAAGTGAGCGCGCCGGTGTCTTCATAAATGCCGAGCATGAGGAGGGTGGCCTCCTCGCGCAAGACCGGGAGGTTCTTTTCGCGCAACAGTTCCACCATAAGTGTGGTGCAGGCGCCGCGCGGGGCTATGTGTTCTTCGCGCGGGGTAAAGTCGCGCGCGGCGAACGGGTGGTGGTCGTAAACGGTGACCGGTACCTTGCCGACGAGGTCCTTGAACGGCCCCAGCCGCTCTTTCGATGAGGTGTCCACCATTATGAGGGAGGTGATTTTGCCGAGGTCCAGGTTTTTGAGCTTCACCACCGGGAACAGGCTCCCGGTGGCGGCCATGAAATCGCGCACGTTCTTCTCCTGCGAGCCGGAGAAGGTCATCAGCGCGTCCGGATGGAGCTTGTGCGCGGCGGCCATGGCGGCCAGGCAGTCGAAATCGGCGTTCACATGGGTGGTTATCACCTTCATACGCCTTTCAATTTAGCAGGATAAAATGCCAAATACTAATCCCGCCCCCAATGTTAATTCCTTTGATTTGACGGGGGGAATGCAGTAGTATTTTGCTAGCACGGGGTTAACAATAACAGGGGAGATATATGGGCGAACTCGATCCGAATCTGAAAGTGTTGGTCATTGACGATTTTGCCACCATGCGCAAGATCGAGAAGAACATACTCGGCCAATTGGGCATCAAGAACGTGGACGAGGCGGACGACGGCTCCACCGCGCTCCCCAAGCTGAAAACGAACCAGTACGACGTGGTCCTGCTGGACTGGAACATGCCGAACATGACCGGCCTGGAACTGCTGAAGGCGATGCGCGCCGAAGACAGCATGAAAAGCATCCCCGTCATCATGGTCACGGCGGAAGCGCTGAAGGACAACGTGGTCGCCGCCGCGCAGGCCGGGGTGAACGACTATGTGGTGAAGCCGTTCAACGCGGCCACGCTGGAAGAAAAGCTGAGAAAAGTCCTCAAGCTGTAATCCGCGGCATAACCGCGGCCCTTTCGAAGCGTTAACCGAGCGATTTCAGGAGTTCTTTCGCTTCCGCGAAATCCGGTTTCAACTCAAGCGCCTTTTTGATGCTTTCCGCCGCCTCGGCTTTGTTCCCGGCTTCCTTGAATGCCCGCGCCATGTTGAAGTACAGCGCTTCGTCCGCGGGGTCCATTTCCAGCGCCTTGCGGTAGTTTTCCAACGCCTCTTTGTGCATCCCGTCGCGGCGGAGCTCGATGCCCAGTTCGTTCAGCACATGCTTGTTGTCTTCGTTGAACAGTTCGTCGATGTCGGCCATTTTTTGGAAATGTTCTTTGGCCTTTTCGGGTTCCCCCAGCGCGATGTGCGCCTTTCCCTTGCCGAGGTGCGCTTCCAGTTTCTTGTCGTCAATTTTCAGGGCCTGGCCGAACTCGAACGCGGCGGAATTGAATTCCTTTTTCTCCAGGTGCTGGTTTCCCACCTCCACCATCGCGTCGGTCTTTACTTTCGCCGCCTCTTCGGGCGTTAGTTTCTTCAGTTCGCATTTGTGGGTGGAGCAGTCCTTGAACCGGGCGTTGAAAACGTCCATCTCCACGGTCTCGATTATCATCGCGGTGGGGTTTCCATCCGGTTTGAGCATGAGGATGTCCACTTCCCCCTTTTTGTTTTCCCGCGCCCAGTAGTGCAGGGCGTGCTCGTCCTGCGAGACTTTTTGGGTTCCCATCGTCCCCATGGTCAACTGCTTTTGCTCGTAGCAGAGTTTGTTGATCATGGGGTGTTGGGTGGTTGGGGGGCCAGCCGCCGTTTCGCGGCGCTGAATTTCTCGAGCTGGGTGAGGAAATACGGGTTCGTGGGGCGCAATTCAATGGCGCGGGTGATGATCTCTATGGCCTTATCGTAGTTCCTCTTTTGGTAGTATATCTCCGAAAGGGTGTCCATGTAGTCCGGCAGGTTTTCGTTGTATTTCATCGAGGCGAGGGAGTATTTTTCCGCCTCGTCCAGGTTCCGCTTTTGCTGGGCGTACAGCCAGGCCAGCCGGTTGAGCGCGGGGCTGTAATCGGGATCGGCCTCAAGCATTTTCTTGCAGTACTGTTCCGCTTTGCCGCCGTCCCCCAGCCTGCTGGAGGCGATAGCCAGCCCCAGCAAGGCGCGCATATTGCCGGGGTTCGCGGAGAGCGTCCGGTTGAACTCTTCCACCGCCTTGTCGGTCTTTCCCATCGCCAAGTCGCTGAACCCCGCGTTTACCACCGCTTCGGGATGTTGCGGGTCCAGCCGGGAAATGTGGAGGAAAATATCCAGGGATTTCTCCTCCTGTCCGGCCTTGTGATAGGCGTATCCCAATTCGAGGATGGCCTCTTTGTTCGAGAAGTTCTTTACCACCGCTTCGGTGAGGGTTTTTATCGCCTCGGGCAAAAGGCCCGCCTGCTTTTGCAGTTTCCCCATGGTCAGCAGGTCGTCAACCGTTTTCGGCGATGCGGCGATACGGGCCTTGTACAGTTCCAGCGCTTTTGCCGTGTCCTTGTTTTCCAAATAGAGGGCATACAGCGCTTTCGCGGCATCCACGTCGGCCGGGCGGCTGGACGCGATGAATTCCCGCACCCCGATCAGCTTCGCGGTATTGCCGGACGACTGGTAATAATCGGCGAGCTTCGTGATGATCTCGTTGTCCTGCGGCTCGTTTTTCAGTGTCTCCTCGTAATACGAAGCGGCCTCTTCCATGTTGCCCGATTTTTCCAGCGAAATGGCCAGGCGTTTGGTGACCGCCGGGTCGGGCGGCGAGATCTCGCGCAGACGCGCATAGGTGGTTGCGGCGCGGGAATAATGTTCTTCGTTGAAGTACACGTCCGCAAGCAGGAGGAGCTTTGCCGGATTATCCTGCGCGGCCCGCTCGTAAATGTAGCGCGAAAGAAGGGTGGAACCCATCGAGGTCTTGGAGGAACTGTAAAAGTACATGCCGTACAGCAATATCATTATGGCGGCGGCGACCGACCCCCCGAGCGCCATCTTCCTTTTTTCCGGCGGTATCTTCGAAAGCAAGCCGGTGGTTTGCGGTTCTTCCTTTTCGCCGGTGGCGGTGAAAAGGTTTTGGAACGTCTTATTGATCGCGCGCTTGAGGTTGGATTCCTTTTCCTCCAGCAGGGCGGCGGGCGCTTGTGCGGGCATCACGCACTTGCCCATGAACAGCGCCCCTTCCTCGGATACCAGCGCGGGGGTGTCGATGTTCCCTTTCAGCCTGCTTCCGGTGAGGATGGATATTTTTTTGCTCGCGCGCACGTCGCCGTTCACTTCTCCCATGTTGAAAAATGAACCGGCCTCGATCTTCGCTTCCAGTTTTCCGGTCTCGCCGATGATGAGCGTATCCGGCGTGTTGATCTCCCCTTTGAAGTTTCCCTCGAAGCGGAGCGCTCCCCGGAACTTGAGCAGTCCCTCCATCCGGACGCCATCGCCGCAATACGAATTCAACTCATCCCGCATCTTTTTGTTTATATTAGAGAAATGGAGGCAAGTCAAGGGAATAAGCCTTTTTGCGGCTAATAATAAACAACGAAATAGATTTTCAGAACCTGGCGGTTCCCTTCTCTTGGATGAAGGAGTGGGTCGGGTCAACCCCGAAACATTCCTCAATTATCGTGGCGAAGGTTTCGGCAAGGGGCGTCCAGATCATCGTACACTGCGGATGAAGCACCTTTGCTTATGCGCGCGAGGCCGAAAAGGCCCGCCGTGCATCAGCCACAACGAGTCACCATGCCGCCCCCCCGGCATCGAGATGAACATAAGCGAGTAAATAAGATGGCGGGTAAGCAACCTCACGCGGCACGCTTCGGGCCTGGATTCCGGATTTTTCTCTCCGTCTCCTTCGTTAGCGCTCCACTGTATTTCCCCTTCCCCGCCGAACCGAAATGACCGTATTGATAAGGAACGCAACCAGCGCCAGCGCGTTCAGCAGTCCGCCCCACATCCGTCCGCTCTCCCACCCCATAACGTCCGAAGCTACGCGGAGCAGTAACGTAGCCTGCAAGACCGCGAAGTGGACATAAAACGCCGGTCGGTACGGCACGGCGACACGGAGCACCGCCGGAAAAATGATTGGCGCATGGCCGAAGATCATGCTGAAGGCGAACCCCAGGAACACGCAATGCAGTACCGCATCATAGCCATTTCCCGGCCCCCACGCCGGTTGCGGGAACAGAAGAACTCCGCCCAGCCCAAGCCAGAAATAGCCGGACAACAGGCAAATGGCAACAAACCGCGTAAGCCCCGTTTGCCTAACCGTGCGGCGGGCAATGTCGAACCGCGCCAACCATAGCGCGGTGAATAGCATTCCGAGTGCCGCCGCCTTTATGCCGGTGGCGGATGAAACGGTGGTCAACACGCTCCCCGCCAAAAGCACCCCGATGGCGGCGGGAAACAAACGGCGCGCCACCGGCGGCGGCTCCATGAACCGGCTCAACTCCAGCCGCTCACCCGCGATGGTCAATATCACAAAGGCCGCCCACCACAGCACGAAGTCCTCCACCGGCCTTCCGATAAACCACAGCAGGTTGCCCGCCATCCACGCCAGCGCGCCCAGCGCCATCGTCACATTGAACATGGCGAACTGTTTGGAAAGGATCGCCGCGTAGATGGCGGCCAACAGGACGCTTGAGACAATGAAAAGGGCGATTCCGGTTTTCGCATCATCCAAAACAAGCACCGTCACGCCACCCAACGCGGCGAACAGCGGCGCGGCATAGCCCCACGGCCTGCCCAGCGCCACCGCGCGTTCCAATCCGATGACCGTCCCCAAAAATCCGCACACCATCAGCGGCCCGTGGATTGCCGCCAAATGCGCGATTGGTGTGGGGAAGTCCCACCCGAACCGCAAAAGACCGGCCCAGATGCCGGTCAAAAGCGACAGCATTCCCATCGCCATCAGCGGAAACCGGACGCGGTAGAAAAAGTCCATCAGCCCCCCAACCGCTCCTTGGCGGCGGGGGACATCATGGAGGCGTTCCACGGCGGCTCCCAGACGATCTCCGCCCTCACCGATTTGATTTGCGGGAAACTCCGGCGGATGACTTCTTCCGCCTCCCGGGTAATGAGTTCCCCCAGCGGGCATGAGCGGGTGGTCATGGTCATTTTGATACGCAGAGCGCCATCTTTTTCCTCGATGCCATACACGAGGCCGAGGTCAACGATATTGATCCCGACCTCGGCGTCAATCACCTGCCTGAGCGCGATTCTTATTTCTTCATCTGATGGCATATTGTCACTCCCACATTCATTATGCGGCAACAGCGGGGGCCGATTGAATAACTTTTGTCATGGGATTTGCTTCCGGGGGCGGGGAACGGTATAAACAAGCCATGCCGTTGATTGGGATAACCGCCGACATGGAGACCATCACCAACAGCCGGGGCGCCACCGAGCCACGCTACTTCCTAAAGCGCGCGGTGGCCGATGCGGTGGCGATGGCGGGCGGCAACGCGATCATCATTCCCTTCGTACGCTCCGCGCGAGAAGCGCGGGCGGTGATGAAACGGCTAGGCGGCCTCATCATCTCCGGCGGGAATTTCGACATTCCCCCTTCCCTGTACGGTGAGCGGAAAATAAAGGCGTGCGGCGCGCTCAATCCCGAACGGTCGAAAAGCGAATTGCTCCTGCTGGCCGAGGCGCTGAAAAGCGGGAAACCGGCACTGGGCATCTGCGGCGGACACCAGCTCATCAATGTGCATTTCGGTGGAACGCTGTATCAGGACGTTCCCTCGCAAACGAAAGGAGCGCTAACGCACTCACAGAAGCAACCGCACCATTTCGCCTCCCACTCCGCGGAGGTGGCGGTGGGAACCGCCCTCCATGCGATCACCGGCAACAGAACGCTCAACGTCAATTCCACGCATCATCAGGCGGTCAAGAAGCTCGGCACGGGGCTGGTTGCCAGCGCGCTTGCGCCGGACGGCACCATCGAGGGGATAGAGAAACCGGGCAAGCGGTTCATCATCGGGGTGCAGTGGCACCCGGAATTCCTGGTGAAGGGCGCGCCGCACCTCGCGCTCTTCAAGGCGCTGGTTAAAGCCGCGGGAAATTAAAGCACTATCCCATCCCTATACAAGGACGGGAGGAAGGGGTGGTTTGATAAAACCCCCTCCTCTTTCCTCCCCTCAAAAAGGGGAGGATGCCTTTTAGTGCATTCGCAGGCTGGACTAAGTTCTATTGCTTATCGGGGGCTTTGGCGCCGGAGGCGTTATACAGGTCTATCACCTTGCCGGTGATGTCGGCCTTCGGGTCGGCCCATACCACGCCGCCGGTGAGCGCCTGTGCCGGAGCGCTTGAATCAAAGATGGCCACATATCCCTCCGCCTTGGCGTAATCGCGCACGATGTCCATCAGTTTCCGCAAGATCCGCTCGGTGGATTCCTTGGACTCCGCGATAAACTCCTTCTGCTTGTCATCCCGCAGTTTTTCAAAATCGCGGGCGGCGCGTTTGAGCTTTTCCTGCTTTTCGGCACGGGCCGCCTCGCTGAGCATGTAGCCCTGCTGGTTCAGGTCGTCTTCCATCTTTTTCACTTCATCAAACTTCACCTTCAGGTTCTTGCCCTCGGCATTCAGCTTCGCATTCAACTTTTCGGAAGCCCGCTTCCCCTCATCGGTATCATTCAAGGCGCGGTGCATGTTGATAACGCCGATCTTCACCTCCGCCGCATACGCCGGAAGGGAAATGGCAACGGACAAAGCCGCGATCATAAAACACTTTTTCAACATAGTTATATTCTCCTTAATTTACATTTTCATCCGCGCCGTCAGAACGTCCGGCCCATGGTGAAGTGGAACTCCATCGCGCCTTCGTCCGGTTGCCGGTCCAGCTTGAACCCCCACGCCAGCCAGATCGGCATCATGGGGGTGGTAAGCCGCAGTCCCCAACCCACGCTGTGCCGCATGTTCGAGAGGTCGTACCGGTCGCTTGTGGTCTTGGTCAGGTCCCCCTCGTGGCCATACACCTGGCCGCGGTCGTAAAAGACCACGCCCTCGAACGTTTTGGTGAAATTGTAGCTCACCTCCACGTTAAACAACAGCGACGAGTCGCCGCCGATGCTTTCCCTGTTCGTGTCGCGCGGGCCCACGTCCGAGAAGTTGAAACCCCGCAAGGAGGTGGGACCGCCCAGGAACAGGTGCTCGAATATCGGCAGGGTCTGGCCGCCGTAGGGCGCGGCATACTTCATTTCGCCGTGTCCCATCAAAATAAAGCCGAAGGGAAGCGGGTAATAGCGGCTCCCGCCGAGCGTCAACTTGTAGAAATCGCTCTCCCCGCCCAACGGCCCGCCGGCAAGCTGTGCCGCGAAATTCGTGCGGTACCCAGTGGTGGGGTTATAGGTGTTGTCCCGCGTGTCTTTGGCCACCGCCAATGTCGCCGAACTGGTGGTGCGCGTGCCTTCCTGCGCCTGGAGGAACGCCCCCGGGGTGATCAGGGAACGGTTGATGGCCACTTCCACGTTTTCCAGCCGGTATCCCAGCGAGGCGCTCGTGTATTCGCCCAATGCCCGTCCGAAGGTGAACCCGCCTCCTTTCGTCTTGCTGGTGTAGCTGATGTAGTCGTACTGCCTGCTGTAAATGCTGAACCCAAGCGAGATGTCGCGGTCCTTAAAGCGCGGCTCCATGAACTCGATATAGTAATCCTGCCGCAACGTGGAGGACTCGGCCCCCACCGAGAGCGAACGTCCGGTCCCCATAAGGTTGTTCTCGGTGATCTGCGCCTGGATCATCAGGTTTTCCAGTGAGCTGTACCCCAACCCCGCCTTTATCTGTCCGGTCTCCTTCTCGTTCATGTTCACGTCCAGATCGAGGATGCCGGGTTCCCTGCCGCTCTTTTGCTCAATGTCGACGTTGGCGAAAAAGCCGGTGTTCTGCACCCGCTGGCGCGAGCGGTTAAGCTTTTCGCCGCTGAAACGCTCCCCTTCCACCAGGCGGAACTCGCGGCGGATGACGTTATCGGCGGTCTTGGTGTTCCCCATGAAATTCATCTTGCCGATGTACACCATTTGGCCGGGATCCACCTTCACATGCAGGTCCACGACCTTCGTGTCCGCGTGCTCGTTCAGATCCGGGAGCGCGTTGGCGAACGCATAGCCGTCGTTGGAGTACAGGTCGGTAATGTCGAAAAGGCTGGTGCGGAATTCGGATTGGTTGAACGGCTCCCCTTTTTTAAGCTGTACCTTTGCCAGTATCTCCTCTGCGGTGTGGACGCTATCCCCTTCCGCCGTGATCTCGCCTACCCGGTATTGGTCCCCTTCATGGATGACGATGGTGATGAGGATAATGGCGTTCTCGCGATCCACCTCCACGCGGGGATCTTCCAGCCGTGCCTTGATGAACCCGAAGTCCCGGTACAGCGCCTCGATCCGCAATACGTCGGTCTTGAGCGTTTCTTTCTGGTAGTTGCCCGAATCGGTGAACATCGTCCAGAAGTTCGCGCCTTTGCTCTCCATCTGGTCCAAAAGCTTGTGGTCGGCGAAAAACCGGTTGCCGCGGAAGATCACCCTGCCGATCTTCACTTTTTGTTTTTCCTGCACGTTGTAGGTCACATCCACCTGGTTGTTGCCCGCGTCTTTCGAGGTGGTGGCGATCTCGGTGAAATAGAACCCCTTTTTAAGGTATTTCTTCTTTATCCGCTGAATGTCCTTCAGCACCACATGTTGCTGGTAGAAAGAACCTTTCTTCAGGTTGATGAGCACCAGCATGTCTTTTTCGGGGATTTCGGTGTTTCCCTTGACAGTCACCGATTTAATGAACGGCTTTTCCTTCACCACGTACACCAGCGCCAGCCCGTCCGCCATTTCCTCAACCTCCAGCCGTATGTCGTCGAAGTAGCCGAGGTTGAATATCCGGCGGATGTCGTCCCGGGTTTCCTTTACGGAATATTTATCCCCCTGCTTTGACCGGATATAGAAGCGGATGGTGTTGGTATTAGCCCTTTGGTTCCCTTCGACGCGGATGTCCTTGATCGGCTTTTCGAGATCGAACGCGGCGGACGGGGGAGCGCCGGCGCCGACGAGAAGGCAGAACGCAAGCACGGCGTAGAGACAGCGGCTCCCAAAGAGCCGTGCGCTTGCGTTAACTTCTCCCCCAGTCAAGAACGTATCGGTCTTTTCAGGTTCTAAACGGCTTCCACCGCCGTTTTTTCCGCAAGGAAGAGGGCATCGCCGCGCACTTCCACACGGATAACGCTCCCCGGCTTCACCTCGCCGGAGAGTATTTTCTCCGACAGCGGGTTTTCGAGGTATTTCTGGATGGCGCGCCGGAGAGGCCGGGCGCCGTAGGCCGGGTCGTATCCCTTGTCCACGATCCACTCTTTGGCTTCGGGCATCACTTCAATGTCCAACTTTTCGTCTTTCAGCCGTTCGCGCACCTTCTCCAGTTGCAGATCCACGATGTGCGCGATGGACTCGCGATCCAGCTTTTTGAACACCACGATCTCGTCGATACGGTTGAGGAATTCGGGGCTGAACACCTTTTTCAGTTCCGCTTTGATACCGTCGGACATCTTTTTGTAGCCGACCGCCGGTTCCTGGGTCTGGAAGCCCATCGTAAAGTCCTTTTCGATGAGCCGCGCCGAGAGGTTCGAGGTCATGATCAGTATCACGTTGCGGAAACTCACGCGCCGCCCGTAACTGTCGGTCAGGCTCCCGTCGTCCATTATCTGCAGGAGCATCTGGTACACGTCCGGGTGCGCCTTTTCTATCTCGTCAAGGAGCACCACGGAGTACGGCCTGCGCCGCACCTGCTCCGTCAGTTGCCCGCCTTCCTCGTACCCCACATATCCCGGAGGCGCGCCGGTCAGCTTGGAAGCGGAAAATTTCTCAACGTATTCGGACATATCCAGCCGGATGAGCGCCTTGCGGTCGCCGAACAGATTCTCCGCCAGCACATGCGCCAATTCGGTTTTGCCCACCCCGGTGGGTCCCAGGAAGAGGAATGAGGCGATGGGACGTTGCAGATCCTTGAGTCCCGCGCGCGACCGCCGCACCGATTCGGCGACCAGTTCCGCCGCCTCGTTCTGGCCGAATATCTTGCGCTTGAGTTCGTTTGCCATGTCCCGCAGGCGCTCCGATTCCTCGCGCGCCAGCCGGTTCACGGGGATGCCGGTCATGGAAGAGACCACTTGGGCCACGTCGGTCTCGGTGATCTCCGGTTTGGTGACCACGCCCTTCCCTTCCCATTTTTCTTTCAGGAACTCCAGGTCTTTGCGGAGCTTGCTTTCCTGGTCGCGCAGTTCCACCGCGTACTCGAATTCCTGCCGCTCGATGCGGTCGCGTTTTTCGCGCACCAGGTCGTCTATCTTCCGTTGCACGTCGCGCACTTCGGGCGGGAACGTCACCTGCCGCAGGCGCACGCGCGACCCCGCCTCGTCTATCACGTCTATCGCCTTGTCCGGCAGGAACCGGTCCGCGATATAGCGGTCCGAGAGCGTCACGGCCGAGCGTATGGCGCCGTCGGTAATGATCGCCTTGTGGTGCGCCTCGTATTCGTTCTTGAGCCCCTTGATGATCATGATGGTCTCGTCCACGCTGGGGGCGTTCACCATGATCGGCTGGAAGCGGCGCTCCAGCGCGCCGTTCTTTTCTATGTATTTGCGGTACTCGTCTATCGTGGTCGCGCCCACGCATTGTATCTCCCCGCGCGAAAGCGCCGGCTTGAGCATGTTCGATGCGTCCACCGAGCCTTCCGCGGCCCCCGCGCCCACCAAGGTGTGTATCTCGTCTATGAAGATGATCACGTTGCGCGATTGGGTGATTTCCTTCATTATCGCTTTTATTCTTTGCTCGAACTGGCCGCGGTATTTGGTCCCGGCGATGATGGCCCCCAAGTCCAGCGCGATAACGCGCTTATCGTACAGCAATTGGGGCACCTCGCGGTTATGGATGCGCTGGGCCAGCCCTTCCACGATGGCGGTCTTGCCCACGCCCGGCTCGCCGATGAGGATGGGGTTGTTCTTCGTCCGCCGCGCCAGTATCTGTATCAGGCGGTCTATCTCGTTCTCGCGCCCGATGACGGGATCCAACTTGGCCTCCGTCGCCAGTTCGGTCAGGTCGCGCCCGAACTCGTCCAGCGCGGGGGTTTTGCTCTGCTGTTTTTCCTGCGCCGGGGAAACCGGTTCCCGCAGGAGGTTGATGGTCTGCTCGCGTATTTCGGTGTAGTGGAGGTTCAATGACATAAGGATGCGCGCGGCCACGCCGTCCTTTTCGCGCATCAGCCCCAGGAGCATGTGCTCGGTGCCAATGTAGCTGTGCCCCATCGAGCGGGCTTCTTCCACCGCGTATTCCAGCACTTTCTTGGCGCGGGCGGTGAAGGGGATATCGCCGATCACCAACGTGGTGGAGGTGGGCGGCATGTGCCGTTCCACTTCCAGCTTCATCTGCCGCAAATCGGCGCCCAGGCGTTGCAGGACGGCGATGGCCACGCCGCCGCCGTCCTTGAGGATCCCCATCAGAAGATGCTCGGTGCCCAGGTATTCGTGCTGGTTCTTTTCCGCTTCCTCCCGGGCAAGGATGATCACTTTCCGCGCCCGCTCGGTGAACTTCTTAAACATCAACGCATCTCCACAAACCTTGCCTTGCCGCCGGTCCGGCACTATCCTGCCACACCGGCCCGGCATTTCAAACAGGCATTTTCGCCTTTGTTCCTTAATTCATTCTACACCGCGGAACCCCCGAACAGGAAATTTTGATGCGCCCTCGCGGAATGGTAGAATTTTGGGATATGGGATTTCATTTTCCTTCCGCGCGCACCTGGGCGCTTTGCGCGGGGGCCGCGCTATTCACCGCTTGCGGCGGCGGCACCCACGGACAGGTGGCGGTGGGAGACAAAAACGTGAGCGTCAACGTCAGTTGGGCCGAAAAAAAGTCTCTGGAAAAATTGGAATTGCAGACGCATAAAAACCTGCCCGAAGAGCAACAGTGCGTTTCGTCCCGATCCCCGTTCGCCGACGACGTGGCGGAGATCATCCGGGCCGTGAATCCCTACATGGAGACCCGCACCGACATCACCCCCCCGGTGCGCGCGGTGGAACTGCGCGATCATCCCCCGCGCGCCGAAGACCGCATCGCGGTGTATCTGTGCACGGGGATGAAGCCACGCGCTTACACCCTGTACCGCTCCATATACCTCTCCGGCGATTTCATCGGCGGACTGAAGAATTCATCGGCGGCATGGGGCGGCGAAAGCGCCTACCGATCGGCGCTGGCATTTGTGCTCTTCCACGAAATGGGACACGCGGCGCTGAACCACTCGGCTCTTAAACTCAGGAGCGCGGATCAATTCGACCTGCCTCAGGAAATGGAAGCGGACCAATTCGCCTACGATGCCATGGCGGCATCCCGCATCAGCGTGACGGGGATCGGCCTGGCGAGGGCGGCCAACAACTAAAAGGGGAAAGAATGGCGATAGACAAGGAACTGCTGGACATATTGGCGTGCCCCAAATGCAAGGGGGAACTCAAACTGACGGACAAGGAAGACGGCCTCGTCTGCGCCCACTGCCGTTTGCTGTACGAGATCCGGGACGAGATCCCGGTGATGCTGATTGACGAGGCGATACCGCTGGACGACCAACTCAAGCCCGCCAAACCCCGGTGACGTGACGCCAAAAATATCCGCCGCCGTCATCGCCTTCAACGAGGAAGACAAGATAGGCGACTGCCTGCAAAGCCTAGGCTGGGTGGACGAGATAGTGGTGGTGGATTCCCACAGCGCCGACCGCACCCGCGAGATAGCGAATAGTTTCCCGAATGTCCGCGTCATCGAGCGCGACTGGCCAGGCCACGTCAGGCAAAAGAACTTCGCGCTGGAACAGGCGTCCCATGAGTGGGTGATCTCGCTGGACGCCGACGAGCGCGTCTCGCCCGGATTGCGGGAAGACATCCTCCGCGTATTGCATAATCCGTCGGCGGACGGCTACGCCATGCCCCGGCGCGTGTTCTACATCAACCGGTGGATCAACCATTGCGGGTGGTACCCCGCGCGCAAGGTGCGGCTGGTGAAAAAGTCCCGCGCCCGCTGGGGCGGCGTGGATCCGCACGACGCTCTGGCGGTGGACGGCCGCGTGGAAAACCTCAACGGCGACCTGTACCATCTTTCGTTCGATTCGATACACGACCACTTCCGCACCATAGACCACTTTACGCGGGTGGGGGCCGAAGAGGCCTTCAAGGCGGGCAAACGGGCAAGCTGGATGGACCTGACCGCGCGCCCCGTGTTCACGTTTCTCAAAATGTATGTTATCAAACTCGGTTTTTTGGATGGCGTGCCGGGCCTCATCCTGTGCGCGCTGAGCGCTTTCCACACCTATACCAAATACGACCGCCTGCGCTCCCTGCACCGCCCGTAAGGGCGCATTGCCGGCTTTTCACAATCCGCGCCGGAGGGTGTAGAATGAAAACCGGAGGGAAAAGGTAGCCAGCCAGGCCGCCAAGAGGGGAATATGAGAGTACTTATTGCCAGTGAACGGCCGGGCGACAGGAAACTGATCCGCGACGCGCTGAAAAAAATTCCTTTCACGGATTTCGACAGCACATTCGCCCTCAACATCTCAGAAGAAGCTCCCAGCCAAGGCTCCATCGTCCTGGTGCTTTCCGACCATCCCAAAGGGCACTTTTACGACCTGATCATCGCGGACAACGAAATAAAACGCGGCACGGGCCTCGAACTGTTGACAATGCTCGGCGAAAAGGAACTCAATCCTTCCATCCCTTTCATCATCTACGGGGACCGGGCAACCGAAAAAGCCAACGGCGCCCGCATGCCGAAAACGGCGTTCGTCATCAACCAGCCCGTGACCGCCCAAACCCTCCGGGAAACGCTTACCGCCATCAACACCCTTCTGGTCAACGAGGAAGACGGGAGGCGCAAAGGGCGGATAGAACAACTGATGCAAACGCTCGCGGCGGGAAAAAAAACCGTCAACTTCCCCTCCCTGCTTGAAAGCATCTACATCGAGTCCGCCGCGAAGGTGCTCCATTACAAAAAATACGCGCCGTGGCATTACCTCACCTACCTGAGCCTGGCCAGGATCTACATGGGGTGCAATAAATTCGATTCCATGATCCCCTGCGCAAAAGCGGCCACGAAATTGAACCCGGAGTGCGACGAGGCGCACCGCCTGCTGGTGCTGGGGTACAAAAAGACCGGAAAATCGCGCGAGGAACTCGACGAGTTGAAAGTAATGCTATCCACCGACCCCGCCTCCGCTTTCATCCTGCTGAAGATCGGCGAGGCGTACCTGCACGAGGGGGACTTCAGGACGGCGGAAACCTATTTCCTCAACGCGATAAGCTCGTACAACCCGGACGACGAAAACCGCCTGCGGGCGAAACTGCATGTGGGCCTGGGCAAGGCGTATGCGCGGGAGGGAGAGGCGACCGGGGACAACGGACGGCTGGAGCAGGCCACCGGCGAATTCAAAAAAGCGATCGAAATATACCCTCTCCTGATGGCGGCGTACAACGACCTCATCATCGTGTATAAAAAACTGGGGAGGTACGAGGAAGCGCGCGACATCATGGCGCTGGCCATAGACATAACGCCGGACAACGCCGAGGACTGGGTAAGCCTGTTCGAGGTGTACCTGATAGACGGCGAAACCGAAAAAGCCCGCTTCTCGCTCCAAAAAGCGCTCAAGTACGACCCGGAAAACCAGATAACGCTATGCACCGCCGCCGAGATATACGTCCGGCAGGGAATGTTCGGCGAGGCGATCACCCTGTTCGAAAAGGCGGCGGAAGTGAACCCGTCCGACCCGCGGCTGTACAATTTCCTGGGCATCTGCTCGCGCCAGTTGGACCGGCACGAATTGGCCGTGGGGTACTACCAAAAAGCCCTGCGGCTCAACCCGGACGACCCCGGCCTGCACTTCAACCTGGCGACGGCCTACCGCCACATGGGAAATACCGCGCTGGCGCGGAGATCATACCAGTCCGCGCTGAAATTCGACCCGGATTTCCGCGAAGTGAAGGAAGCCCTGGAGGCGCTGGATGGACGGTATTAAAGATAGACGCGCTCCCGCGCCGGGAAGGCATCCGTCGGGAATCTTGAGGCTGTTCTTCCTCCTCACCCTGCCGGTGCTGGCGGCGGAGAGCATCATCATGTCCCTGCTTTACGTTCTGAATATCACCTCCCCCTTCGCCTCCGGCGCGTTGGACCTGGTACTGCTGGCGCTGGTTCTTTTCCCGCTCAATTATCTCCTCGTGTACAAGCGGATGCTGACCGCTTTGGAAAAACAGGCGAACACCGAGGAAGAACTGCGATCCCTCACCGCCTCGCTGGAAGAGCAGGTGCGGAGCAGAACCGCGAAACTGGCCGCCTCGGAGGCCGAGAACTTTTCGGTGCTCGAATCGTCCGCCGACGGCATCATCCGCATAGACACCAAGGGGGGCATCCAAACGGCCAACAAGGCGGCCCACCGGATGTTGGGCTACAAGGGAATGGAATTGACCGGGCAAAACGTGTCCACCATCATACCGTCGGACCACTTCAAAGTGCTGGTGGAAGGCTATATCTCCTTCCTGGGCGGATGGGATGGCTCAGCGGACCAGGAGGCCATCGGCACCGAAGCGGTGAAAAAAACCGGCGAACGGATCGCGGTGGAGCTGACCATATCGGAGTGCATCATCGTCTCGAAAATTTATTACGTCATCATCCTGCGCGACATCTCCGACCGGCGGAGCGCGGAAGAGGCCCTGCGCCGGAGCGAAGAGCGCTACCGGATACTGGTGGAAGGGGGGTTGCTGGTCGCGTGGGAAATGGAACTCTCTCCCAGCAGGTTCACCTATGTAAGCCGGCATGCTGAAAAAATGCTCGGCTTCCCGATGGAAGAATGGCTCAAGGAGGGGTTCTGGACCGCGCACCTCCACCCGGAGGACGGCGGATGGGTGCCGCAGGCCTGCCTGCACCACGCGGCGCGGAAGGAGGATTACTCGCTGGAGTACCGGATGGTGGCGGCGGACGGGCGCACCGTGTGGGTGCGGGACCTCGCATCGGTGCTGGTGGACGGCGCGGGCAACCCGGCGGCCCTGCGCGGGTTCATGATAGACGTCACCGCGCGCAAGATGGCCGAAGAGGAACTGATAAAGGCCAAAAACGCCGCGGAGGAAGCAACAAGGCTGAAAGACAAATTCGTCTCGCTGGTCTCGCACGACCTCAAGGGGCCGCTCGGCGTCATGCTCGGCTTCATAAAGCTCGTCACGAACCGCAAAGACGAATTTATCTCCGAAGATTCCCGCCGGCTCCTGGGCTATGCCGCGGAATCCGGCGACAAGATGCTGTGGCTCATCGAGGACCTGCTCAACGTCAGCCGGATAAAGACCGGCAAGATAGTTCCGCGGATGAAGTTCACCGACGCCTGCCACATCGTTTCGCGCGTGGTGGCGAACAACGAGCACTTCGCCGCCAACAAGGGGATCCGCATCATCAACGACATGCCGGCCAATAGCCGGATATACGCCGATGAATCGCTTATCGCCGAGGTATTGCAAAACATCGTCTCCAACGCGCTCAAGTTCACCGGGAGCGGCGGGAACGTGCGGATATACATGATGCCGGACAAGAATCCGACCATCGCCGTGGCCGATTCTGGCGTGGGCATCCCGCCAGACCGGTTGAAATCGGTGTTCGCCTTCGAGGAACACACCTCCACCCCCGGCACCGCCAACGAGCCCGGCACCGGCTTGGGCCTGCCGCTCAGCCGCGAGATAATAGCCGCGCACGGCGGCTCCGTCACCGTGGAATCGGCGGAGGGGCGCGGGAGCCTATTCAGGATACAGCTTCCCTTCGCCCGGCCGCGCGTGCTCATCGTGGACGACGAGGAGGCGGCCCGCGTCCTTCTCAGCCGCCACCTCGCCGCGCTGGACATCGAAATATTGGAAGCGCGGGACGGCAATTGGGCCTTGCGCACGCTGGCGGAGCGGCATGTTCACCTGGTCATCAGCAATGTTCGGATGCCGGAGATGGACGGATTGGAATTGATCGCCCGCCTCAAGCAAAACCCGAAACTCGCCGCCATCCCGGTCATCATACTCACCGCCGACAACAGCATGGAAACGCGGGACCGCGCGCTGGGGATCGGGGCGGACGACTTCTCCGCCAAGCCGGTGGACATGAAGGATCTTTTGCCGCGCATCCGCCGCTTCATCGGCTAGGCGATTTGAGAGCGCCCGATAACATGGGCGCAAGCAGGCGCGGCGCTTGATGTTTTGTACCGGTTCGCATAATATAGTGCGTAGGGAGGCGATTCAAAAGGCCCGGAAAAGCATTCGTTTCAAAAATATAACCCATAGTGAACCTGCACTGTCCGAAAATGTCCATTACGAACTTGGCGTAGCGAAACACGACAAAGGCGGAGGCGGTCATGCAAGAGAACCTGTTGTTAGCCATCATCATGGGAATCAGCCTGGCGGGCCTTGTCGCCGCCTACCTATTTTACAAATGGGTCGCGGTCAAAGAGACCGGCACGCCCGCGATGGTCGCCATCGGCGACGACATACGCGAAGGCGCGAACGCCTTTTTGAAACGGCAGAACTCAACCATCATCAAAATGGCCGCCGCGGTCGCGGTGGTGCTGTTTGTGGGATACGGTTACGCGCGGCAACACCAGGCGTTCGACCCGGTGGGAACCAGCGGCGAGTTTGCCTTCTGGATAACCCTTTCATTCATTCTCGGCGCGTTGTGCTCCGTGATCGCCGGTTATGTGGGCATGTGGGTGAGCATCAGGAGCAACGTGCGCGCCGCCGCGGGGGCGCTGAAAGGCGCCAATGAGCTTTTGCAGATAGCGCTCAGGGGCGGCGCGGTGTCGGGACTTATGGTGGTCTCGATGAGCTTGCTGGGGGTGGGCGGGCTATTCATCCTTGTGAAAGCGTTTACCACGGTTGACCCGGTGAAAATACCCTTCTTGATCGTGGGATACGGCTTTGGCGCGTCGTTCGTGGCGCTTTTCGCGCAGTTGGGCGGCGGTATCTTCACGAAGGCCGCCGATGTGGGCGCCGACCTGGTGGGGAAAGTGGAGCACGGGATACCCGAAGACGATCCCCGGAACCCCGCCGTGATAGCCGACCTGGTGGGGGACAACGTGGGGGACTGCGCGGGAAGAGGCGCGGATCTGTTCGAATCCACCGCCGCCGAGAACATCGGCGCCATGATACTGGCTGGCGTGATGGCCGTCACCGTTCCCGGAGCCGACCCGAAATGGATCATGGGGGTCATGATGTTCCCCCTGTTGAGCCGGGCATTGGGCATAGTGGCTTCCGTCATCGGCGTGCTGGTGGTGAGCATCCGCGAGGACGAAGCCCCGATGGAGGGCATAAAAAGAGGGTATTTCATCACCGCCGCATTGTATGTCGTCACTTTGGGAGCGGCGTGCTGGCTCCTGTTCGACCACCCCTCCGCGCCCAACGCGTGGCTGTACCTTTTCGGCACGGGGATCATCGGCCTGCTAACGTCGGTCGCCTTCCTTTTCATCACGCAGTATTACACCGACTCCGCGTACCGCCCCGTGAAGGAGATCGTGGACGCGAGCAAAACCGGCCCCGCCACCAACGTCATCTCCGGCATCAGCATCGGGATGGAATGCACCGCATTGTCGTCCATCGCGATCTCCGTGGCGCTTCTTTCGGCATATTATCTCGGCAACCTCTCCGGGTTTCCGAACGCCGGCCTTTTCGGCACGGCGGTGGCCACCATGGGAATGCTGGGACCGGCGGCCTTTATCCTGGCGCTGGACACGCTTGGCCCGATAGCCGATAACGCGGGCGGCATCATCGAGATGAGCAAGCAGTCAAAGGCGACACGGGAACGCACCGACAAGCTGGACGCCGTGGGGAACACCACCAAGGCGCTGACCAAAGGGTACGCCATCGGCACCGCCGCGTTGGCGGCGTTCCTCCTTTTCCGGGCGTACATTGATGAAGTGAACAATTACGGGTACCATTTGGAAAGCGTGGATATGGCAAAGCCCGCGGTGTTCGTGAGCGCGCTATTGGGCGCGGCGCTGGTCTTCGTATTCTCCTCGTTCGCCATCCGGGCGGTCGGCAAAGTCGCCTCCATCATCATCGAGGAGGTGCGGACCCAGTTCAGGGAAAAACCCGGCATCCTCGCCGGCACCGAAAACCCCGACTACGGCCGTTGCGTGGATCACGCCACGAAAGGCGCGTTGTTCTTCATGATCGGACCGGGATTGATCGCGGTGGTCACCCCCATCGGCGTGGGGATAGCATTTAAGCAGTTGGGCATTGGCGCGGAGGCGGTGGCTTCATTCCTCATGGTGGGCACCATCAGCGGCATACTTCTGGCCACGGTGTTGAACAATAGCGGCGGCGCCTGGGACAACGCGAAAAAGTTTATCGAAGAGGGGAACCTGGGCGGCAAAGGCTCCGACGCGCACAAGGCGGCGGTGGTGGGCGACACGGTTGGCGATCCGTTCAAGGACACGGCGGGTCCATCCATCCATGTGCTTATCAAGTTGCTTGCCACGGTGACGCTGGTGTTCGCGCCGCTGTTCATTTGATCAGGCGGCGTTGAAGCGAAACGAGGCCGGTTAGCCGTTCAGGACGGCGGTGCGCATTCGGAGGGGTCGCCCTTGGCCTTCTTTACGATATGCTCCATCGCGGCGTGGATCACCGCCAGGTTTTCCACCGCCGCTTTCGGCGAGCCGGGCAGGTTTATCACCAGCACGCCGCCAATAAGCCCCGCCAGCCCGCGCGAGATTACGGCATTCACCGTCTTTTGGAACGAGGCGAACCGCATCGCCTCCGGGATGCCGGGAATTTCCTTGTCCAGCAGGGGCCGCGTAGCCTCCGGGGTCACATCGCGCGGTGAAACGCCGGTGCCGCCGCTGGTCAGAATCACATCCACCGTGCCGTCTTGCGCCCAGTCCCGAATGGTATCGCGCAAGGGCAAAAGCTCGTCCGGGCAAACCGCCGTGCGCGCCACCACATAGCCGTTCTCTTCCAGAAATGTGGAGATCTCCGGGATGCACTTCTCCTGTTTTACCCCCGCGGAGCGGGTATCGGACGCCACCAGTATCCCAACCCTAAGCGCCAATCTTCACCCGGAAATCGTCCCGGCATTTCGCCGAACAAAAGTATTGCCGCTCGCCGTTAAAATCGGCGCTTATCGAATGGCCCACGGATACATACGCGCCGCACACCGGGTCGCGCACCATATCCGCCGCCACCGGGCCGCGCGGGCGGGACTGTTGGCCCATCCCTCCCCCGCCCCGGTTCACCACAATTTTGAATCTGAAAACACCCCGGACGAGGCGGAAAACGAATTTTATGACGTTCCACGCCATCCACACGAGGAACAGAAGAAACAAAAACCGTATAAACGCCGCCATTCGCTGATTGTACCCCAGAAGGGGCGCGGTTAAGCCGGTTGTTGCGGGCGGGACAGTGCTGTCTTGATTCAGGACGCGGTCAAGAAGAGCGTCATGTAAAATGCTTGAAAATGACGGAATTAATACCGGCACGGTGTTTGCTATTTGAAGAGGGCCGGATTTTTTCCGGCTGTAGCGTGCGTAAGGGTATAGTACACTAAATCCGATTGCACAAAGACGAATACAAAGGGGAAGAAGTGGTACAACGCATCATTGGACTTCTTGGCATCTGCGTTTGCCTCCTCTTTTCGCCCGCGTTTGCCGTTGATTTCGGAAGCCTGATAAGCCCAGGCGACCTTTCCTCCTACCACAAGGAACTGGACGGCATGGCGAACTGCACCAAGTGCCACGCGGTGGGCGGCGGTATCCAGAACGAAACCTGTAACTCCTGCCACAAGGATATAGGCGCGGCCCAACTGGTGAAAAAGGGGTTGCACGGGGCAGTCGCCAGCCAACGGTGCGTGGAATGCCACAGCGACCACAAGGGCCGCTCGTACAGCATGGTGGAATGGGATCCCAAAACATTCGACCACGGCAAGACCGGGTACAAGCTCGCGGGCAAGCACGCGAAAACGGACTGCGCCAAGTGCCATAAAACGAAAACGAAGCTCGGCTTCTACTCATACAGCGGACTTGCCACCGCCTGCAAATCCTGCCACGAAGACATCCACAAAGGAACGCTGAAAGACGCTTGCGAAACCTGCCACAACACCAATACATGGAGAGGCAAGGACGTTACCTTCGACCACAACAAAGTGTATAAGCTGGACGGCAAACATACCGACGTGAAATGCCAAAAGTGCCACCCCGCGAAAGGCATGTTCCAGGTTGCCGAAAAAGAAAAGTGCATCACCTGCCACAAAAAGGACGACAAACACAAAGGCCAGCTTGGTGCCGCCTGTGAAAAGTGCCACCAGGCCGCCGGGTGGAAAGATATCCTTTTCGACCACTCCACCACCAAATACGGTTTGCAAGGGAAACATACGAAGGTGGCCTGCGAAAAGTGCCACCACGAAAAAGGAAAAGGCGTGTTCAAGGTGGCGAAGTACGATACTTGCGACGCGCCCGGATGCCACGACAAGGGGAAATTCGGCAACGTGCATGAAACACAGTTCCTGGGCGTGGCCTGCGCCAAGTGCCATACCGTGGAAGGGTTTAAACCCTCGCTCTTCAAACATGAATCGCCGGACTATTTGGGGTTCAAACTGAAAGGCAAGCACGCGCAGGTGGAATGCGGGAAATGCCACCGCCCGCTCGCGGTCACCAAAATGGCGCTCTTCAAACCGATGGCCAGCTCCACTTGCGACGTTGCGGGATGCCACGACATCAAGGCGCGCGGCAACATCCACGGGGTGCAGTTCAAGGGGCAAAAGTGCGAATCGTGCCACATCGAAGAGGGCTGGAAGCCCACGCTCTTCAAGCACGGAGCGGAGGCATACAAAGGGTACAAACTGGAAGGCAAACACGCCCAAGTGGAATGCCAAAAGTGCCACCGCGCCGATCCGGCGACACAGGTGGTACTCTTCAAGCCGATAGACGCCGCCTCCTGCTCCGGCGCGTTCTGCCATGACGTGAAAGAACGCGGCAACATCCACGGCGCGCAGTTCAAGGACAGGAAGTGCAACGACTGCCATACCGTTCAGGGATGGAAACCGTCCGCCTTCGACCACAACGCTGATTCGTATAAAGGGTACAAACTGGAAGGCAAGCACGCGCAGGCCAAATGCCAGAAATGCCACCTGCCCGCCGGGGACGGCACGGTGGCATACCGACCGATAGACACGAAGTCCTGCGCCAGCGCGCTATGCCACAAAGACCCGCATGCCCGGCAGTTCGCGGACAAAGAATGCGACCAGTGCCATACGCCGAAGGCGTGGAAGGAACTGACGTTCAACCACGTCACGCAGGCGCGCTTCCCGCTGGAAGGGAAACACGTTTCCACCCAATGCGAAAAATGCCACATCGGCAAGGTGTGGAAACCGCTGAAGGAAGACTGCCTGGCATGCCACGCGAAGGACGATGACAAGGCGCACAAAGGTAAGATGGGAGCGAAGTGCGAGCAGTGCCACACCGCGCAAACGTGGGAACCCAAGAGCTTCTTCCATGAAGTGACCGGCTTTGCGCTGGAAGGGGCGCATACCCAGATCACCTGCAACAAGTGCCACAAAACAAAAGGGGTATTCACCGGGCAGGGGCCCGAATGCGTGAAGTGCCATACCGACGCGCACCAAAACCAGTTCGGCCCGGCCACCTGCGCCGATTGCCATACCGCCAAGAACTGGTTCCCCGAGCGCTTCCGGCACAGCCAGACCGGCTTCCGGCTGGAAGGCGGCCACCGCGCGGCCAAATGCGAATCATGCCACGTCGGCAGGGCCTACCGGAGCGTGACGCAGGACTGCTACACCTGCCATGCGGCGCAATACGCGGCTCCCGCCGCCGCCATCTATCACACCAGCGGAAACAAAAGCTGTCTCGATTGCCACAAGGTGTACTCGTGGACTCCCGCGGTCTTCACCCACGCCACCATGACGTTCAGCGGGGCGCACGCGGCAATAAAAACCACCTGCGCGAAGTGCCACAACAGCACCACCCCGCTCACGTTGAAATGGCCGGGAGCCACGGCCGAATCGCAGTGCGCCACCTGCCACTACCCGGCGACGTACAACACCAAACACACGAACTGCCCCACCGACTGCGCGCTGTGCCACAACACCTCGGCGTGGAGCCCGATCGCGACCGGCGTGGATTCAACCGTGGCGGGAAGCTGTAACTAGGCGATGAAAAAACTTATCGCCTCACTCATCGCCGCATCACTGGCTTCTGTGCCCGCTTACGCGGTGGACCTGCACGGGCGGGTGTCGGAAGCGGTGTTCTACCTCACCGACGACGCGACGGTGCAGAACTACAACTTCACCCGCACAAGGCTGGCGCTGGAAGCCACCAACTTCGACGGTGAGGACAATACGTTCCGCTTCGACGGTTCCTACCGCACCAAAAGCAGTTACGACTACAACACGCGGACGCCAGACACGCGCATCGACGTGATGAACGTGGAAATGCTAAAAGCGTTCACCGATACCGACGTGACCATCGGCAGACAGTACATCGAAAGCCTGGTGGGTGCCCGGGTGGACGGCGCTCTGCTCAACCTCCATCTCGACGCCGCCAAAGGCGCGGGCTTTTTCGGCGGCACCGCGCCCGACCCGTACAACGACGATCTCACCAGCGCATTCACCACTTACGGCGCGTACGGCTACTGGAAGGAGAAGGACGGCGGCGTGACCGCTGGGTATGCCACCAGCCTCTACAAGGGAAAGGAAGACCTGGCATACCTGTTCGGCTCGGCCTACCTCACCCCGGACGATGAACTGAGCATGTACGGCTCGGTGCGGCTGGATCACAACATCACCGCGCAAAACGGATACGACATCACCAACCTCCTGCTCACCGCCAACTACCGGTGGGGCTGGGAAGCGCGGGTGAACCTGACCCTCAATCAATACCGGGGACTGTGGATGCAGGAGTCCATGGATTACAACGTGACCCACGAAATGCAACGCTCGGCGCGCGTGTACGCCGACTACTCACTCTCCCGCTCGTCAAAGGTGTACGGCCAGTTCGATTACCGCACGCGGGACAGCGACGACAAAAGCGCCTCGCTGTACGGCATCGGCTACCGCGACAGCGAATTGTGGGGCGCCCTGTTCTACAACGTCGGGTACCGCGGGATAAACTACTTCACCTCGAAATCGTGGCAGGTGTACGTCAGCGGCGGAGCGCAACCGCGCGACGATCTGACGGCGGAACTGGGCGTGAGCTACCTGAACAACACGCAGGACAAGCCGGAGAACAGCATGACGCAGATGGTGTACACCGCTTCGGCCAACTGGCTCGTTTCAAAATCGCTGTACTTCAACGGCGTGGTGGAATACTCCACGGAAAAGTTCCTCTCGGTGGATTCCGTGTACCTCGCGAAGTACAAGGACGAATACAAGTCCACCGCCATCTGGGCGAACCTCGACTACCGGTTCTAATTGGTGGGACAGACTTCAGTCTGTCATTGCCCCGCAGGGGCAACTATTTGGGCGGGTATCGCAAACGGACTTCTCAAAACCCGGAAGGTTTTTCCACCAGCACTTTGCCTTCCATCATCATCGGTATCCACAGCTTTCCGGTGGCGGCGTCGTAAAAGAAATCCGCCGGGCCGCCGATAGGCTCTGAAAGCTTCACCTCGCTTATCGCGCCGGTGGCAACGTCGCAGGTTCTTAGCCACCCCATCTTCTCAAACCTTACCCAGTCCGAAAAGACCAGCTTCTTGCCGTCACTGGTCAAAACCACGCCGTCCAGATACCCTTTGTAGGTCGTGACGGACTTGTAGACCGGCGCGGCGCCGTTCAGATCCACCACGCCCACTTCGCCGTTCGGTTGGCTGTCCTTCCCCCACCCCACCACATAGAGTTTCTTGGCGGCGGCGTCATACTTCAAGCCGTTGGGCCCTTTCAAGCCGTCAATAAGCAGTTTGTATCCGGTTTTTCCCCGAATGGTCACTTCGAAAATCTTGCCGGTATCGGTGGAGGATACGAACAGCGTGCTGTCGTCCTTCTTCGCGAACGCGTTCAGGAAGGTGGTACTCTCTTTGCTGAAGTCCATCTTGAACATCTGCTTGCCGGTCGGCAGGTAATACCCGTAGATCATGTCCACATCCGCCACATACAGATAGGCCCCCGCCACGATAAGCCCCTTGGGGGAATTGAAAAAGCCGTTTTGGGGGAGCAGTTTTTTCCGCAGAATTTTTCCGTCGGGGGAAAGGAGCGAGACATAGCCGTCGCCATCCTTCGCCTGCGGCTTCAACTCTTTCCCCATGTTGGAGACGTAGAAGAACCTGCCGTCGGAGACCACGCTTTCCGGGGTATCGAACCCCTCTATCTTTATAGGGCCGCCAGTGGGCGCGGCTTTCTGTTCCTGTTTCGCGGGGTTCGCGGGCTTGGCCGGTTTTTTAGCCGGTTTCGCCGCCTCGGCGGAATATGCAAAAAGTGCAACAATTACCATTGCACCGGCAAACTTCTTCATTCCCTGTCCTCCTCTATGATGAACTGACGGATACAATGCTACCCTTCGCGCCGAGATTTTTCAAACCCGCCTCACCTTATCGAAGAGGTGATAGCCACTGAGGCGCCGAGACACGGAGTAATTGTATGGTGCGATTTTAATCGCACCGGGTGCGAATGAATTCGCACCTGACATGGAATCGCACAGATGAACACTGAGAATCGCTGATGTTTCATTGACCGGTGGCGGAGAACTTAAACGGGGATTTTCCCTTTCACGAACGCCATGACCTTTTCAGCCTTTGTTACCGCCTCTTGCGCCTCATCAAGCATGATTTCCCGCCAATCATCCGGATAGCGGTCTTGAACCGCATATTGCGACATTCCCGCCACCATTGGAATAAGCGAGGAAAAGGAATCGTTAAGATTGCCGCATTGCCCTACGAGTTTTCCCAAGTCGTGGATTTTATCTGGTTGGATGTTATTGAATACCAGGAACGCTTTTAGGGATTTCTCCGCGCACTGCTGGGCAAGGAAACAGGCGACATCGGTTATCGGAGGATTTTCCTTTAAGGAGGACCGTGCCGCCCTAATATCGTGGTCGGCTTTTGCAAGCCACCGCTCGACTTCAACCCGTTTCTCTTCACCCATAACATACGACCCCTTTTTCGGTCGCTTCCCGTGCGAGGGAAGTGATGAATTTTTTCCGCGTTTCCAGTTCTTCGGGCCTCATAACAAAAACATCCATTGAGAAATCCCTTGGCAGAAAAAGCAAGTCAATCTCCACCTCGATTTCCCGGGTGGACTTCGGGCCGGAATAGACCACCACCAGGTCAATATCGCTCTCGACGGTGGCGGTACCTTTGGCCCGCGAACCGAAAAGGATGATCTTGTCGGGGCGTATCGCCTCGGCTATCTTCTTGGTAACTTTTTCCACCAGTGCGTCCATATTTAAACTATAGGCAATACCAACCCTTGCCGCAAGTTTTAACCTGAAAAGTGGAATAGCGAATATTAAACGTAATTGCCTTAGACTATCTATTGAAGTAGCTTTGAATGTATGAGCTTGGCAATCTTACTAAACGAAGCGATACTTACTTTGATTTCATCAAAGTTCCCATTTCGAGAGTTAATCATGCTTGACAACTGACCTGCTAGTCTTCGGGTGGCTTCCTTTAATTCTTGTCGTTCGTCAATTTCAGGAAAAGTGGCCACTACTAACGTTAAATGAAGCTCCGCTCTTGAATATTGAACGAAGAGCTTATTGAGTTCATTAACGATCTCATCCACTTGTTGCCCTTGCGCTGATTGAAGGTGAAAAAAATAATTCATTATTTCCTCTATCAGAAGAAGATATCGCTTGTAAGAATCAAAAAACTCATCAGACCACTTGGTCGCAAAACTTGAAGAGCGCATTGTTGATTGCTTAATAAGCTCGGTCTGCTTAAGTAAGCCTATTCCAATAAAAAAAACAAGAAGTGGCGAGAGAAATGCAACTGACTGCTGAAGCGCTTCAATATTCATGCATGTACTCCATTGCACTGAAAAGCCTATCACGTTATTCTTCTTTAAGGAGGATTAAATATACATCGCCTTATCCACCGCGTTTTGGACGTGGCGCGAGGAGACCTGCATATAAATCTGTGTGGGTGTCATGTGGGTGGGGGGGGGGCAGTTTGGGTGTCAGCCTTGACTTGTGGACTTATTTCCCGATTTCCCTTCCGTGTCTCCGTGGCTCTGTGGCAAGACCCTCTTCAGCGGGTGCCGAACTTGGTCTCGATGTTAATACCACACTCGCGCAGGAACTCGTTGGGCAGTACGCCCCCCGCGAACACGAACACCGCGTCGTTTTTCAGCTCCACCGCGTTCCCTTTTTGCTCAAGAAGCACGGAATCGGGCCGGATCTCTTTCACGTTCGATTCCATCATCAGATTCACTTTTCCCGCTTGCGCCGCGGAGTTCAGCCGCGTGATGTTCCCCGGCTTCACGCGGGCGAAGGCCGCGCTCCGGTAGGAAAGCGCCACTTCAGTCCCTTCCTGCGATGAGAGCGCCACGGCGGCTTCCACCGCGCTGTCGCCGCCCCCCACCACCAGTATTTTCTGCCCGGCGAAATGCTCCGGCTCCAGCAGACGGTACATAACTTTGGGCAGTTTTTCGCCCGGCACCCCCAGCTTGCGCGGCGTGCCGCGCCGCCCGATGGTCAGGAGCAGGAACCGGCTATGCAATTCCCGTTTGGAGGTCTTGATGGTGAAATGCGAATCCGCCCTTTGCGCGGAGAGCACTTTCTCGTTCGGCTCGACCGTCAGCCCCGTTTTCCGCACGATGTCGCGCCACAGCGCCAGCAGTTCCTCCTTGCTCAGTTCGCCGACTTTCAGCTTGCCGTACATCGGCACTTCCACCGGCTTGGTCATAACCACCTTCGCGCGCGGATAGGAAAGGATGGCCCCGCCAAACTCCTCTTCCTGATCCAGCAACAAAAAATTCATCTTCCGCTCTTTCGCCGCAAGCCCCGCGGCAATGCCCGATGGCCCCGCGCCGACGATGATGAGGTCGTGCATATCCTTTTCTTGCGGAAAACGGCCCGCTTTCAGGTCGTCCGCGATGTACCCCACCGCCTCCTGCCCCTGCGACATGGCGTTGCGGATGAGTCCCATGCCGCCCAGTTCCCCCGCGATGAACAGCCCCTTCACGTTTGTCTCGAAATTCGGGAACACCTGCGGGATGTCCACCCCGCGCTTTTCGGT
This sequence comes from Nitrospinota bacterium, assembly GCA_016212275.1. GTDB lineage: Bacteria > Nitrospinota_A > UBA7883 > JACRGQ01 > JACRGQ01 > JACRGR01. The sequence goes on along the minus strand of JACRGR010000077.1, from coordinate 3,811 downwards.
GCCGAACACCAGCTCGATGGCCCCCACAGGGCAGGCGCGCGCGCAGGCGCCGTGCCCCACGCACCGCGAGGCGTACACCGTCTCCGATTTATTTTCCACCAGCCCCAATATGCCTTTTTCCGGGCAGGCCTTGATGCACGCGCCGGAGCCGATGCAGATGCTCCGGTTCACCTTCGGGTGGATGGTCACCGGCTCGTGCAGGCCGAACTGCTTGGCCTCGGCGATGCTTTTTTCCACCTTGCGGGAGCCGCGCTTTTGCATAAGCAGGTACGGCCCCACCACCACCGCGATGAGGACGGCGAAAACCGCCAGCGTGACAATATCCACCGCGCTACACCTTCACGCGGAACAGGAAATACACGCCGATATGCGCGAACATGATGAGGAACATGATGATGGCGAACGGCTTGTGGAACACATGCCAGTAGTGCAACAGCTTGTGCGAGGTGGAAAGGAACTGCACGGACCGCGCCAGCTGGCTCTTTTCGCGGACGAGGCGGAACACCCGCCCCTTCACGTCGTCGGGCAGGCGCGCGTCGGCGCGCAGTTCCCGCCAGATGCCCAACAGCCGCAGATTGTTCTGCACGTCGGTCACGAACAGCGCGGCCAGGGCGGAGAGCGCTCCCCGATGCTCGGCGTCTTTCGGGCCGGTGATGCTGTCGAAATACCGTTTCACCGCCATTTCGCCCGCGGCGTACTTTTCTATATCGGCGTTCAGGTCCTGCATGATGCCTTCCACCTCGTCCATCCGCAGTTCGTTGCCGGAGATGCTCCGGGGAATCTGCACATACAGGTAGCGCCCCAAGAATCCGCTCACTGCCACCAGCACGGCGGACCAATAGCTGATGGAAACGATACCGCCGAACTTCCAGGTGCTGTGGACCGTCACCAGCACCGTGCCGAGGATACCCAGGAACATGTGCGCGTCCAGCCAATAGCGTATCGGTCCCGCGTCGGTCATGAAGCGGAAATGCTTGCGGAGGGAGTAGAGCATCATGATGATGAAACAGGCCGTGCCGAACCAGCCCATCAGGTGCCAGATGCCGTGATTCGGCTCCTTGGCGGGCTGGTAGGCGGTGAGGCCGCTTTCGTTGAGCGCCTTCACGATGGTGAAGGAACTGCCGGTCATCTGGAGCCAGCTTTCCAGGAGGAGGAGGACGATGGTCACGGCCCCCGCGGCGGCGAGGATGATGGGGAACAGCTTGTTCCCTTCGGCGGCGAGTTTTTTATGTTCGTTCATTGTTGCGCGCGTTTCTCCCGAAGTAGGTTTTTTTGAATCAGATTTTGATGCCGTACCGCTCCAGCTTTTTGTACAGCCGCGAACGGTGGATGCCCAGCAATTTGGCGGCCTTCAATTTATTCTGGCCGGTTTTGGCCAGCGCGTCGAGTATCAGTTTTTTTTCCGCGTCGTCCAGCGACAGGGTGGCACCCTCCCCGCCCGCCTGCGCGGAAGGCGCGGAGGAAAGGGTGGAAAGTTGTATGTGCCGTTTTTCGATCACCTCGATGTCCGGCACGGCGAAGCACCGCTCGATCACGTTTTGCAGTTCGCGCACGTTGCCCGGCCAATCGTGCGCCGCGAGCGTCTGCATGGCGTCCTCGGCCACCCCTTTCACGTTCTTGCCGAACCGGGCGTTGAACCGGGCGATGATCCCCTGCACCAGCAGGGGGATGTCCTCTTTGCGCCGCCGCAAAGGAGGCACTTGGAGGTTGAGCACGTTGATGCGGTAGTACAGGTCTTCGCGCAGTTTGCCGCCGCGCACCGCCTTTTCCAGGTCCACGTTGGTGGCGGCTATCACGCGCACGTTCACCGGCGTTTCCTCGGCGCTCCCCACCATCCGCACCGTGCCCTCCTGCAACACGCGCAGGAGCTTGGCCTGCACGTCGGCGGACATTTCGGTTATCTCGTCGAGGAATATGGTGCCGCCGTCCGCCGCGCGGAACAGCCCTTCGGACGCGGTATGCGCCCCGGTGAAGGCCCCCTTCTTGTGGCCGAACAGTTCGCTTTCGATAAGCTCCGCCGGAAGCGCGGCGCAGTTCACGGCAATGAACGGGCGGGTGGCCAGTGGAGAGCTGTAATGGATGCCCTTGGCAACCAGTTCCTTGCCGGTGCCGCTCTCGCCGCAGATGATGACCGGGCTGGAAATACCCGCCGCGCCGCGCATTTTTTCGAAAACCTCTTTCATGGCGGCGCTGGTACCTATGATGTTCGAGTATTGGTACTTTTCTTTCAGTTCCCCCGCCAGCCGGTGTATCTCCTGATCCTTCACTTCTATCTGGTGCTTGAGTTCCTTGATGCGGAGCATGGCCCGGATGCGGGCGGAAAGTTCGTCCATGTCGAACGGTTTTGTCACATAGTCGTCCGCGCCGATATCGAACCCTTTTATCCGGCTCTCCTTGTCATCCTTGGCGGTAAGGAAGATGATCGGCATGAACACCCCTTTTCTCATCTCGCGCATTCTTTTGCATGTCTCAAATCCGTCCATCTCCGGCATCATTACATCCAGCAATACCAGGTCCGGCTGAATATCAGAGAGCAATTTCAGTGCCTCCGAGCCGCCATTGGCCGTTGCCACCCGGTAATCACGCCGTTTGAGGCGGGATTCGAGCACAGCGCGATTGTCAATCTCGTCATCCACGATAAGAATCAAGGGTTTTTCCATACGCCCAATGCTAGCATATACGCCGTATATTTTCCCCGGCCCGTGATATTTTTTAGGACAGTTTTTGGCATTCGACCTGATTTAAGACACAGTTGTCTGAAACAACCCTATAAAAAGAATACAACTTATTGATAAATAAACATGTATTAAATGTCTCGCACGGGCATAGGCATTGCATTAGAATGGTCAAGAAGACAAAAAGGTAGTATGAAAACACAAAAAACAGGGGACTCCAGGACATTATGAAAACGCCCTTGCTCCGCTCTTTCGCGGTTCTCATTGCTTCATTGTCGGCGGTCGCCCTTTTGAACGGATGCGGCTCCAGTTCAGATTCGAAAACCACTGCCACCACTACCACCACGACCACAACCGCCACCGATTGGAGCACATTAGGCGCAAAGACTAAAGGAGACAGCGCGGGACCGTCCGCGGTAAGCCATAGCGAATACCTTGCGGATTCCCATTCCGCGCTTACCTGCACCTCTTGCCATGCGGCCGCGAAGCCCGGAGCAACTACCACCCAACCTTTAAATGCGGCGCGCGAGGCGATCTGCGTCACCTGCCACCCGTTCTCGAAGTACACGATGACCTATGTAAACCACGACACATACAAAACGGGCACTCAATGCAACAAGTGCCATTATTCCAATACCGGCGTTACCGGCTATTCCGGATGGCGCCTGCCGAACACCACCGGGACCACCGCCCCCACCAAGCGGACGCGGGTGGACCACTCCAAGTGGCACGGCCAGGTGGGCGGCGCATCGGGAACCGCCGTGGTCTGCCTGGACTGCCACCGGACCGCGGACGTTACAAGCTTCCCCACGTCCACCCACGGCGCGGGTAGCGGGCGAACCACCGGGTGCCAATCGTGCCATTGGTACAGTTCCGGCAAATGGGCCGGGGGTCATTCGGCGGTCACCACCGGGTGCAAAACCTGCCACAGCAAGGCGAACCATTACGCCGGATACGAGTGCGAGTCGTGCCACAAGGCATCCATCACCAATGGCTACACCTCCTGGAAAGGACCGACCCATATCGCGGCCACCACGGGATGCACCTCGTGCCATTCCAAACATTATTCGGGATACAACTGCGAATGGTGCCACACCACTGCCGCCTCGGGCGGGTACAAGAAGTGGTCGTATAGC
>JACRGR010000075.1 GCA_016212275.1 Nitrospinota bacterium | reverse complement strand
TTTTGCATCAGTTCTTTAATGCGGGCTTGAACATCCGATCCCTTTAGATGGCCACCCTTGTTCTTTGTTCCGTCCATGTAAGCACCTCCTTAAACATAAAGTTTATTTTAAGGTCACTTACACAGTTATTGAGACAGTCCCACAATTACATTTGTTTATTACGTCTTGGATAAACCTCAATAAACCATTTCGGTTTCATTTTGCCGAAGTCGGTCCGAATGTTCGATCGCAATGCCTTCTTCGGATCCAACACATAACTTGAATCCTTTTCCCTGACGAACACCACCCAATGCCAAAATGGTTTTCCATGCTCAAGGTGCCATTTAACGGCAAGTAGGGCGATGTCGGGCAACCGTTCCCAGGAAAGGAAAGCATGTTCCTTGCGTTCAGCCGTGATGCCGAATTGGGACAGCAAGTTTCGAATATGCGTTGTTTTCGACCACAATCGGGAGTCTTCGGCGAAAATGCCTATTTGGTTCGCCGTTGCTTTTGCCCGTGCGTAGCTAACGCCGGCAAGTGCGGCTACGCTTGCAATGCCGCAACCGGAAATTTCTTCCTGAACTACCGGTTTCACAGCAAAAAAGGCTTATAGGGCCGCGAAAGTTTCCGTGGCGGCGGCGACGGTCTGCTCGATATCCGCATCCGAATGGGCCAGCGAAACGAATCCCGCCTCGAACTGCGACGGGGCGAGGTATATCCCCTTTGAAAGCATGAGCGCGAAGAATTTCGCGAATCGCTTGGTATCGCTGGTTTTCGCGCTGGCGTAGTCGAACACCTTTTCCGGCGTGAAAAACAGCGAGAGCATGGAACCCACGCGGTTCGAGCAGGTTTTCAGTCCCGCCTTTTGCGCGGCTGATGCAATGCCATCCGCCAGTTTCTTGCTTTTGGCCTCCAGCGTTTCGTAGGCGCCCTTCTCATTAAGTATCTTCAATGTCGCGATGCCCGCCGCCATGGCCAGCGGATTACCGCTGAGCGTTCCCGCCTGGTACACCGGCCCTTCGGGCGCGATCTTGGACATTATCTCGCGCTTGCCTCCATAACACCCCACCGGCAGGCCGCCACCGATTATTTTGCCCAGCGTGGTCAGGTCGGGGGTTACGTTGTACCGTTTTTGCGCGCCGCCGTAGGCCACGCGGAAGCCGGTCATCACTTCGTCAAAAATCAGCACCGTGCCGTTGCGGTCGCACAGTTTCCGCAGTCCCGGCAAAAAGGTGGGATCGGGCGGAATGACCCCCATGTTGCCCACCACCGGCTCTAGGATGACGCAGGCGATCTTGTCCTTGTGTTGGGTGAATAACTGTTCCACTCCTTTGAGGTCGTTGAAATTCGCGGTGAGCGTGTGGTGCGCCAGGTCGGCGGGCACGCCGGGCGAATCGGGAAGGCCCAGCGTTTCCACGCCGGAACCGGCCTTCACCAGCAGGGAATCGGTGTGGCCGTGGTAGCACCCCTCGAACTTTATCAGCATGGTGCGTCCCGTGTAGCCGCGGGCCAGCCGGATGGCGCTCATGGTCGCCTCGGTGCCGGAGCTGACCATCCGCACCATTTCCACCGACGGCACCGCGTCTATCACCATTTCGGCCAGTTCTATCTCGCGCTCGTGCGGCGCGCCAAAGCTGGTGCCGTCCTTCGCCGCCTCGCAGATGGCGTCCAGCACCCGCTCGTCGGCGTGGCCCACGATCATCGGCCCCCAGCTTCCCACATAATCGATGTAGGATTTTCCGGAAACGTCGGTGATCTTCGCGCCTTTCGCGCTCTTTATGAAGATCGGGTCCATGCCCACCGATTTGAAGGCGCGCACGGGGCTGTTCACCCCGCCGGGCATGAGTTTCCTGGCTTTTGCGAAAAGCTGGGCGGAATCCATCGGCTACTTAATGTATTTGCCGATGATCGGCGCGAGTTCGCTTTTTATCGTATGCGGGATGACCGCCGGGTCGGTCATGATGGTGTTCGCCAGCATGGTCTGGCACCCGCAGGGGCAGTCGTCGCCGATGGTTCGCACCGCCTCTTTGATGATCTTTTGCGACATCTCCACGTTCTTGTGGATGATCTCCAGAATGGCCGCGGTCGTCACGGCCTCTTCCTCTTCGTACCAGCAGTCGTAATCGGTGGAGAGCGCGATGGTGACGTAGCATATCTCCGCCTCGCGGGCGAGCTTGGCCTCGTTCAGGTTCGTCATGCCGATCACGGACGCGC
>JACRGR010000073.1 GCA_016212275.1 Nitrospinota bacterium | reverse complement strand
GCGGCGGGGGTGAAGATCGCCAGCCTGACGTGGTACGCCAAGGCGAAGGTGGTGCGCGCCATGCCGAACATCTGCGCGCAGGTGGGCGAGGGGATCACCGCGCTTTCGCACACGCCCAACGTGACCGCCGCCGACCAGGCGGTGGTGCAAACCCTGTTCGGCTCCGTGGGCCAAACGGTGTGGGTGGACGAGTCGAAAATGGACGCGGTAACGGCCATCTCCGGCTCCGGTCCCGCCTACCTGATGCTCGTGATGGAAGCGATGGTGCAGGCCGGCGTGGAAGCGGGCCTGCCGCTGGACCAGTCGCGGCAACTGGTGTACCAGACCGTGAAGGGGGCCGCGCAAATGGCGCAGGTCACCGGGGAATCCCCCGCCGCGTTGCGCGAAAAGATAACGTCGCCGCAGGGGACCACCGCGGCGGCGCTCCACCAGCTTGAACAGCACGGCGTGCGCGCCGCGTTTTTGGACGCGGTGTCTGCGGCGGTGCGCCGCTCCAAAGAGCTAGGCTGATGTTCGTTTTTGTGAACCTGCTCGACGCCATTGCGGGCATATTGGACATGGCCCTCACGCTGGTGATGTGGCTCGTCATCATCCGGGCGCTCATCTCGTGGGTGCAACCCGATCCGTATAACCCGATCGTGCAATTCCTGACGCGCTCCACCGATCCCCTTTTGCGGCCAATCCAGCGGATGTTGCCGCCGATGTCGGGGCTGGATCTCTCGCCGCTGGTGCTGATATTCCTCATCTATTTCCTGCAGGCGTTCCTGGTGCGTACGCTCCACGACATCGCCCTGCGCATGGGCTAGGGATCTATCCGCAGATTACGCGGATTCCGCAGATGAAAGAAAAAGACCCTCGAAGTGACTTCAGCATTAGCCCGATTCGGCTTGTTGCTAAACTTTGGCACGAGATTGTTAGAATACCAGCGGCTCGTCTTCTCCCAATCTGCGGAATCTGTGAAATCTGCGGATGAAAAACTGGATTAAACCCGTGGCGGGGGGAGCGGTGCTCACCTGCCGCGTGGTGCCCTCCGCGTCGCGGAGCGAAATAGCGGGATTCACGGAGGAGGCGGTGCGCATACGCATCGCCGCGCCGCCGGTGGACGGGAAAGCGAACGCCGAACTGGAGCGGTTTTTGGCGAAATTCCTAAAGGTTCCCAAAAGCGCCGTGGCTGTGGTAAAAGGTGAGTCCGGCAAACTGAAGAAAGTAATGGTGGCGGGCATCGGCCCGGAAGAATTGGCAAAGAGGTTGGAAGAGGCGAAATGATAAAGACGGTTGAGTTCACAAGCGAAGGATATGTTCTGCTTATTGATCAGCGGATTCTGCCCACCGAAGAGGTGGTGGTGGAATGCCGCGATTACCAGCAGGTGGCCGAGGCGATACGGAACATGACGGTGCGTGGCGCGCCCGCCATCGGGGTGACGGCGGCGGGAGGCGTGGCGCTGGGCGCCCAGGAGATCGCCACCGCGGACATGGCGGAGTTCAAGCGCCGGTTCGAGGAAGTGTGCGACGTGATAGCGGGAACGCGGCCCACCGCCGTGAACCTGTTTTGGGCGGTGGAGCGGATGAAGAAGGCGGCCAACGGGAACTTCGCGTCGGTGCCCGAATTGAAAAAGGCGTTGCGCGCCGAGGCCGATGCGGTGCTGAAGGAAGACCTGGCGATAAACGAGACGATGGGCAATAACGGCGCGGGCCTTATCGCCGCGGGGGACACGGTGCTCACCCACTGCAACGCGGGGGCGCTGGCCACGGCGGGGCATTTCGGCACGGCGCTGGGGGTCATCAAGGCGGCGCACCTGCAGGGGAAAAACATCAAGGTGTTCGCCGATGAGACCCGCCCCTTTTTGCAGGGGGCGCGCCTGACCGCGTGGGAGATGATGAAGGAAGGGATAGACGTAACCCTCATCACCGACAACATGGCGGGCCACTACATGAAGAAGGGGTTCATACAGAAGGTGATCGTGGGTGCGGACCGCATCGCGCAAAACGGCGACACGGCGAACAAGATAGGCACCTACACCGTGGCGGTGATGGCGAAGACGCACGGCATCCCGTTCTACGTCGCCGCGCCGCTTTCCACCATTGATTTCGCTATCCCGGACGGTGGCCACATTCCCATCGAGGAGCGGAACACGCGCGAGGTCTCGCATGTGGGGGGCAAGCAGTTGGCGCCCACCGGGGTGAAGATATTGAACCCCGCGTTCGATGTGACGCCGAACGAATACATTTCCGCGATCATCACGGAAAAAGGGGTCGCCCGCGCGCCGTTCCAGCAGTCGCTGGAAGCCCTGCGGAAAGCGTAAGTGCAAATGGTTCGGTAGGGCAGGGATCATCCCGTCCTACCGTGCCCAGCGGTTGGCCTTCAGCAGTTCGTAGGTCAACTGGTCTTCGGCCAGCAGGCGTTTTTCCAGCCCGTCGAAATACCCCGGCGGGGGAGGGCCGTTGTAGCATTTCGCCTCCAGCCGGTTTTTCAGCGAGTGCTTCAAAAATCCCTTGTCGTTGATGATGCCGATAACGTCCCCTTCGGTGATGAAGGCGTACTGCCCCTGCTTGGAAAAAAGCGGCGCGCCCATCGCCGCGAACTCGTCATTGAACCCAAGCAAATCCATCAGCGTGGGCATGATGTCGAGTTGCGAGCCGATGGTCTCCACCGTTTTCGGATCCTTGAATATCCCCGGCGCGTAGATGAGCAGGGGGGTGTGGAACAGATCCAAAAAGTCCGCCCCTTCGGCGTAATGCACCTGCGCGTGGTCGGCGGTGAACACGAATATCGTGTTGGCGAACCACGGCTGACTTTTCGCCTGCTCCATGAACTGGCCCAGGCTCCAGTCGGAATAGTACAGCATGTTCAAAAAGCCGTTCTCATTGTTCGGGTCGTGCTTGCGCTTTTCCCACAGCGCGCCCGGCCGGGGGTAGGGGGTGTGGGTACTGCCGGTGAAAAGGTACGCGAAGAACGGCTGTTTTGTTTTGTCCAGCCGTTCCTTTAACAGCATGTAGGATTCGAAATCCCAGCCGAACCCGGCGGCCAGCTTGTCCGGGTAGTCCAGGATGATCCGCATATCCTCCATGCCGTAATATTCCGCGAACCCCAGCGCCTTCGCCACCGCGTCCATGCGGAACGAGCGGCGTTTGGAGCTTTGCGCGAAAATGGTGGCGTAGCCGTTGTGTTGCGCTATGGCGGCAAGGCGCGAGACGTTCGCCGCCTCCAGTCCGTTGCCGATGGTGGGCATGCCCGGCACCGGCGGCACCCCGGTAAGCGTGGACTGTATGCCGATGACGCTCCGCTGGCCGGTGGCGTAGAAATGCGTGAACTTTATTCCCTTCGCGGCCAGCTGGTCGAAGAACGGCGTAACGCCGTAGTTGTTGTGCGCGAACGAATCAACGTATTTGTACCCCCAGCTTTCCATCAGGACGAACACGATGTTGTAGCCGGTCTTTTGTTTGTGACCGAGCGATTTCAATAGCGGGTACGGCTCCGCGCCGAGGCCCAGTGTTTTGCGCGCCTCTTCCGGCGGCAGGAATGCGTGGTTCACCCTTTTGCTGGCGCGCGACGAGTGGTACGCGGTGAACGCGCCGTTGAGCGAGAGGTTGCCGTATGCCGTGTCGCCGCTCGTGAATGCGTCCACGATGTTCAGCGATTTATCGCCGAACGAGCCGCGTATCCCGATAAACAAAAGCACGGCAAGGAAAAGGAACCTGCCCCAAGTGCGCCGGGCCGGCTCAGGCTCGGCGGCGTGGAGCGCGCGGTACCATAAATGCAAAAGGCCGGTGGAAAATAGGGCAAGGGCGGCGGTCTGCGCCAGATAGGGGCCGAGCGCCATGTCGGTCAGGAAATGCCAATCGTTGCCCATGACCATCAGTTCCGTGGTGGTGTGGCGGCGCACCTCGCCAAAGTAGGCCACGTCCCCCGCCAGCAGGAATTGCGCGGCCAACAGGAGCGTAAACGCCAGCCATCCCCACAGGTTCATCCACCAACTGCTGGCGGCGGCGCGCACCGGCAGGTTCAGCATCACCAGCGGAAGCGCGAAGAACGTGAGCATGATGGAAAGGTCGAACCGGACTCCCGCCACGAATGCCCCAAATACCTGTAGGGCGGAAAGCGCCGAAAAACTTTCCCGCTGGGTGACGTACAGCGCCATCCGCGCGGCGGTGAACACCGCCAGCGAAAGCAGGACGAGGATGAAGCTCTTTCTCAATCTGGTCATGCGCATACTTTCAATGCCCCTTCGCGGGATATTGTATAAGCGGAAGTGTTCTTGAAAAACTCCGTGTAATCCTCGCCGTCCACCTGCACCGGCGCGCCGGGGCAGGTGTTGAACGTCACCGGAGGGGAAATTGGTTCGCTCTCGGGGCCGAGGCCGGAAAAGAACCGGCTCAAGATAAGGCGCAAGAATTGTCCCTTGCTCTTGAGTTTCATTACCTCGATCATGCCGTCGTCGGTGCGCGAGGTTTTGCTGATCACGCTCCCCCCGGCATAGCTTCGGAGGTTGCTGGCGATGATGCAGGTGAACCGCTCCCCGCCGAGACGCACTTTTGCGTGGTAGGCAAGAAGCTCGCCAAGGCCAACGAAAGCGAAGAATGTTTTTTTTGAAAGCAGAGGGCCGGAAATCATCCGTTCGAACTTCGGCAGGTTCTTTTCGTACACGGCAAGGATACGCGCGTCCAGCCCCCAACTGGCGTAGTTGACGAAGTGGACGCTCCCGTTCACCGCGAAAACATCCACTGATGTGGTGCGCGGGGTTTGGACGATTGTCCGTAAAAACGCGATGGGATCCTTCCCGCCCGGTGAAATGCTGGCGCAAAAATCGTTTCCCGTGCCGATGGGGAAAACGGCCATCCGCCCGGCGAATTGGGTTTTCATCATCAGGTTCACGAACTGGTGGACGGTGCCGTCCCCCCCGCAGATGAAAACGGTTTCCGCTTTTTTTATCGCGTCCGCCGCTTGTTCCTCTTCCCCTTTGCGCGGGGTGAATTGGAGCGATGCCACGTTTTCGGCCAATAGCCGCTCGGCGGCAATGGCCTCCTTCAAGCGGCCGTGCAGTTTCGCGCCCGCGCCGCACCCCGAAACGGGGTTAACAAAGACCGCCACACCTTTTGCCACACAATGACTTTAACGCATCCGGCAGTCCATTTTGAAATGGAAATGTGGGGGTAAATGCGTTTAAATACCCGGCGTGAAACTGAACGGCTACTCCGGCGACGACCTCCACAAAAAACCGCGCAACGAGATGGTGGATACCCAGCTCATCCGGCGCGGGATAAAAGACCCCCGCGTGATAGAGGCGATGCGCCTGGTGCCGCGCCACCTGTTCGTGGAAGAGGCGCTGGGATTCAAGGCATACGACGATTATCCGCTCCCCATCGGGGAGAAGCAGACCATCAGCCAGCCGTACATGGTGGCCGTGATGTGCGAGCACTTGGAATTGAAGGGGACCGAAAAGATACTGGAGATCGGCACCGGCTCCGGCTACCAGACCGCCGTTTTGAGCCTGCTGGCCGCGCGGGTATACTCCATAGAGCGGATCGCCCCCCTGTTGTTCAAGTCGCGCAAGGTGATTGAGTCGCTCGGCATCCACAACGTGGCGCTGAAAGTGGGGGATGGCACCATCGGCTGGAAGGATTACGCGCCGTACGACGCGGTGATCGTTTCGGCGGGCGGGCCGGAAGTGCCGAAGCCGCTGGTGGACCAGCTGGCCGACGGCGGCAAGCTGGTGATACCGGTGGGGGGCGAAACGGGGCAGGTGCTGGAAACGGTGATAAAGACCCCCACGGGACTGCGGACATTGGAAAATACCCCCTGCAATTTCGTGAAGCTGGTGGGGCAGTACGGATGGCCTGAAAACGGGACGGAGAAATGAAGAAGGAAAAAGTGACTTACGCCTCGGCGGGGGTGGACATAGACGCCGGAACGGCGGCGCTGGAAAAAATAAAAGGGCATGTGGAATCCACCTACACCAAGCAGGTGCTGTGGGGCGTGGGGGCGTTTGGCGGTCTGTTCGACCTCACCGAGATCGTGAAGGGATACCGCCAGCCGGTGCTGGTGCAAAGCATAGACGGCGTGGGGACCAAGCTGATGATCGCCACGATGGCGAACGACCACTCCACCATCGGCATGGACATCGTGAACCACGGGTGCGACGACATCCTTTGCCAGGGGGCCAAACCGCTGACGTTCCTGGATTACGTCGCCATGTCGCGCCTCAGCCCGGAGCAGATGGAGCAGATACTGGGCGGGATGGCCTCGGCCTGCCGGGCGGCGGGGGTCGCCATCCTCGGCGGCGAAACGGCGGAACTGCCCGGCATGTACCGCGAGAACGAGTACGACGTGGCGGGCATCGTGACCGGCGTGGTGGAGAAGGACGAGATCATCAACGGCAAAAGCCTCGCGCCGGGGCACGCGCTCATCGGGCTTGCCTCCAGCGGACTGCACACGAACGGCTACACGCTGGCGCGCAAGGTGTTCTTCGAGATCGAAAAACTGGGGGTACACGACCGCCCGAAAGGGCTGGACGGCACGGTGAAGGAGGTATTGCTCGCGCCGCACGTCAATTACGCCCCGGCGGTGCTGGACTTTTTAAAGAAGGTGAAGGTCCACGCCATCGCGCACATCACCGGCGGCGGGTTCAAGGACAACATCGTGCGCGTGGTGCCGGACGGGGTGCGCGCGGTGATACGGCGCGGCACATGGCCGGTGCTCCCGGTGTTCGCCTTTATCCAAAAGAGCGCGGACGTGGCGCAAGAAGAGATGGAGCGCGCGTTCAATATGGGCATAGGGCTGGTGCTGGCGGTGGAAAAGGCGGAAGAAAAAGCGGCGCTGGACTTTTTCAACGCGCGCGGCCACGCGGCGTACGCCATCGGGGAGGTCGTTGGCGGCTCCCGCGGGGTGGACGTTACCGGGTGACGCCTCGGCTTTGAAAGCGGCCTCCGGTAGTGCATAATGAAGATGAAGGGGCGCTATGCTGATAAGGGGGATAGCCGTATGACAATGAACGAGCTACGCGAGTTCGCCAAGGCGCTGGGCATCCAGTCCGTGGAAAAGTTCGAGAAGAAGGAAGACCTTATCCACACCATCCAGTGCGCGGAAGGGTACAGCGACTGTTTCCGCAGGATCCACGACTGCACCAACGAAAAGTGCGCCTGGTTCGACGACTGCATCCGCCACCCCGACTCGCAAGACTGACCGCCTTTTTGCGCGAGTGCGGAAAACATTTGACATGCGGCCCGAAAATATGCAAAATACCCCCTTTACCGAACGAACGGAGGAACCATGTTTGCCGTGATTAAAACGGGCGGAAAGCAATACCGCGTACAGGAAAACGATGTGATACAGATAGAACTGCTCCCGGGGAGCGCGGGCGAGACCGTTGTATTCAACGACGTGCTCATGACCGGCGCGGAAAGCTCGGTTGAAGTGGGCGCCCCCCGCCTGAAAAAGGTGGTGGAAGGCAAGATCGTGGCCCATACCAAGGGGCCGAAACTTTTCATCCAAAAACACCGGCGGCGCAAAAACTCGAAAACGCGGACCGGCCACCGCCAGCCGCTGACGAAGGTGCGCATCACCGCCATCAAGGACGCCTGACGGAGGAATAGCCATGGCACATAAAAAAGGACAAGGAAGCACGACCAACGGACGCGACAGTATCGGCAGGCGGCTCGGCGTGAAATGCGCGGGCGGCTCCACCGTGCGCGCGGGAAACATCATCGTCCGCCAGCGCGGAACGAAGATATACGCCGGCCAGAATGTGGGCATGGGTACCGACCACACCCTCTTCGCGTTAAGCGACGGCGTGGTGAGCTTCAAGGAGCAGGGCCGCGACCGCAAGTACGTCCACGTTCTGCCCGCTTCCAACTAATTCCGAATTCGATAGATTCCACCAAGCCTTTAACGGGCTTGGTGCGTCCTTTATCCATCCGGGAAGAAATGAACCACGGATGGACACGGATACACGCTGATAGAAATTCCGCAAAACACCCGTGTTATGCAATTTGGACATCAAACGTAAAGTCTCCCCTCCTTGGCAAGGAGGGGACCAAGGGGAGGTATTATAAACCCCTCCCGCACCTCCCCTTGAAAAGGGGAGGAAATTGTTTTTTGGCAATTTACTATATGTATGATGTCCAAGTGGTATTAATCCGTGGCCGAATTGACCGGCGTTGCCGCCGTGCGCTCCGGGCCGCGCCCGGTTAAGCCGCGCCCGCGGGGGGGTAGTTCAATATCAGGTCGGCAAACGCCCTGCGCGGGAGCAATACGCTGAACCGCCGGGTGCCGAACCGGCACGCCTTCTCTTCGAAGTAGATGCGGGTCATCTCTTTCGGCTGGTCGGTATGTTCGCTTTTCCGTCCCTGTTTTTCTTTGCCGTAGTATGCCATGACCGTTTCCCTTTCAAAAACTTTGGTTCTTTATCGGCATTTTTCAGGCGGCACTCAACGGTTATTATGAGCACCGCGGCGCAGTCACCACCATCCTCCATCTTTCACATCCGCCCGGCATAAAAAGCTCCCGTCTTAGGGAGGTTTGGGGGGAGGGAGGGCGGGAGCTTTTTTTAGTACGAATGTTCAAGATGGAGCTTCAGGTCCAGGTACGCTTCTTCGGCCAGCAACCGGGCTTCCTTCTTGTCCTTTTCCAGTTTCAGGGCTTCGTCGTACAGTATTTTTTTCAGGTCATACTGCGGTCTGTCCAGCAACTGTTTCATGTTTTCTTTCGTCATTTTTCCATCTCCTGCATATGTATATAACAACATCCGTGCCAAAGCGGGATAAATGACGTAAATTGATAAAACGATAATAAAAACAATATGTTAAAAATATTAACATCCGATGATTGTCAAACCGTTGGCGGGTTGACAGCTATTGGGGTCTGTCAAAAGAATGAACTTTCCCGGTTGGTGGGAACAATTTGCCGGGTTATTTCCCGGTTATCCAGTGGAGGATGTTCTGGTAAAAAGTTTCCGCGTGGGGTCTTAATATCGGCATTTGCCGCCGGGTTTCCGCCAGAATGAGTTCCATTCCCTTTTCGCCGCGTTCCTGCTTTAGCTCGTTCAGGTACAATTCGGCCCACTCCTTCACTTCCTTTTCGCCGTCTATCTCGGCGTGGAACTGGAGCGCCAGGGCGTTTTCATAAACGAACGCCTGATTTGCGCACAATTCGGAACTGGCGAGGCGCTTGGCCCCGGAGGGGATGTCGAACGTATCGCCGTGCCACTGGAACACTTTGAAGGATTCGGGAAGCCCCTTCACCAGCGGCTCGTTTTTCCCCTCCGCCGTCAGATCCAGGTCGTACCAGCCGATTTCCTTTTTATGGTTCTTCTTCACCTTCGCCCCCAGCGCGCGGGCTATCATTTGCCCGCCGAGGCACAGGCCGATGATCTTTGTTTGGCGCTTTAGGCATTGCTCGATGAATTTCAGTTCGTCCGCCAGGAAGGGAAATTTTTCCTCTTCATATACGTTCATCGGGCCGCCCATGAACAGAACGAGCGGGAATTCTTCGGGAGTGGCGGGGAGTTTTTGGCCCTTTTCAAAGTCCACATATTTGATGCCGTATCCGTTCTTCTTCAAAAAGGCGCCCAGCGTTCCCGGCCCCTCGATGCCGACGTTTTTTATGACCAGTATGTTCATGCCGCTATTCCCTGATTAATATTCTATCTCTTCCGGCGTTCCCGTTTCCCCTTTTTGGGGCCGTGTGTTTTTTCCTTCTGTTTCTCCTTCGGCTTGGAGCTCCTTTTGGGGCGTTCCATCGGTGTTTCGATCTCGTGCCTTCCGGTCCGCGGAATGTACGCACACCGGACGGGTGCCCCGGTGAAACCGTATTCCTCCCGGATGCGGTTGACGAGGTAACGTTCATACGGCTCGGCCACCAAGCCGGTCCTGCTCACCACGAAGGTGAAGGTGGGGGGCGTGGTTTTCGCCTGCGATACATAATAGAACTTCACGCGATGCCCGCGCGCGATAGGGGGCGGTTGTTTGGCCACCCATGTCGCCAGCTTGCGGTTGAGCGGGCCGGTATCCACATGCTTGCGGTATTCGTCGCGCACGAGGGCGATGGCCTCGAATATCTTGTGCAACCGTTGTCCCGTCTCGGCGGAAACGAATACCACCGGCGCCCACGCCATGAACTTCAGCTTTTCCCCCAGGTCGCGCTCGAACCGCGTGGTGGAAAGCGTGTCCTTTTCCAGCAGGTCCCATTTGTTCACCACTATCACGCAGGCGCGCATTTCCTCGTTGATGAGTCCGGCCACCCGTTCGTCCTGCACGGTGATCCCTTGTGTCGCGTCCAGCACCAGCAGGGCCAATTCCGCCCGTTCGATGCTTTTGAGCGCCATGACAATGGAGAACTTTTCGATCTTCAGCGATACCCGGTTTTTGCGCCGGATACCGGCGGTATCAATGAACGTGAACTCCTGCCCATGCCATTTCACCGCCGTGTCTATCGAGTCGCGCGTGGTGCCCGCGATGTCCGAGACCATCAGCCGCTTCTCGCCGATGATGCGGTTGATGAGCGACGATTTTCCCACGTTCGGCCTGCCCACCACCGCCACGGTGAACGGCCTGCCCGCCACGGGTTCTTCCGGTTCCGGCGGCGGCGCGGCGACGCCGTGCGTCAGCGCGTCGGCCAGTTCCCACAACCCGATGGAGTGCTCGGCGGATACGGCGACGGTCTTGTCGAAACCGAGTTCGTAAAACTCCGCCATCAGGTTTTCTTTTTTCGGTGTGTCCAGCTTGTTCACCGCCACCACGATCGGTTTCGCGCTGTGCCGCAATGTTTGGACTATTTGCAGGTCCACCGGGGTCGGCCCCGTCAGGCCGTCCACCACGAAGAGTATGGCATCCGCCTCTTCCACCGCCACCATCGCCTGCTGGCGCACCTGGGCGCTTATCGTGTCGTCCAGCGCCATCTCGATGCCGCCGGTGTCTATGATGAGCGCCGGGATGCCGTTGAGGTCCGCCTTGCCGAACAGCCGGTCGCGGGTGACGCCGGGCATGTCGTCCACGATGGCGCGGCGGGAGCCGGTGAGCTTGTTGAACAGGGTGGATTTGCCCACGTTGGGCCTTCCCACGATGCAGACGGTGAACAGTTTTTGCGGCATGGGAATCATCCTACCATTTCCGCTGGTTGGAAGCGGGATTGAAAAGGGAGTATCGGGCGGGTTCCGCGCACCAAGAACCGGAAAAGAAACCGCTTGACATTTCGTTTTTCTTTCGGTATATTCTATCTTGCCATGAATAAGAAAATTGATATTGGGAGGGATGGACGCAAGATTTCTCCCGCATTGTGGCGCCTCGGTTTTCTTTTTGTGAACATCCTTTTGCTGTGTCAATTGTTCGGTTCCCCTGCTTTGGCCAAGGAGCAAAAATGTCTCCGGTACGCCCCGGAAGTGGTGACGCTTACCGGAACAATGAGTGAAGAAACATTTCCCGGCCCCCCTCACTATGAAAGTTTGGATGATGGGGATGAGCCAATCGAGTACTGGTTTTTGTATCTGGATAGGCCGGTATGCGTTTACAGCAACGAGAAAGAATATCCATCGGAATATGCGGAATCAGGCGTAAATAAAGTTCAGCTTGTTATGCATGAACATGCCCTGTATAAAACGAAAAGATGGCTTCTGGATAAGAAGGTTAGCGTCACCGGAACTTTATTTCATCGGAACACCGGCTACCATCATGCCGATATTCTGATTTCCCTGAAAACCCTGGATGCCATAAAACCTGCAAAACAAAACTGGCCTTAAAGTGAGATCATTTTCATCACGGAGGAATCATGAGTAAATCCTACTTTGCACAGCCAGCAAAATATTTCATGGCGGAGCCGGTAAAAATAGGCGGACAGCTTGCCGTCCGGTATCTGAATTTGGATGGCACCGAAAGGATCCGGGTTGGAGGAATGTCGGCTTTCCGCAACAATAACCCAGGCAATGCCGGTTTTACGCCTTATATAAAGTCGTTAGGCGCCATCGGTGAAGACACCGAGGGCCGGGCAATCTTTCCGGATTGTGAGATTGGTGATAAGGCGATGCAAACCCTGTTGCGGCATGGGATGTACCGAAATATGAGTATCCGGGAGACGTTGCAAAACTATGCACCTCCCAAAGGCAATCCAACTGAGCAATATATAAAATATGTTACGGAATCATCAGGACTTTCTGAAACCAGCAATATCAATTCCATGACGGACGAAGAGTTCAAACGGTTCACCGATTCCATGAAACAGTTTGAGGACAGTTCCCCGGAGGGAGGGTTCGATCTGATAACTTTTGTGCCGGGCGATCAAAAAGAATGGCACCGGCAGGACTTCATCAAGATTTCCGCAGGTTCTTCTTCAAAGGATTTCGGAAACTACGGCCCCAATATTT
>JACRGR010000074.1 GCA_016212275.1 Nitrospinota bacterium | reverse complement strand
TGCATCAGTTCTTTAATGCGGGCTTGAACATCCGATCCCTTTAGATGGCCACCCTTGTTCTTTGTTCCGTCCATGTAAGCACCTCCTTAAACATAAAGTTTATTTTAAGGTCACTTACACAGTTATTGAGACAGTCCCTTTTAAACCATTAAAGTTGCTGTATACCACCGGGGTGCCATCGAATATCGGATTCAACGCCCAAGTGGGCAATATAGCCAACGGCGGAACAAAAGATTTTAAGGTGTTGGTGGGAGATTCCAATTTGAACCAGCTGTACCCGTTCGACGCAACCTATGGTGGTGAAATAACCGTTAGCGCCAACGTCGGCACACTTACAAGAACCGCCGGAAGCATAGGTTTCCAGTCCGGCAACACCGTGAAGTATCAATTTCCCCAATCTCCGTCGCTTCCGGTTAACGGGGCATATACCCCGGTGGAACTGGCATTTACTCTTTCCGATGATGATTCCGTCAACAATACCGCGCGGGCATGTACCATAACCGTCAGCGTGACCTATAAGGCGAATCCCTCTGTGACCACCTCTTCAACCGCCACCAAGACGATCACTGGCACTCTCAATTAGCCCTCTTTCCCGGCCTTTTCCCAATAAGCCCCAGATGCGTCTGTTATCGGGCATTTACCGCTTGATATGGCACAAAAAATAAAGGAAAATGCCGCGAAAGTAGTGGTTAGTCCCGAATGTTGACGCCTTCGGGATCAAGGGTTTTGCAGAGGGTGAAATGGATGTCCCGGTAGAATCGAAAAGCGATGAAGTGCTGGCGCAGATAAGCCAACGCGCGGACGACGCGCAGATCGTCGACGTTGAGGAAGAAAAGACTCAAATCATCGTTTTCACGATTGGGGGCGGTGTGTACGCCATCCCCGGCTCCGACGCAAAAGAGGTGCTGGAACCGGGCAAGATAACGCGCATCCCCGGTTGCCCCGAGTACCTTCTCGGCGTTATCAACGTGCGTGGCGACGTGGAGTCGGTCATTGATCTGGCCCGGTTTTTGGGACTGCCTCAGGGGAAGGAGACCGCAAAGAAACAGGTGATCATCGCGGAGAAGAACGGCGTGCGATCCGGCCTGGTGGTCGGCTCCGTGGAAGACGTGGTGGATGTGCCGGTGAGGGCCATCCAGCCCTCGCTTTCCACGCTGGACGAGCGAATCAAACACTATGTGAGCGGTGAAACGGAACATGGAGGCAAATCGGTCACCATGCTGGATGTGGGAAAGATGTTCGAGCGGCTGGCGGCGGAGTGACGCATGGAATCCACGGCGGTACTGGAGTTAAAACGGCCAATTAAAAGCATTCGGCTTTTGGTGTTCCGGATGGACGGCACGGCGATAGGGTTCGATACCGACCAGATGGAAGGAATGACCGACTTCGGCAGGGTGGATGTACATGAGAGTTGCCTTGTGACTATCAACGAGTTGTTCGGCATGGGCGAAGAGTCATACAATTGTTCAACGCCAAAGGTGGTATTTGTGAAGCCTTTGCCGGGGGACGGCCAAAGCGGTGTGAGCGGGAAGCGCATCGGCATCGTGGTGGAAACGCCGGAAGATATTGTGGATGTGCCCGTGGAAAACATCCGGCCCCTGCCGCCGGTGGTCCGGAAACATGCGCATGCCACCGGTTTTTGGGGAGCGGCGCTGTTGAATAACGGGATGGTTTTCATCGCGGACATTTATAAAATTCCGATCTACCGCGCCTTGCGGGGAGGGGGAGCGCTGGTGGGCAACTGAATGCTTTTTTTAGTTGGTTGGGAAGGGGTCTTGTGGCGCCAAGGCCGAACGGCAATATATGGAAAAAGGAGAGAACTATGGTGAACCGGATTCTAACATTGGCGGTGACATCTTTGATGGCGGTCGGCATTTTTGCCGGAGGGGCGATTGCCGCCTCGGAGGGGCAGTTCCCCGCGGATTGGAAAAAGTGGGACAGCCTTTCCACCACGCTCACCAAAATTGGCGCACTGCCGGGGTGCGAAGCGAACGTGAGCACCCTGCCTCCGATCTACCAGGAAACGGTTGCGACCTATTGCGCGGTGCGGCAGGGCGGACCGGGCAAGGTTGCGGTTCTGGTAAACCCGGCATCCAAAGCCGGATATGAGGCGCGCAAAGGGAAATTCAAGGACGGTTCGAACCTCATCCTCCACTTGCAGGATATGAAGGTGTTGTTCGTCACCTCGCATAAAGGGGGCAAGGCCCAGTACGGGATATTTACCGAGGACGGCAAGGACATTTCCGCCGCCAGCGGCCCGTTGGCTATCGAGACCTGCAAAACCTGTCATACCGGTTACGCGGCGTTCTGCGTGGACGGCCAATGCGGCAAGATATCCAAGTAATTTGATGGGCGCGTGGGCGGCGGTCATTCGCCGCCCGCAATGCTTAAAGCCACGGGGGGAATCGTGAGATTGAACAGTGTTCGGATGGAAATAATGGTGGCGATCGTCGGCGTGACGCTGTTCGCGTTGGCGGCCACGGGGTTGATCCAGTATTTCAACGAGGTGAGCGCGCGTCGGGCGCACATTATCGAGAAAAGCGAAATATCGCTTGCGCCCATCACCACCCTCGCCACCCGCAACGTGAATGGCGGCAATTTGATGAATCTGCAAAATACCGCCGCCCTGGACCTGTACAAGACGAACCCCGACCTGCTGTTCCTCAAAATGGAGGGGATGAGCGCGGGTTCGCCAAAGACCGATTATTCCGAAGAAATACCCCCCGCGAAAATCGAGTATACATACGTTAACCCCGTGTTCTCGGTGGATGACCATGCCGACATTATCAAGATGATGGAAGGCTTCACCGGCAACAATACCCATGTTGAAGAACGCAAGATGGCCTTGCTCATTCACCGCGATCTGCAGGTAAAGAACGGCGGCGACGTGCATGCGATCTTCTCCGCCAAGGCGCTCGATGGCGTGGGCATGATGGTCGTAAAGCAACTGCTTGGCGTATTCGTTATCGCCATGGGGGTGGCCTTGGTCATCGCCGTCATCGCGGGCAACCGCATTTCCCGGCCGATACTCGACATCGTGGGGCAGGTCAGCGAGTTCACCTCCTCGCTCGACCTGGGCTACCGCGTGAATGTGAACGCGAGGAACGAGATCGGCGACCTGGCGGAGCGGTTCAACCACCACATCGAATCCCTGGAACGGGTGATAGCCAACGCATCGGGAATGACGGACAAAGTGAACGGTTCGGCCAACGACATCGCCGCCTCGGTGGAAGAGCAGGCGGCAATCACGGCCCAGCAATCCGCGTCGCTCACCGAGATCACGGCTACGATGGAGGAGCTTTCCGTTTCCTCGTCGCAGATAGCGGATAACGCAAACGCCGTGGCCTCCACCTCCAAGAACACTCTAAGCGAATCCGAACGGGGGGTCGTGGCGCTCAACCGGCTCAAGGAAAAGATGGACGAGATCACCGCCGACAACAACAAGAACATAAACGAAATATTGGACCTCGACCGGAAATCGAAAGAGATTGGCAAGATCATGGGCATCATCAACGACATCGCCGACCAAACGAAGATGATAGCCTTCAACGCGGCCATCGAAGCGTCCAGTTCCGGCGAGGCGGGCAAGCGCTTTAGCGTGGTGGCGGTTGAAATTCGGCGGCTGGCGGACAACGTGATGGAGTCCACCGGAGAGATCGAAAGCAAGATTGAGGAGATACAAAAAGCCATCAACCGGCTCGTCATCGCTTCGGAAAAAGGGTCGAAAGCCATCAACGACGGGTCCCAAGCGGCCTCCGGCACCTTGGACGAACTCATGCGTATCGTGGATGGGGCGAAAACCGCTTCGGAATCGGCCATGCAAATATCGCTTTCCACCCAACAGCAAAAAACCGCTTCCAGCCAGGTGCTTACCGCCCTTACCGAGATTGACCAGGGATTGCACCAGTCGTCCGCGTCCATCAAGCAGACTTCGACGGCAACCATCAATCTCAAGAGCATGTCGGACGACCTGAAGGACCGGTTAGAGGTCTTCAAAATTTCCACGAACGGTCATGGTAGTGCCTAAAAGGTAAATAAACAGGGCGTTGCGGGAGAAAAGCTACCGTGCTACTTGATTTTTGCGGTGCGGGGCATCTAATGTGATAAGAATGGCGGAAGTAAAAGTGCTTATAGTCGACGACAGCGCCACGGTGCAAGACCTGTTGAAGGATATTTTCTCCTCCGACCACGACCTGCGGGTGGTGGGAACCGCCAGCAACGGTCTGGAAGCGGTTGAACGCGCCAAAACCCTTCAACCGGATATCATCACCATGGACATCAATATGCCGGTGATGAACGGTCTGGAAGCCATCGAGCGTATCATGGCGAATAACCCAAGGCCGATCATGGTGGTCACGGATCTGGACCATTCGAAGGTGGCGTTCGCCGCGCTTTCCAAGGGGGCCTTGGACGTGCAACAAAAATCGTTTTTGACGATGGGGCAGGGTGCGGATTTCATCGCCAAAGTGAAACTGTTGGCAAAGGTAAAGGTCATCCGGCACCTTCAATTGAAAAAGGACAGGGGCGTGGCGGCGGTATTGGCCCCATTAGCTCCGCCAGCTCCGCCGGTAGCGCCTGTTCCGGTTGCCGAAAAACAGGTGCGGGCGGTTGCCATCGCCAGTTCCACCGGGGGACCGAAAGCGCTTTCACAAATCTTCTCCGACCTCGACGGCGGATTTCCGGTGCCGATACTGGTGGCCCAGCACATGGACGACGGGTTTATCGCGGGGCTGGTGGAGTGGCTCGATGGCGTCTCTTCGTTAAACGTGAAGCTGGCGCAAACGGGCGAAATGTTGCGGGCCAATACGGCCTATTTCGCCCCGGCCGGATTCCATCTCGCCGTTTCCCCAACGCGCAGGGTTTCCCTTGTGGAGCGGGCGCGCGAAGATATTTTCCATCCTTCATGCAACCGCCTTCTGCAATCCGCGGGGGATGCGTATGGCGCCGGATGCGCCGGGGTGATACTGACGGGGATGGGAGACGACGGCGTGGAGGGTTTGCGCAGGATACACGAACGCGGCGGGATGACCATCGCGCAGGACGAGGCCACTTCCTCGGTTTTCGGAATGCCAAACGTGGCGATCAATAGCGGTTGCGTGGACCGTGTGTTGCCACTGGGGGATATTGGCGGGGCATTGCGGCATTTGGCGACCCCCAATTAACGGTAAGGATAAAATGGAATTGACGCTCGAAGCCTTCAAATCGCTCATCAAGGATCGGTGCGGCTTTACGTTTCGGAACGATTCCTCCTATACGCTTGAAGTGTCGCTCCAGAAACGGATGAGCGACCTGAAGGCCGCCTCGAACGAAATATACCTCCAAATGCTCCGCAACGATCAGGAGGAAATGGACAGGCTCATTGAACTCATCACCATCAATGAGACATATTTCCTCAGGGAACCGCGGCATTTCAAGCTCTTGGTGGATACGGTGATGCCGGAAATGCTCGACCGCAAGCGCGGGAGCGAAAAGGTGCGGATTCTCAGCGCCGGATGCTCCACCGGCGAAGAGGCGTACTCCATTCTCCTCGCGCTCACTGAAAAGTACGGCATGGGTATCCGCAACCGCGTCTCCATCATCGGGGTGGATATCGACCGCAACGCCATCAGAATGGCCCAAGAGGGGATTTTCGGCAACAAGTCGTTCAGGAGCGACGATGCCCTGTTGAAAAAATATGTGGTTCACGCCAAGGATAAGCGTTTTGAACTGGTCCCTTACCTCAAGGAAGGGGTGGAGTTCCAGGTATTCAACCTGCTCACTCATCCGTATCCCGATTTCCTGAAAAACATCGACATCATCTTTTACCGGAATGTTTCGATCTATTTTGCGGGGGAAGTGCAAAAACTCATTTTCCAGCGTCTCTCGGAAATACTGAACCCCGAAGGATTCCTGTTTTTAAGCTCCGCGGAGACTTACTTCCACAACATCGGCATCCTGTTCCTGAAAGAGTATGGCGACGTCTTCGTGTACAAGAAGAAAGTGGAAATGGAGTTCGATGACCGCCGGAAATACCATCCGGCGTCCAAGACGATACCGCCCATTTCAACTCCGCCTTTCGCGCCGCGTGTGAAAAGCGCCATCCCCACGCCGGTGGCGGCGGTTCAGCCTTCGGCCAAGTACGTCGAAAAGCGCGCGCGGCAGGATGTGCGCGAGCTGTTTGACGAGGCGCTTGCATGCGCCATGCGCAAGGAGTACGCACCGGTGATCGAAAAAGTGGATGCGCTGTTGGAAAAAGACCCCGCGTTCATAAAAGCGTATTCCCTTAAGGCGAGCGTGCTCATCAACCGGCAGGAATTGGACGCGGCGCGGGAAATGTGCCGGCGCATCATGGCGTTGGACGAATGGAACCTGGAAGGCTACCTGCTCCTCGGCATCATCGCCAAAGTGGAAGACAAAATGGACGAGGCGCTCGCCAAATTCAAAGGGGCGCTGTACATCCGCTCTTCCTGCTGGCTCGCCCACTTTTACCTTGCCGACATTTACTTCGCCCAAGGGGATCACTCGGGCGCTTACGGAGAATATGGGGTCGCGGTGCGCCTTCTGGAAAAGCATGGCATGGAAGACCACGGCCTGACGTATTTCCCGCTTTCGTTCCCGGTCGACCAGTTGATCCATTTATGCAGGCACAATATGGACAAGTTGCGCCGGATGGCCGGAAAGGCGGTCCATTCGGCATGAAGATCGACAAAACGAAATACATCGCCAGTTATGCCGCCGAGGCGCGCGAGCACCTGAAAAAGATCAGCGACGGATTTTTGGCCATGGAAAAAGGCGCCGTGGAACAGGAAACGCTCAACGATATTTTCCGCGCCGCCCACACCATCAAGGGGTCGGCGCGGATGCTGGGGCTGAACCAGATAGGGGAAGTGTCCCACAAGCTGGAAGATGCGTTGGAAGCGCTCAAGAACGGGAAGATCAAGACTTCGCGGGCTTTTTACGACGCGATTTTCCAGGGACTCGATGTGATCGCGGGGATGATCGAGGTGATAAAAAGCGGCGGGGAAAACATTGGTGACATCAGCGAGATCGTCCGGATCCTGGAAATGGCCTCGAAAGGGAACCTAATGCCGGACAAGGAACCGGAAACCGCGGAGGTCCCGGCGCCCCCGGTATCATCCGAGCCGGAACCGCCTTCGGCCCCGCTCCCGACAGTTGGCGCTCCCGCCGTAAAATCGCCGGTCTTGCGGAATATCGAGACCGTGCGCGTTGATACCGAAAAACTGGACGACGCCATTAAGATCATGGGTGAAATGGTTTCAAACCAAAGCCGCCTTAAGCAACACCTCGCTTTCGTGGAGAACCTACGGAAGGAGTCTGGCCGCCACATGGATGCGCTGGCGGAGGCGGAGGGGGCCGCTTCCGGCCCGGAAGGGCTGGAAATGGCCCAACATATTTTCCTGCAGGTGAAACAGTTCCACATGAACTATAAGAACGACCTTATCTACCATAGTCTTTTAATGGACGAACTATTGGAAAAAGTGTCGCGCATGAGAATGCTCCCGCTCTCCACCACGCTGGACTCATTTCCCCGCTATGTGCGCGACATCGCGGCCTCCTGCGGAAAAAAGGCCGAACTCGGCGTTTCCGGCGCGGACACGGAAATGGACAAAAAAATAATTGAAAAGATCGGCGACGCGCTATTGCACATGGTGCGCAACAGCGTTGATCACGGTATCGAAATTCCGGAAGAGCGTATATCGACGGGCAAACCGGAGACCGGAGCCATACGGATCACGGCTGGATACGAGGGGGGAAGCGCTTTCATCGAGGTTGCGGACGATGGCGGGGGGATTCCGCTGGACAAAGTGAAGGAAAAGGCGATCCAAAAACGGCTTCACACCGAGGAAGAACTTGAGCGGATGACCGAACAGCAGTTGCTGAATCTGATATTCCGGCCCGGCTTTTCCACAAGCGCGTTCATCACCGACATATCCGGGCGCGGGGTGGGCATGGACGTGGTGAAGGAAAATATCGTTGAACAGCTCAAAGGCTCCATCCAGGTGAAAACTGAGGCGGGGAAGGGGACCGCCTTCCGTATCCGGCTTCCGCTGACACTGGCCATCATGCGGATGTTCCTGGTTTCGGTTTCGGACGTTATCGTGGGCATCATGGTCAGCTCCATCACCGAAGTGCTGAAGATCAAGCACGGCGACATGATAGACGTGGTGGACAAAAAGGCGGTGCGCCTGCGGGAGCGGCTCATACCCGTTGTGGACCTGCGGGGCCTTCTGGGGCTTCCCCCGAAGGAATACCGGAGCAATGACAGCGTCCAACTGGCCATGCTCCAGATGGGGAATGAGGAACTGGGGTTGGTGGTGGATTCGCTCATCAGCGAGGAAGACATGGAGATCAAGCCGTTGCCGCGCCACCTTCGCAGTTCCGGCCTCATATCCGGCGTTTCCATCACCGGGAAAAACGACATCGTCATAGTGTTGAACGTCTCAAAGGCGTTCGGCATGGCGCGCGAGATATCCGCACCGTCGCGGGTGAAGGAAGAGCGTGTCCATGAACGTCCCATCCATATCCTGGTGGTGGACGACTCGGTGAACACGCGGGAGATCGAGCGGAGCATCCTGGAGTCTTACGGTTACCAGGTGGACGTGGCGACCGACGGCCTGAACGGTTACGAGAAGGCGCAAGGGTTCAAATACGACCTCGTGGTGACGGACGTGGAAATGCCGCGCATGGACGGCTTCACGCTCACCGAAAAACTGAGGAAAGAGCAACTCTACCGGCACACCCCCGTGATCATCGTCAGTTCGCGCGACAAAGAGGAAGACAAGCGCCGCGGCATGCAGGCCGGGGCGAACGCCTACATCATCAAGGGGAGTTTCGACCAGTCCAACCTGTTGGCCACCGTGCAGTCCCTCATCGAGGTAATGCCGGAAGCGGAATAGTGGTCTAAGCGCGTTTCCTCACTCTCCCAGGTACTCTTCGGCGACCACCTTTAACCGGTTGATAAGCGCGTTCGATTTCCGAATCCGATCGTTGAGCGACAGCACGATGTTCTTGAGTATCATTTCGGATATCGCCCGCTCCTCGTTGAGGTACTCCTCGAACTTCTTTTTGTTGATGACGATGACTTTCGACGGGGCCGCCGCAATCACCGTTGCCGAGCGTTTGGTGTTCGCCACGAACCCCATTTCGCCGATGGTGTCTATCGGCGTGATGTCGGCCACTTTCCGTTTATTGAACACCACACTGCATTTTCCTTCCACCAGTATGAACAGGTCGAGGTTGGTGTCGTCTTGCTCGCAGATGATGTCGCCTTTCTCCTTGTCCAGCGTTTGTGAGCAGGTGTTCAGGATGTACGCCACCTGCGCCACCGGCACCCCGGCGAAGAACGGAATCTTCGCCACCGGTTCGCTGAGTTGAAGGTCCTGAAGCGGTATCTCGTGCTCCAGCTTGCGGAGTTTCGAGAGGATGAGTTCGCGGGGGAACGGTTTAACTATGATGTCGTTTGCCCCTTTATCCAGCGCTTCGATGATCGTCTCGCGGTCGTTGTGCGAGGTGCTGATGATCACCGGTAGGCATTTCGGGTGGTATTTCTTACGGATCTTCGCGGTCAGGTCGAAGGCGCTCCCGTCCGGCAGTTCTCCCCCCATGACGATGGCGAGGATGTTTTTCGCGCCGCAGGAATCGTTGAGGACCGGCATCAGCGATGCGTTGCCGCCGGCCTTCGCGTCCTTTACGCAGTGCGAGTCGCAGGCATGGCGCTCCGCCAAGACCGACAGCACTTCCTTGCCGCTTTCCGCTTCGCAGACCTCGTAATCGTCCTTTAAATAGCCGCGCATGAGCCGCCGCACGGTGGGGCTGATGTCCGCCACAAGGATTATGTTTGAATTGCCCTTTTTCTCCGCCATTGCTCCTCCCCGAACGTATTGGCAAATAAAGTAAGTCCCGCCATGATACCGCAAATCCCCGTGGAATTGCCCCCCGGAAATAGGGGGACAAATGGCCACGGTAGCTTATAACAGGTGTTGGACTATGTAAGTATCTCCATATTTTCCCACATGGTTGAGCATCGTCTCATAGTCTTTCAAATGCGCTTCCTCTTCCTTGAGAATGTGTTCAAGGAGAAGGCGAGTGCCGTTGTCGGCCTCATCGGCGCATATCCGTATCCCGCCGTTGAGTTGCATGATGGCGTATTTTTCCACTTCAACGTCGAGTTTCAGCATTTCCGGCAGATCAAGCGGCCCCGTCTTGGGGATATCGTGTTTCCCGTATTGGAGCGAGCCGCCAAGGAAAAGGATCCGTTCCGCCACTTCTTCCGCGTGATGCATTTCCTCCGCCGCGTCATCTTTGAGCATTGCGGCCAATTTGGAAAGGCCGACGTTGGAACAGCGAACGTGTTGATCCATGTAGATGCCCATCGCCCCAATCTCGGCGGTATGGAGGGATTGCAGGTATTCAAGTACCTTGTTGGTTTTTTTAGCTGACATGGGATCCTCCTTGATGCTTCGGAACCCCTATCCGGGGAGAGTGGTATAGGAGTCCGCTGTTGGCGTTATCCCGTTGTGTTGTCTCCTCCTTAGTGTATTATCCACGAATTTTAGGCCAATGGTGAATAATTCGGGGAAAGGGGATAAATGGTCGGGGTGGCCAGATTCGAACTGGCGACCCCCTGCTCCCAAAGCAGGTGCGCTAGCCAGCTGCGCTACACCCCGGACACGGAAAGGACAATCATACAATAGTTGTGGGGGGCGATAGGACAAATTTCACCGTTTGTCCGCGAGGGCGCGTCGCATTTTCTTGAACAAACCGAAAAAAAGGTTCATTTCCCGTTCCGTCATGTTCGCGCGGTCGAACACGGACTTTATCTTCTTTTTCACCGCCGGTTCCTTCATCCCGATTTGGGCGAACAGTCCGAACAGGTCATCCTGAAACCTCTTCCGTTGCGCCAGCGTAAGACTTACTTTGGGCGTCCTCGCCGCCCCGGCTTTACGTCGCGTGGCGGCCAGCCGGATTTCCAGGCAAACCATCGTCACCGCTTGCGCCAGGTTTGCCGAGGGAAATCCCGGCTCCACCGGGAGCCGGATGACGTATTGGCACCGGTCGGCATCTTCGCGGGCAAGGCCGAATTTTTCCGAACCGAACAGTACCGCAACTCTGTTTTTCCGGGCCAACGCGGCAATCTTCCGCGCGGCGGTCTCGATGTCCAAAGCCTCATCTTGTTTCATCCGGTGGGAGGTGGCGAACGCCACATGGTATTCCGCAATCGCTTCTTCCGCGGCGCCGTGCGGTTCGGCGGATTCCATAATGTCTTCCGCGCCCTGCATCATGCGCACGGCGGCCAGATGCCCGAATTCAGAGGGATTGACAAGGTGCAAACGGTTGAAGCCCAGGTTTTTCATCACGCGGCAGACCGCGCCGATGTTCGCCGCGTGCCGGGTGCGGTCGAGCACGATGCCGATATTGTCCAGCAAGGAGCGGACTACTTTTTCCCCTTGTCCCAGAACCCTTTTACCTTGTCTGCGATGGTTTTCGATTCGGGCGGGGTGAATAGGGAAGGGCTTGCCTTGTCCAGCGCGTTCAAAACGGTCATGCGGAACGTCCCGATCTGGATGGTGCAATTTTCTTTCAGTTCCGCCGCTTCCCCCTTCGGAATGAGCGTGCCATCCACCAGAGTGCCGTTGTGGGAGCCAAGGTCTTCGATGAACGCCTTGCCCCCCTCGGCCCACACCCGCGCGTGCTTGCGCGAGACTACGTTGTCGTTGAGCGTGACGTCCGCCGTGTCCAGCCTTCCCAGTATTTTCTCGTCTGAGGCAATGGGGTATTCCGTCAGTTCGCCGGTTGGTTGTCTGACGACCAGCTTGAAGGAGCGCATGATGCCCATCACCACCGTGGCTTCCGCGTCGCCGAACACCGGCTCGCTTTTGGCGGACTCGTGCGGTTCCACGAAGGTCAGCCGTATCTCGCCCAATAGTATCTCGTCGCCGGATTTCAATTTGTGGCGGGAAATGCGTTCGCCATTCACCGATACGCCGATCTTGCTTTCAAGGTCTTCAAGGTAGTATTGGCCGTCTTCCAGCGTTATTTGCGCGTGATGGCGCGAACAGTATGTTTCTTCCAGCACGATGTCCGAATCGGGCGCGCGCCCGATACCCATAACGTCCTTGGTGAGCGGGATGACCTTTTTCCGCCTGTCCACCCCTTCCATCACGATGGTGGGGGTGGGGCGTACGGTTTCCGCCGCTATCTGGGTGGACGTTTTCGCGAACTTGTGCGAGCCGGAAGAGGTGAGGATGGCGCTGGTGCTCGCTTCTTCCACCGTATAGGACTTCATGGAGGCTTTGTCCGACTCTATTTCCGCGGGATCCCAGAACGCCTTGAAGATCCTGAATTCCTCTTTTTTGCCTTTCAGCGCGGCGTTTTTCAAGTAGCGAACATGGAATTCGCCTTTGTCCTCGATGGCGTTGTACGTCTCTTCCGAAAGGTACACCTCGCCGGGATTGGCCTGCGATTCGAAGCGCGACGCCACGTTCACCACGTCCCCGAAAATATCGTTCTTTTCCACCAGCCCTTCGCCGGTGTGCATGCCGATGCGTATCTGGATCGGTATCTTCGGGGACTTGGTGCGGTTGTATTCGGCCACCTCCGCCTGTATTTGCATTCCGGCGCGCACGGCGTCATGCGCTTTGGCGAACCATGACAAGGTGCCGTCCCCCATCGTTTTCACCAGCACGCCGCTATTGCGCTCGATGACCGGGAACACGATGTCGTTGTGCTGTTTTATCAAAAGCCGGGCGGCCAGGTTTCCCTGCTCGTCGGCAAGGCTGGTGGATCCCTTGAGATCGGTGAACACCACGGTGATGACCTTTTGGAATTTCTTCTGGAGTATCTGCTCCAGCCGCTCACGCTCTTCCAGAAGCCTCCCCAGATCGCCGGAGATGGAGGTGGTCGGATCCGTATCTTTACCTTTCGCGTCGTCCATCAATCCCATTCCTTCATAAATTCGGGTAATCAATTATAGCGCAATCGGGGCGGGCACATTGAAAATCTTGGGGGTTTTTGCCTGGTGGCGGGGGTATAATGTTTCAATCTCAAGAAGGGCCACAACAATGTCCGTCAAGTCAAGGGTACTTCTTATTCTCGCCGCTATTTTCGTCGGCCTTTTGCTGTTTTTATCGGCGACATCCCGTTTCCTCCTTCAGCCAGCCTTTGAGATGATAGAGCGGCGAGATGTGCAACACCATTTGGAGCAGGCCATCAGCCACATGCACAATGAAATGCTGGTGATGAAACGGTCGCTCAACGACTGGTCCACCTGGGATGATACCTACCGGTTCTCCGCGACCGGGAATAAGCGGTACGTTTCCGCTAATTTTTTGCCGGAAACATTTGTGGCCCTGGACCTGAACTTTATCGTTGTCCTCGACCGTCACGGCAAAACCTTGTATGCGGGCGGATACGACTTGGATGCTCAGCGAGAGGTGACCGTCCCCCCCTCACTCCTTGCGGAGATGGCCCGTTCGGGTAGTCCGATTAACCGGCTGAATGATTTCAGCAATCAAGGGATAGCGGGCATTGTGTCCATGCCGGATGGAGCGTTGGTCATTGCCGCGCGGCCTATACTCAAGAACAACGGGATTGGCCCGGTAAATGGCACGTTCTTGTGGGGAAGGTACCTGAACGACATTGCGATCTACCGGATGGAGCACATGATCAAAATGCCGGTGGCGGTGCGGTGGTATTTTGACAAAGCGCTTCCCCCGGACTTTTTGCAAGCGCGGTTGAAGTCGGCCAATGGCGAGCCGTTTCCCGTCGTCCCCACCGCGGCTGGATATTTAGGGGCTTATGGAGTTCTCAACGATGTTTACGGAAAACCGGCGTTCATATTCCGCACCGAAGCGCCCAAGTCCATAACTAACCAAGGGAAACTTACTATTGACTATTTCCTTATACTGTTTACCGCCGTAGCGGGGACATTCATTGCCGTGACGATGGCCCTGCTGAACCGGCAAATACTCTCACCCCTTTCCGCATTGTCAAAAAGTGTTCGTAATCTTTCGCTCGAAGGTGGGGCGCCCGTGGGCGTACCGGTGCGCGGCTCGCGCGAAATAGCGGCGCTTGCGGAGTCGGTAAACGCCATGCTGGCAAAAATTGGGGAGGAAACAAAACGTAGGCGGGATACCGAGAAAGGGTTGTTGCGGCAGGAGAAAATGGCCTCGCTCGGCACCCTTTCCGCCGGGGTGACGCACGAGATCTTGAATCCGCTGAATATCATCGGCACCGATGTCCAGCTTATGCAAATGGACCGCCATCCTCCCGAAGTCATGGAGCGGTTGGACGCCATCATGCGCCAGATACAGCGCGCCACCAAGATCGTGAACGCATTGCGGGTATTCGCCCACCCCCACAAACCGGAAAACCGGCTGGTGGATCTGCACGGGCTGACGGACAGGACATTGCTGTTGCTGGAGCACGATTTGCAATTGGACAACATAATGATCGAGCGGAATTTCGCCTTTGGCGTTCCGCTGGTCTGGGCGGACGAAGACAAACTGGCGCAGGTGTTTTTGAATATCCTGAATAACGCGCGCGACGCGCTCCGCGGGCGGCCGGACGGCAAGGTGACAATAACGACGAACGCCACCGCTGGAAAGGTAAGCGTTTCTTTTGCCGACAATGGGCCGGGCATCCCGCCAGATATGATCGCCAAGGTTTTCGATCCGTTTTTCACCACAAAGGAGCCGGGCAAGGGGACGGGGCTTGGCCTTTCTATCGCCAGTTCTCTCATCGAGGAAATGGGGGGAAAGATGACCGTAGGGGGCGCGTGCGGCTCCGGGGCCGTATTCATGTTGGAATTGCCCGCGGGCGTCCCGCGGGACGGGGGGAAGGATCCCGGGAAACCGGGTGTTACTTAACGTGGGGGCCGATGGCGGCCAGAAGTTTGGCTTTCACTTCCTGAATGCTTCCTTCCATCCGGCACCCGCTGGCCCGCACATGGCCGCCGCCGCCAAACTGCCCGGCGATGGCGTTCACGTCTATATCGTTCCGCGAGCGCAGGCTCACGCGGGTTTTTCCCTTTTCATTCTCGCGAATCAGTACCGCCACCAGCACCCCCTCGATGGACATCGGCTGGTTCACGAACCCTTCGGTATCCACGTCTTTGCCATCGGGCGAATTGAGAAATTCATGGCCGAGAAATGAGGTGGCCACCTTCCCGTCAAAATGCAGTTCGATGGATTCCAGCACTTTCGCCAGCCCGGTCTTGTTCGCCATCGAGGTCTGGTAGTACAGTTCGTCCGCGATAAGGTCCGGTTGCACCCCGGCCTCCACCAGCCGGGCGGCAAGGCGGAAGACCTCCGCGGTGGTGTTGTTGAAACGGAAACGCCCGGTATCCACGCTCAAGCCGACGTACAGCGCATCGGCGGAATCCTGGTCAATCGCAATTTTCAGGCGGTCGAAAAGGCCAGCCACCACCTGAGCCGACGCGGCGGCGGAAGGGATGATGAGGTTCACCGTTCCGAACCGCTCACTGCTGACGTGGTGGTCAATGTTCAATATCTGCGCGTCTTTCGCCAACAGTTGCGCGGGGGTGCCGATGCGCTCAAGGTGCGGCGAATCAATGATGATCGCCGAACTGAACGAGAGCTTCCCTTTCATTTCGTGGTTGTAGGGGGTGAACTCGTCAAAGCGCTGGAGAAAGGAGAGTTTTTCCTGCGGCTTGTCCTCGGTGATCACGGTGTAATTTTTGCCGAGTTTTTGCAATAATCCCAGCATTCCCAATATCGAACCCACGCCATCACCGTCGGGATTGACGTGCGAACTGAGAAGGAAATTGTCCCTTGTGCGCAAAAATTCAATCGCTTTTTCAAATTCCATGTTCCCATGTTACCACACGTCCACCCGCACGCAATTTTGATTTAGCACCGGAATGCGTTACAATAATCCTGATTATTTGGGCGATAGAAATAATAAAAAGAATGGCTTGGAATTCTGAAGGGAGCGGGCGGATGAAACGTATTGCCAGATTGTTCGTAATGCCGGTTGCTATTGTATCTCTGGCCCTATTTACCGGGGCGTGCGCCAGCGGCGATAAAAAGGCCGAAGGGCCGGAATCGCAGGCATCTGCGCCCAAACAGGAAGGGAAGGGAACGGTTGAAGTTCAACCCACCACCGACGAATTGGCCCGCCAGCAACAGGAAGACCAGGAGCGCGGCAAAGAGGCCGACCTTGAAAAAATGAAACAGGAAGAGGGGATGAAACCCGCGCAACCCGGCGCGCCGGTGGAAACCGCCGCCACCTCCACCGAAGCGGGCGGCTCTTTCGTGGTCAATCTGGACAGGATATATTTCGACTTCGACAAGTTCGATATCACCGCGCCGTCGCGCGAGACATTGGCGAAGGATGCCGGCATCATCAAGGCCAATCCGGGCGTGAAGGTGGTCATCGAGGGGCACTGCGACGAGCGGGGCACTTCGGAATACAACCTCGCGTTGGGCGAACGCCGCGCATCGGCCGCGAAGAAATACCTGGTGTCGCTCGGTGTGGACGAATCGCGTCTCTACACCATCAGCTATGGCGAAGAAAAACCCGCCGATGCCGGGCATAACGAGGCGGCATGGGCGAAAAACCGCCGCGTGCAGTACAGCCAGGAATAAGGCCTGATAACCGCCGAACAGGGGGTTCCGGCTTAAACCGCCGGAACCTTTTTTTTTAAGCCGGGGATGAGAACGAACCTTCGATCAGCGCTCTTGTGTGCGGCGTTGTTTTGCGCCTGCGCCACCAATACCGATGTAAAGCAGGTAGAGAGCAAGCTGGAACAACAAAAATCCGCCGCCGATTCCCTCGGCGCGCAATTGGCCGAGTCCCGCGCGATCCTTGAAGAAGCCAAGGAATCCCAGAAACGTACCGAAGCCGGCATCGAGGTGGCGCTGAAAAACCAGGCCGATTCAAAAGCGGATCACGATGTGATGGTGTCCAAGGTGAACAGCCTTTCAGCCGGGCTGGAAGAGAACGCCCACTATCTGAAAACCGTGGACGATAAACTGAAAAAACTGGAAGAGCGGGTGCGTGAACTTCAGATACTCACCATGGAATCCGGCATGGCGCACAACCAGCGGATCGAATCCCTGCTGGCGGAAATACGGGGAACCGCGCCTGACGCGCGGAAGCCCATTGCCGAAAAAAAGCCGGAAAAGAAACCGGAGGCAAAACCCCCGGCAAAGCCGGAAAAGGGAAAGGCCGAAGAGGCGGCGAAAGAAAAACCGGCGCCCAAGCCAAAGGCGGCATCTGCGGAAGACCTGTACAACAGCGCCTATAAAAACTTTCTGAGGGGCGATTATGCGCAGGCCGCCGCCGAGTTTGCCGAGTATGTCAAACGCTATCCCGGTACGGACTTGAGCGACAATTCTCAGTACTGGATCGGCGAGGCGTATGCCAACCAGGGGAAGCTGAAAGAGGCGGCGGAAGCGTTTAAAATGACCGCGAAGAACTTCCCGAAGTCCACCAAAGCGCCCGCGGCGTTGTGGCGCGCCGCGGAGATATTTGAAAAATTCGGAGCGAACGAAGAAGTGCGCGCAATTCTGGCAAAAATACGCGATAATTATCCGGCCTCATACGAGGCCGCCTTGGCGGAAGAAAAACTCAAGGCGACGGAAGGGCAACAATGACTGGGAGAATGAGATGCTACAGATACTGAGGGAGAAAACCACCGGCTGGCTGGTGAAAGTGGTGTTGTGGACGCTCGTGCTCGCGTTTGTGGGCACGATATTCCTCGTGTGGGGTTACGGCGGCGATAAGGGCGAAAAAGCCGTGGCGAAAGTGGGCGACATCCCCGTGACGCAGGCGGAATACCGCCGCTATTACGATTCCATGCTCCGGCGGCTTCAGGATATGACCGGCGGCGAACTGACGCAGGATATGATCCGCCAGTTTCATCTGGACCGTGCCGCGATGGAAGGGCTGGTGATGGAAAAACTCCAGCTTATGGCCGCCAAGGACGCCGGGATGACCGTGAGCGACGATGAGTTGCGTTTCGATATCGAGAATAACCGCGATTTCCAGCAGAATGGCAGGTTCAACAAAGACGCCTACTTCGGCGTTCTGCGCGCCAACAATCTCGCGCCGAAGGAATACGAGGCCATCCTGCGGCGCGACCTGATGGTGCGGAAGATCACCCAATTGGTGACGGACTCCGTGCAGGTGACGGAGCAGGAATTAAAAGACCAGTTTGTGCATTCCGGCGAGCAGGTGAAAGTGCGCTATGCCGCCATCGCCCCCAATCCCGCGGCGGTGAAGGCAACGGACAAGGAGCTTGAACAGTACTTCACGAAAAACGCGGCTCTGTTCACCCGCCCCGAGGAACGCAAGGTGGAATTGATCGCCCTTAACCCGAATATCGTGCGCGCCGGGATGACCGTGGCGGAAGCCGAGGTGAAGGCGTATTACGATTCCCACGCCGCGGACTTTGTAACCGATGAAGCTGTGCGCGCCCGCCACATTCTTTTCGCCGTCCCCGGCAACGCTCCCGAAGGGGCGCAACAGTTAATCCGGATGAACGCCGAACAGGTGTTAAAAGAACTTCAAAAAGGGGCGGACTTCGCCAAGCTGGCGCAAAAATATTCCGCCGACCCCGGTTCAAAAACAAAAGGAGGAGACTTGGGGTACTTCCCGCGCGCACGCATGGTGCCGGAATTCGAGCGCGTGGCGTTCGGGCTGGACAAGGGGCAGATAAGCGGGCTTGTGCGCACCCAGTTCGGATACCACATCATAAAGGTGGAGGATAAACACCCGAAAACGCCCATGCCGTACGAAGCGGCGGCCCGGATCATAAAGAGCAGGATACAGGACATCCGGGGTAAGGAATCGGCCCGGAAACAGTTAGCGGACATCATAGCGGCCAAGATGGATTTTGCCGATGCGGCGAAAGGAAAGAACCTGCCGTTTGCGGCATTGACGTTGCGGGCCGGTGAAATGCCCAAGAACATGCCGGGAGCCGATATGCTGGTCAAGCGCGTATTCGGCATGGCGAAAGGGGACGTCTCCGGCCCGTTGGAAATAAACGGGTCGTTATACATAATCAAACTGGCGGATATACTGGCCACGCGTCCCGCCACCTTCGCCGAAGCGAAAGCGGAAGTGGATCGGGCATACCGCAAGGAAGAATCTGAGCGCGTCGCCGCCGAAAAGGCGGATGCGGCATCGGAGCGCCTGAAAAAGGGCGCGCCGTTCGCCGGCGTGGCGCGTGACGCCGGAGTCCAAATGAAGGAGTCCGGCTTTGTGGCGCGCAACGGAAATATCCAAGGGTCGCCCGCGGTGCTGGTGGGTACCGCATTTTCATTGAAAGAGGGTGGTGCGGAAAAAGTGCAGGCCAGCGGCAACTATTACCTTGTGGCGCTGGCGGAGCGCAAACTGCCGGACATGAAGGAATACGAAACCCAACGGGCGCAGGTCAAGGAATCCCTGCTCGCGCGCAAACGGCAGGACATGGTGATCGCGTGGCAGGCGGGGCTGAAGCGGGACGCCGAAAAGAGCGGCAAACTGAAAGTGGAGATGGAGTTCAACTGATCCGCACTCTCTGAAAAGTCCGGAATGGCGGCGTCATTTGCGGGGAACGGTGGCGGCGCTGTTTCGGACCTTATTAATGGTTCACTGCCCTAACCGATGATCCTGCCGACGCGGGGGACAAGTTCCTCTTTCATCGCCATCTTGGATACGAAGTCGTCCACTCCCATCTGGAAAACCCGTTCCCGCTCTTCCGCCCCGGCGCTGGTGAGCACGATGATCGGGATTTGGCTGGTCGCCTCCTCGGCCTTCAGGCGCTGTATCAGCTCAAAGCCGTCCATCACCGGCATATTGAGGTCGGTGATGATGAGGTGCGGTTTCACCTCGGCGATCTTCTGGAGCGCTTCCGCGCCGTTCTTTGCGGCCATGACCGCCACGTCAATTTTCGAGAGCAACGCGTGTACCATCTTCATCGCCACGAAATCGTCCTCCGCTAAAAGGACGATAGGCCGCAGATGGGGCAAGGTGGCGAAGAAGGTGCTTC
Organism: Nitrospinota bacterium; assembly: GCA_016212275.1. Taxonomy (GTDB): domain Bacteria; phylum Nitrospinota_A; class UBA7883; order JACRGQ01; family JACRGQ01; genus JACRGR01. The sequence continues at coordinate 18,054 of JACRGR010000074.1, read as the reverse complement.
CTTTGTCCGGTTTTGAAACCACGGTTAAGTCCCCGTTATGGGCCAGCATGATGTCATGCGAAAGGGGGAGGCCCAGGCCGGTCCCTGTTTCCCCCGCTGTTCCCGCGGTGGAGGTCTTCACATCGTACAGAAAGAGCTTGGGCGCTACCTCCGGCGGGATGCCCACGCCGGTATCGCTCACCGCGATGGTGGTGGGGTGGTCTTCCGGCACGAACAGGGTAATGGTGTCTCCGGGGCGGGAGAATTTCACCGCGTTTGAGATGATATTTTGTATCACTTCCTCGAAGAGCGTGGGGTCCGCGTACAGGCGTGTTTTCTGCGGCACCTTGTTGAGCAGGGTAATGCCTTTCGTCTTGAGGTTGAAATCCGCCGACATCGCCGCCTTGACGGCGAGGTAGAAGCCGTCGAAAAAGCGGCACCGGGGTTGGATCTTTCCGGTCTTGAGCCTGCTGATGCTCAGCAGTTCTTCGATCAGCCGGTTCATCCGTTCCCCTTCCTGGATGACAATATCGAGCCGACCTTTCGTCTCGCTATCCAGCGCGTCGAAGCTGTCCCTCTTTGTCAGTTTGATGAACCCCAGCATCGTCCCCAGCGGTCCTTTCAGGTCGTGCGATACAAGGGACACGAATTTGTCCTTCATGCGGGTGGCTTCCTCGGCACGCTCCTTGGCGGTACGCAGTTCGTTTTCAGCGCGCTTGCGGGCGGAAATGTCCCTGCCGGTGGCGACGAAGTGGGTAATGACATTTTGCGCGCCGCGGATCGGCGTAATGGTTTTTTCCTCACAGTAGATGGCGCCGTCCTTTTTCCTGTTGTAGAACTCCGCGCGGAACGGCGTCCCGGCGAGGACCGTTTCCCACAATGATTTGTAGAACCCCGCGTCATGCGTGCCGGATTTCAGGATGCGCGGCGTTTTGCCCACGGCATCCTGCTCCGAGTAGCCGGTAAGTTCGCGGAATGCGGGGTTGACGTATTCGATGGTGCCGTTCCGGTCGGTGATCAGTACGGTGTCGGCGGTTTGCTCGATGACGCGCGAGAGCTTGTTTACCGCTTCCTCGGCGCGCCTGCGCTCGATGACTTTGGCGACGGTCTGCGGTAGCACGGTCAGGTAGTTGCGTTCCGGGTCTTTTATCAGGTAATCGTAGGCGCCCATGCGCATCGCTTGGACGGCAATCCCCTCATCGCCGCTTCCCGTCACGAATATCACGGGTGTGGTGGCCTGTATCTTTGTCAGTATCTCCAACCCGGTGCCGTCTCCCAGCATGTAGTCCACCATCACCAGGTCGAACTGTTCCGTGGCCAGTTTTTCCAGTCCCTCTTTCTGCGAACTCGCGGTGGTGAGGATATACGGCAGGTGTTCGCGTTGCACCAGCCGTTCCACCGCCATGCGGTCCACGCGGTCGTCGTCCACTAATAGGATGCGGATCACATTGTGCGGCATGTCATTCTTCCGTATGCGGCAGTTGGCACAGCGACCAGTACATCTTTATGGTTTTGATGGCTTCGACAAATTTGTCGAATTCCACCGGTTTTACGATGTACCCGGCGATGCCGAGGTTGTAGGAGGCAAACCGGTCATTTTCCTCTTTCGAAGTGGTGAGGACGACGACCGGGATGCTTTTCAGTTCCTCGTCCGCTTTCACGGCTTTTAAAAACTCTATCCCGTTCATCACCGGCATATTGAGGTCCAGCAGGATGATGCCGGGCCGGGGTGACGTTTCAGGGTTGGCGAAACGTCCCTCGCGCCGGAGGAATTCAAGCGCCATCTGTCCGTTCCCGGCGGTGTACAGCGGGTTGACTATGTGGTTTTCCTTGAACGCGCGTTGGACGGTTTTCACGTCCACGATATCGTCTTCCACCAGCAAAATCGGCATATTGTCGGTCATAGCATCGCTCCCCGAATGTCGTTCAGCTCCTTGGCCAGTATCCGGGCGGTATCGTCGTCCACGTTTTGCGGGAATTTCGGAACGGTGAAGAAAAATTCGCTCCCCGCGTCCACTGTGGATCTCACCCACACCGTACCACCATAGCGTTCCACGATCTTTTTCACCAGCGTAAGTCCGATGCCGGTGGACTCCACCTCGTCCCGCGACTTGAGGCTTTGGAATATCTTGAAGATGCGGTCGAAATGTTTTTCCTCGATGCCTTGCCCGTCGTCGCGCACGCAAAATTCCCACATTTCCCCCGCGTCGCGGCAGGAAAGGGTTACGTTGCCCGCGGCCTTGCCGTGATGCTTGATGGCGTTGCTTATCAGGTTTTGGAATACCTGTTCGAGGTGGGTGCGGTCGTAGATCACTTTCGGCAGGTCGCCTTCCACCGCAACTTTGATGTTCGGGGGCGGCCCCACCGCGTCTATGACCGCTCTGGCCGTTTTGGCGCAGTCCAGCGTATCAAGTTCCGGCTTTATCCGCCCGGCGCGGGAATAGCGCAAAATGCCTTCGATAAGGTTATTCATCCGTTTGGTGCGTCCCAGCAACAGGTCCAGGTTCTCGCGTCCCTCCGCGCCCAGTATATCGCCGTAATCCTTCGCAATCCATTCCGCCAGCGAGCCGATGGCGCGCAGGGGCGCCTTGAGGTCGTGCGAGACGATGTACGCGAAATCCCTCAGTTCCTCGTTGGCGCGGTTCAGTCCGATGATGAGCATTTCCCGTTCCTGCTCGGCCTTCTTGCGCTCCGTGAGGTCCAGGAACATGCCGAGACTTTGGGTGACGGCGCCGGTGTGCAGGTCGGTTTTTGTGGGGATGGCCCCGATGAGCACATGGACCGCCTCCCCCGACCTGTGGAGAAGCGTGAGTTCGTAGGAACTTTGTTTCCCCTCCCTCCGGCGGAGTATTTCGTCCACATATTTGCGGGCGTTCTCGTCGTCCACGAAAATCGGGTCGAAGATGGATCTGCCGATGATCTCCCCTTTCGTCCTCCCCAGCATTTCGGCCATCCGGTCATTCACCCGTTCGGTGACGATCTTTACGCCGATCCCGCGGTGCCATTCGTAACAGGGGTCGCCGGTCTTGTCCGCCTCTGTCAGTTTGTGGAAATTGATTATCCATGCGCCGATGGGGGCCTTCTGTATCAGGTTCTCGTTGTAGGTGGATAGTTCCTCCACCCGGTGCAAATAGTTTTCCCTTTCATCCTGCGCCAGCTTTTCGGCGGTGATGTCCTGCTCCACGAACACGAGGTTGGAAACGCTCCCATCCACATCTTTCACTGGCGATACCCGGAGCCTGCTATGGTAGGTATTGCCGTTCTTTTTTCTGCGGGGGATTTCCCCCCGCCAATCGCCACCGGAATAGATGGTTGTCCACATCCGTTCCATCGCGGGGCCGTGTGTGCCGGTGTCCAACATGCGCGGGGAGTTGTTAATCGCCTCGTCCCAGGTATAACCGGTGATGGCGGTGAACGCGGGATTGACGTATTGGATGTTGCCATCCGGGTTGGTGATCATGATCGCGTCCAAGCCCTGGTCAATGGCCGTGGCAAAACGCAAGAGGTCCTCTTCGGCGGACTTGAGGTCGTTTATGTAATGCAAAAACGGACGGTAGAACAGGAAAAACAGCACCGGCAGGATGACCGCGGTGAGTGTGGCGGCGTCCACGAGCATTTCACCGACGTAGGTCATCGGCGGCAAATTGGCCAGCAAGGTCATCACGCCGGCTTCCACGGTGAAAATGGAAACGGCGATGACCAGGAGCATCCGTTGGGGGCTGGGGTATCCTTGGGTGAGGATGCGTTCCTTGAGCTTTGTCAGGTCAATCATTATGCGTACAGTATCTCCACTTTTTTCAGTTCCCGTATCTTATCGCGGCACTCGGCGGCGCGCTCGAAATGCAGGTCCGCCGCCTCCCGCCGCATCTCCGCCTCCAGTTTCTTGATGAGCGAGGTTATTTCGCCCCGGCTGGCGTAATCCGTTTTCTCCTCCGCCACCATCGGGGTGTCGTCGGCGTGGGCGGCCATCGTTTCGTAAATCCTCTTTTTCACCGTTTGCGGTGTGATGCCGTGTTTTTTGTTGTAGGCGGATTGCAGTTTGCGTCGCCGTTCCATTTCCGCCAATGCGCGTTGCATACTGCCGGTTTGCCGGTCGGCGTACATTATAACCAGTCCCGAAAGGTTGCGCGCGGCGCGTCCGGCGGTCTGTATGAGCGACGTTTCGGAGCGCAGAAAGCCCTCCTTGTCGGCGTCCAGGATCGCGACCAGCGAGACTTCGGGAAGGTCCAGCCCCTCGCGCAGGAGGTTGATGCCGATGAGGGCGTCGAACTCGCCCAGCCGGAGTTCGCGCAGGATCTCGGTGCGCTCCAATGTCTCGATATCCGAGTGCATGTACTTGGCGCGGATGCCCGCCTCGCGCAGGTACTCCGTCAGGTCTTCGGAGAACCGCTTGGTGAGCGTGGTGACAAGCGACCGTTCGTTCTTCGCCGCGCGCGCCTTTATCTCATGTACCAAGTCGTCCACCTGTCCCTCCACCGGGCGGACCGCAATTTCGGGATCCACCAGCCCGGTGGGGCGGATGACCAATTCAATCACCCGTCCTTCGCCTTTCTGGAGTTCATATTCTCCCGGCGTGGCGGAAACGTATATCCTTTGTTTGGGGTCTTTCTCGAACTCGCTGAAATTGAGCGGACGGTTGTCCATCGCGGAAGGGAGGCGGAACCCGTAGCGCACCAGCGTTTCCTTGCGGGCGCGGTCGCCCGCGTACATCCCGCGCAGTTGCGGCACCGAGACATGGCTTTCGTCAACGACCAGCAGGGCATCCGGCGGAAAATAGTCCAGCAGGGTGGGGGGCGCTTCCCCGGCCTTGCGGCCCGTGAGGTAGCGCGAATAGTTCTCGATGCCGTTGCAGTACCCCGTTTCCTTCATCATTTCCAGGTCGAACATCGTGCGTTGCTCTATCCGCTGGCATTCCAGCAGGCGGTTGTTGCTCCGGTGATCCTCCGCCACCATGATCAGTTCGCGCCGTATCTGCTCCATCGCGCGTTCCAGCGTTTGCGGGGTGGTGACGTAGTGGCTACCCGGGTAGATGGGCGCTTTTTGGAGTTTCTGGATGGTCCGGCCCGTGAGCGGATCCACGCGGGAGATGGACTCTATCTCGTCGCCGAAAAACTCGATGCGCAGGCCTTCCTCCGATTCGTATATCGGGATTATCTCCACGATGTCGCCGTTCACCCGGAAGGTGCCGCGCCGGAAATCAATGTTGTTGCGCTCGTACTGCATTTCCACCAATCGCCCCACCAGATCATCGCGCCCGATGCGCTGGCCCACCTCCACGCGGGTGAGCATCCCGTAATACGCCTCCGGCGAGCCGATGCCGTAGATGCAGGAAACGGAGGCCACGATGATCACGTCGCGCCGCTCCAGCAGGGAGCGCGTGGCGGAGTGGCGGAGCTTGTCTATCTCGTCGTTGATGGCGGAATCCTTTTCGATGAAGGTGTCGGACTTCGGGAGGTACGCCTCCGGCTGGTAGTAGTCGTAATAGCTCACGAAGTAGTCCACCGCGTTTTCCGGGAAGAAAAATTTGAACTCGTTGTAGAGCTGTGCCGCCAGTGTTTTATTGGGCGCGAACACGAGTGTCGGTTTTTGCACTTGTTCAATCACGTTCGCCAGCGTGAACGTCTTGCCGGAGCCGGTGACGCCCAAAAGCACCTGGTGCGAAACGCCGTTATTCAGGTTGTCCGTCAGCGTTTTTATGGCGCCCGGCTGATCCCCCTTCGGAGTGAATTCGGAATGGAGCTTGAACTTCATCCGTTCATTATACTCCGGGGCGCGGGGCGTTCGGTTCCCTCTGAAGGGCGGTCCATCGGTAGAAATTTTCCTCGATCGCGGCAACATTTTTCAGCTTGTCCACGTCCAGCGCGGCGCCGCCGCAAGTGGTCACGACTATCTTCGCGCGCGTTCCCAAAAGGCGCGAGGCCACGCGCTCCACCCGTTCCAATGAAATGTTCTTCCTGAAGGGGGTGGAGAGGAATTTGAGCCGCAGACGGCCCAACGCCATCGCCATGAACATCCCCAACCACCCGGTCCAATCCCTCAATCCAAAATGGCGCTTGGTTAGCGCATAGGCGAGTTTCAGGATGTTGAGCGGGTTCCTCAGGTGGCGGAGCCGGTAAATCTCGTTGAACTCGTGCTGGTTCACCACCCGTAACGGTTTTACCAAGTGCATGTTGTTTATCCGCATGGCATCTTCCGCGAAATGCGTGTATGCCATCGAAATACCCCTGCGGGTGAGCGTCGGCTTGAATCGGTCCATCACATCCGCGGGAGTCATCCCCAAGAAATAGTCGTACTGGGCCAAATCGCACCTTGAAAGGAACTGCGTCACCTCTTCGGGCAATACCAGCGGCGAATCGCCTCCGATAGCGAAGATCGGCTGGTCAAGTTGCGCGGGGGAGGGGTTTCCCGTTTGCAGGTGCAAACCGGTGGAATGACGGAAAGCGGCAAGCATGTTCCCCACAAGGCTGTTTGCTTCTTGCACGGTGATGACCTGCTTTCCTTTCAGGTCGAGTCCGCTGGTATCCATTTCCTTCTCCAAGTCCCTTTTGGGGCCAACGATAAATATCCTGCCGAACGCATCCACTTGCACCAGAGTGGCGAGAACGTGGATAAATAATGCGCGTCCCCTTATCTTGATGAACGTCTTGTTGGGAAGCGATTTTGCGAAGACCGATTGCGGCCCTCCCGCCATGATCACGGCATCCATCCCGTTTTTGCCCGTGAGTGTAGGTATGAGCATATTCAAATTATCGCATATCAAATGAACGATTTGCGCTTCATTCCCGCCTTCCTTTTCTTGAACCCTTTGACGGCATTTTGAATCTACTTGTGTGGTGACAATGCAATGGAATTGACATCAATGTGTGGTATTTTTGCCATAGGTGTGGCGCGGATGGAGATTTGCTGGAAATAATGCATATGAAAACAAGCAGTTGAATTGAATATCGTTGGTATGTTCCTTGCTCTTTTATAACAGACTTATGGGGGTGAACTTGCGTTCAATTGAGCATAACAAGCATCGGTGCTTTTGCAAGGGGGGAATTTGATTTTTCCATTGGACATGAGTTTCACATTTCTTATCAGCCAACTTATTACCGGACTGGTGCTGGGTATATTTATAGGGATGACCGGAATAGGGGCCGGGGTTTTGATCATGCCCGCGCTCTTGTTCGTTTCGCATGTGGATCCCGCCGTGGCGGTCGGCACCAGCTTGGTGTTTTCGGTGCTGTCCAAGGGGTTTGGTGTATGGGAACACTGGAAGTTGGGGAGCATTGACAAGGAGACGAACTTCTCGCTCTCCAGCGGCGCGGTGCCAATGGTGCTTGTCGCTTCGTTCGGCGTAAACGTGCTTAAACAATCAGTTCCACCGGATGTGTTCAACTATTGGATGAAGGCTTTTTTGGCCGCGATGGTGTTTCTTATCAGCCTTTACCTGCTATGGGACGCATTCAAGAAAAACCAGGATGATAGATACAAATGCGGCGATCCGTTGACCGCCGGGCAGAAAGTGAAGGGAGCATTTTACGGAGCCGGTATTGGAGGACTGGTGGGCGCCACCTCGATTGGCGGCGGAATATTCATCATCCCGGTGCTTACCGGGGTTTTTAAGCTTTCGGCAAAATGCGTGGTGGGAACGAGCATTCTTATCTCGGTGGCGCTAACCCTTGTCGGTTCCGCCGTATATCTGTACTATGGGAACGTGAACCTGGTCATTGCCTTGCTTCTGGTCGTGGGAGCGGTGCCGGGGATACGCATCGGCACCCGGGCGGCCCACAGTATGCCGAACCTCGTGCTAAAGCGCGTGATGGCGGGGTTGGCGGTCATCAGCTTCGTGAGCATGGTGGCCGGACTGAATCATTGACCGCTGGTGGGAGTAATCAATGGGTGACGTGGCGGAACTGAGCAAAAAGGCGGGCAAGCCGGAAAGCCACCCGATCCTCCAGTCCATCTTCGACGGCATCACCGACGGCATTCTGGTGATTGACCGCGGCTACAAAGTGGTTATGTACAACCAGGCGATGCAGAAATTCATGGGGCGGCCCGGCGAGGACATCGAAGGGCACCAGTGCTTTTTCGTGTGCCACCACAACAACATCCCGTGCGACGACTGCCAGGCGCAAACCGCGTTCGGCAACATACAGCCGCCGTCGCGCATCCGCACCTGCTTCCGCGAAAACCTGCGCCGCCAGTTCGAGATATGGAATTTTCCCATCCGCAACCGTGACGGCGAAGTGGACTACATGATCGAGTACATCAAGGACGTGACCGAGCGGCAGGGGATGGAGAAGGAACTTATGTCCTCCCGCAGGCTTGCCATCATCGGCGAGGTGGCCGCGAAAACCTCGCACGAGGTGCGCAACCCGCTCAACGCGATGGCGGGCGCGGCGCACTACCTGCTCAACGAATACAAGGACGACCCGAAGATACAAAAGTACCTCGGCCTCATACAGGATCAGATCGCCCGCCTGAATAAAGTGACCACCGACCTGCTGGACTCAGCGCGCCCCAAGCTGATGTTCGGCGAAAAGGCGCTGGTTAACCTGCCGCTGATAAAGTCCGTGGAGGCGCTGGAAAATGAACTGCGCGAACGCGGGGTGGAAGTGCAGATATACATGGACGAGCGCCTTCCCGCGGTGAAGTACGATGGCGAGCGTCTGCAACAGGTGTTCATCAACCTCCTGCGGAATGCCACCGACGCGATAGAAGGGGGCGGGAGCATCGAGATCGTTGGCCACATACGCCAGATAAACGGCGAGGACTATGTGGAGGTCAGCTTCATTGACAGCGGTGTGGGCATCCCCCACGGCGACCGGGAAAAAGTATTCGAGTCCTTTTACACCACCAAAAAAACCGGAACGGGGCTGGGCCTTGCCATCGTGAAGGACATAATGAAAAACCACGGCGGGTACGCCTTCATCGAGTCCAACCCCGAAGGGGGCACCTGCGTGCGCGTGGGGTTGCCGGTCTGATGGGCCAGAAACCGTATCCGTACCCTATCCTCGTGGTGGACGACGAACCCGCCATCCTGGAGGTGATGACCGTGAACCTGGAGCGGCGCGGCTACACGGTGAAGACCGCGCAAACGGGGCGCGAGGCGCTGGCGATGGCGGAAGAGACCCGGCACGCCGCCATCATCCTCGATTACAGCCTGCCGGACATGAACGGCTTTCAACTGCTGGCGGAACTGAAGAAAAAGGACAGCGAGACGATCATCATCATGATCACCGCCTATGGCACCATCGGCATGGCGGTGGAGGCGATGAAGGCGGGCGCGTACAACTATCTTTCCAAGCCGATCAACTACGACGAAATGGGGGCGCTGGTGGACCGCGCGGTGGAGCATCACCGCCTGTTGACGGAACTGTGGCAGACCCGCTCCGAACTGCAAGACAACTATGAGTTGGACAACATCGTGGGCCAAAGCCGGAAGATGCAGAAGGTGTACGAAAAGGTGAAGACCGTTGCCGAAAGCGACGCCACGGTGCTCATCCGCGGCGAGACCGGCACCGGCAAGGAACTCATCGCCCGCGCCATCCACCGCCACAGCGCGCGGCGCAACCGCAACTTCGTGGGGGTGAATTGCGCGGCGATACCCGAAACACTGCTGGAGGCGGAACTGTTCGGGTACGAAAAAGGGGCGTTCACCGGCGCGGTGGCGCAGAAGATGGGCAAATTCGAGCGGGCCAACGGCGGCACCATCTATCTGGACGAGATAGGCGAAATATCGCTGTCGGTGCAGGCGAAGCTCCTGCGCGTTTTGCAGGAAGGGGAACTGGACCGCATGGGCGGGCAGGAGACCATCACGGTGGATACCCGCACGATAGCCACCACCAACCGCGATCTGGAAAAGGCGATTCAGGAGAATCAGTTCCGGTCGGACCTCTTCTACCGGCTGAACGTGATACCGATATACCTGCCATCCCTGCGCGAGCGCAAGGAGGACATCCCGCTCCTCGTCAACCATTTCATCCGCCGGTTCAACCGGAAGAACGGAAAGGAGATAAAGAACATCTCCCCCTCCGTGATGGCGGCGCTGATGCACTACGAATGGCCCGGCAACGTGCGCGAACTGGAAAACATCATCGAGCGCTCGGTGGTGCTGTCCGCGAAAGACCGGCTGGACGAGATCGAACTGCCCCACACGCGGAACAACGGGCACCTGACCATCGGGGGCCTTGAAACATCGTTCCACGATTCCAAGAAAAAGGTCATCGAATCGTTCGAGACCCACTATCTCTCCAATGTGATGAAAAAGCACAAGGGGAACATCAGCGCGGCGGCGAAAGAAGCGGGGCTGGACTACAAGAATTTCCACAACAAACTCAAGAAGTACAAAATCAAGCGCAGGACGTTTGAAGAGTAAAATATTTAAAGGAGGATCGTGAGATGCAGGTAGCGAAAGTGTTGGATTGCAAAGGCAAGTGCTGTCCGGAACCGATCTTGGATATCAAGACCGCGATGGGCGAAGTGAAGTCCGGCGACGTGGTGGAAATGCAGGCCACCGACGCCGGTTCCGTGGCCGATATGGCCTCGTGGGCCAAGCGCACCGGCAACACCATAGTGGAACAAAAGCAGGACGGGACGGTTTACACCTTCTACGTTAAAAAGAAATAAGGGGGGATCATGAGCGAAGAAAGACCGAAACGGATAGCGATCATCGCGCTGAACGGAACGATGGACCAGGCCTATCCGCCGCTGATATTGGCGAGCGCGGCGGTGGCGATGGATATGGAAGCGGCGATATTCTTCTCCTTCTACGGGTTGGAGATAATCAAGAAGAACTCGAATTTGAAGGTATCGCCGATAGCGAACCCGGCGGCGCCGGCCCCGGTGGGCAACTTCCGGGTGCCGAACATCGTGGGCATGTTGCCCGGCATGACCGACATCGCCACTCTGATGATGAAAAGCTGGATGGACAAGGCGGGCGTCGCCTCGTACCAAAAACTTTTGGAGATGTGCATCAAGTCCGGGGTGCGGATGATAGGGTGCCAGATGACGATGGACGTGATGGGAGTGAAAAAAGAGGATTTTGTTGACGGCATCGAGATAGGAGGCGCGGCCACCTTCCTCGATTACGCCGCGGACTCCGATATTTCCCTCGCGTTCTAGGAAGGAAGATTGGTGGGACAGACTTTAGTCTGTCCTTGCGTCCATCGGGACGCAAGCTGAATGAAGGCACTATTCCGGTTCCCGTTTCTTCGCGGGAACCGGAATTACTTGCGGAAGCCGGGCCGCTGTATTGAATCCCTTATTTCTCCACTTTCCCAAATATGAAAAGACCGTTGCATTTTGCGTGCACTGTCGGTAAATTGCCCTTGTGGTCAAACCGGGGAAAATACTGGATCAAGTCTTGCGAGGCGCATCGGATGCGAATATTCACGGAGGCGATTCGTGATGTACAAGTACGAAATCATTATTTATTGGGATACACAAGATAATGTCTATATCGCCGAAGTGCCGGAATTGGCCGGTTGTTCGGCGCATGGCAATACCTATGATGAGGCGTTGAAAAACGCTAAAGACGCTATCAAGTTATGGATAGATACCGCCAACGAATTTGGCGATCCGGTTCCCGAACCAAGGGGGCATCGGTTAATGTTCGCGTAGTGCCTCTAAATCCCTAATGGTTGAACGGGTAAATCTCCACCTTCGTGGATTGGCGGAGTGTGTCAATGTGGTCCGCCAGCCTTTGGTTGAGGATCGTTTTCCGGGCATCCTCTTTCATCTCACCCGCGTTTCTCAACTCGCGCGGAGTGACGTTCACCAGCTTAAAGAGGCTGTAGCCTTTTGCGCCTTTCAGGGGTTTTGAGATTTCTCCCGGTTTCAACGCCAGCAATGCCTTGTCCATTGACGAATAGGGACGGTCGCCAACCGATATCGGGTCAATCCGCCCGGCGTTCGCGTTTGCATTCGGCGCAATGGATTGTTCCGAGGCGATCTCAAAGAAGTTCCCGCCCGCCATGAGTTTTTGCCTGATGCCGTTCGCTTCCTCCTCGGTTTTTGACACGATCATCAGAGCGGTGATGGTCTGCGGCTTGTGGCGTAGGTAGTCATTCTCCTTCAGGTATTTCTTAATGTCAGTTTTCGACGGGGCGAATTTCTGTTCCAACTGCCCGCGAAGTATCGTCACCGCGAGGTTCTTTTCATATTCGCGCATGTCGGCGATTATCTGTTCACCAAGCTTGTCCTCTTGGGCCTGCGCCGCGAAAAGCTCCTGCTCCACATATTGGGCGAGTATGTCCAGCAATGCGTTTTTGGTATTGCCCGAATCGCGGAGGAGGTTCTTCACATCGCGGAAGGTGACGGTGAATGCCGATGAGGTCACCAGTTTGTCAGTGTCCTTGTATTTTTCAATCGCGGTTTTGGCGAGGGCGGGAGAGTACTCCACCTTGAATTTCCCGAAAAGCCGGTTGGTTTCGGACGATGCCAGCATCTTCCGCCGTTCGTTCACCAAAACCGATTTTGCGGCGGATTCCGAAACGGATTTCTCCTTTGCCAGCTTTTTCACCTCTTCGGGATCCACCGATTGCGCTTGCGCCGCGAGTTTCTGGCGGTAGCGGTCTGCCAGCAAGCTGTTCCGGTATAGACGCACATCTTCCAGATACGATGCGGATTGGGTGATCTTCAACGCGACCGCTTCATCGTAAAGAAGTTCCGCGTCTATCATCCCTGTCAATATCTGGAGCATGGCCAGCTTGTCCTCCGGCTTTGCCTGTTGTGCGTCCGGCAGGCCGTAGGGGGTGCTGGCGATGGTCTTTTGCAGTTCTTCGAGCGTGATTATCCGGTCGCCCACTTTCGCCGCGGGCGTTTGGGCTTGGGCGTATGCCGGGGTGAAAAAAGTGAGGAATAGCCACAGAGACACGGAGGCACTGAGGGGAAAGAGTGTTGGTGGGGCAGACAATCCTGTCTGTCGTTGCCGCGAAGCGGCAAATAACCGGGTGCAATGACAGGCAAGATTGCCTGTCCTACCGTGTGTCTGTGTCTCAGTGGTTAAATCAGTCATCATTCTTCCTAATTCTTGTCCGAAAACCAAAATAAGGTGGCCGGCGGCATTCGCCACCGGCCACTTCAATAACAAACTGCCGGTTCTTACGGGTTTTTCCCGCCAAGGTCCGGCGCGGTCGCGTGCATGAACGCAACCGCGGCTTTGAAGTCGTTACCGATCTTCTTGCCGTTATACTCGCGGTTCTCCGCGATCTTCGGCACACCGCCGCCGTTCACAACGTGGCACGAGGCGCACTTCACGGGGCCGTGGCTCCCGTCGGTGTTCATCATGCCCGCCTGTTTGTAGGTGGTCTGGTCCACCTTCGGGTTCGCGGGGTAGAGGCCGTGGATGGATTCGTGGCACGCCTGGCAGGCCAACCCCGAATGTCCCTTCGAGTAGCGCATGAGCGAGTACTTGCCCGGCTGATTGATCGGGAAAGCCACTCCACCTTGGCCCTCGACGAACGGCGCCGCGTGGCAGTCCGCGCAGTGCGGCGCGCCGGCGGAGAGCCAGTAGTCGCGCCCGTGCGTGGCCGCTTCATACGGAACGGCGAGGCCGTTCTTGATCTTCGGCGCGTCGCTCGGGTTGGCCGATAGGATGCTCACGCTCACGTCGCCGTCGGCGTCCTTGCTGACCACCGGTCCGCCATTTTCAATGGCGATGACCGCGATGGAAGGCACCAGCCGCTTCTTGCCCCAGGTGAGCATTACGCCGCTGTCCTTATCCTCGCCGGTCAGCGGGACCTTCGGATCGATATACTTGTTTACCAGTTCCGCTTCGGTAACGCCGATGGCCTTCGCTATCTGGTCGAGCGATTTGCCGCGGATCGTTTCCTTGTCGGACGGGTTGAACGCGCTTTTCAGGTTGTCGCGTTCATACAGTTCGCGGGTAAGCTGGTTGTGGCAGTTGGTGCACCACAGCCCTTTGTACTTGCCCTTTTCATACACCACGTTCTTTTCCAGATATTGCCCGATGGCGTTCAGGTGCGGCCCGGTTTCACCAAGCTCTTTCCTGATGCTCGCGTTGGAATGCGCGTCGCGCCCCACGAAACAGCCGCCAGCCGCGTCGCGGTTATCCGCTTTCGCGTATCCGTTCTCGCCGCTCGTGGTGATCGGGTAGCCCGCCATGCTCCGGTCGAACCGGTGCGCCGGATGGCATCCCTGGCAGGAGCCAGTGCGGCCCTGCGAATCGGACATCGGGCGTATCTTCTGGTGTACCGAGTGGATCGCCTCGGTCAAAGGCATTATGAGGCGGCCATTGTCGTCGTCCTTCGCGCCGGGGACGGCTTCGCCCACGGTCTTGGAGGAGAGCCTGCCGATGACGTTGTCCGCATGGCATTCCTGGCAGAGCACCGGCTGGCGGCCCAGGCGGTTGCCGGTGGCCGTGGCGCTGTACCCTTTCAGGAAATCGGTGCCGTGCTTGTCGTCATGTATTTCCATGATGGAGATGGCGGTCGCCTTTAGCTTGGCGAACCAGTCGGAAGCGCCGATGCCCTTCCAGTAGGCGTATTCGCCTTTGAACTTGCCGTACTTCGCGCCGTTGGCGTTCGCGTTGGAATGGCAGTTGTAGCAGTTCGGCACGTCTATCGGGTTGGTGCCGGTGTAGGAGACCGGCTTGCCCGAAGAGTCCATCACCGCTTTGCCGGTTTTCGCGTCCACCATCGTCACGCGCGCGAGCTGGTACGGCTGAATGTCCGTTTCTTCCAGCTTCATCAGCCCCTTTGCCGCGTCCTTATCGGCGAACGGGGTGAGCGGCAGGCCGAGCGCTTCCCAAATGCCGGGATTGGTGAGCACGATCGGCACGTTGTCCAGCACCGGGCTTTTGGTGAACACGATGGTCCCCTTGTCGCCGGCGTTTTTCAGGTAGCCGTTGGAAACCGGCTGGCCGGTCGGCCCCGCATCCTGCTTCACCGGTATCTCCACGCCCACGCGGAGCTTGTCCTTGTCGGCGCTGGTCTTTTTGGGGTTCGAGCCTTCCAGGTCGGCGTACACATACAGGTGGCGGAAATAGGCGTTCGCCACGTTCTCGCCCGCCTCATACGGGTTGCCGTTGCCGTTGATGTCGAACGGCACGTTCCAATACGCCATCTTATTGCCTTCGGCGTAGGAGTTTCCCACATGCTCGTAGTGGAGCTTGTAGCGGTTGTTGCCGTCCACCAGCACTTCCGGGTCTTTCGGGTCGGCCAGCAGAAGTTTCGGCAGTTGATCCTTGCCGCCGAACTTGCCGTGTTTCACCACTTGCGACTGGATGCTGTTGTACGGGGGGAGCACGCAACAGTACGAGAAATCGAATCCCGTGCAGTGCATCCCCAGTTCATAGTTGATGGAGATCACATAATCGTGCCCATCCTTGTCCGCCGCGTTCGCTCCCGGCGGCGCAAAGCCAAGGAACGACGCCGCCAGCCCGATGGCGAAAAGCCATACGGGAAAACGGGTTCGTTCCATGGTCTTTGGCGTTCGTTTCAGCCAGTTTGCCATAGATGCCCTCCTTCAATAAAGTTTAACCCCTTCGACGGAACCGGCGTCCATATTCGCCTTCCCGTCATTTCACGCCCTCTTCACCCGCGGCTACCGCCTTTTCCGGCACCAGTTCGAAGAACCGTAGCGCCACGACGTACAAAAAGAACACAAACCCCGCGATGCCCAGCCCGAACAACGCTTCCGTGAGGCTCACCGAATAATCGTTCACCACGCCGTCCTGGAATTCGCTCGTCACCGTCATGCCGGGGAACAGCTCCATCGGGAGCACCTGTCCGGGGATGACGATAACGTACCGCTCCGCCAGCACGCCGATGATCACGAGCGCGGAGGCGGCGAGTATCCAGCCGATGGACTTTCCCGTGGCGGGATTGATCAAGATGAGGAAGGGGAACACCAGTCCGCAACCGACCATCCCCAGCCAAAATACCAGCGAATACTTGTTGGCGGAGAGCAGGAGGAATTTCTGCACTTCGTAGTTGGCGGGCCAGTAGGAGCGCGTGACGTTCTCGATGAACACGAAGTACGCGACCACAGCGATGAACATTGCGAGGTAGAACCCGAGCTTTTTTAAAAGCGCCTCGTCCAGCGTCCTGCCGGTCCAGCGGAACGTGAGGTACAGCACGATGATCATCAGCGCCGTGCCGGACGAAAGCGCGGCGGATATGAAGCTGGGCGGCAGGAGGGGAGAGTGGTACAGTTCGCGCGCCCCCACGAAACCGAAAATGGCGCCGGTGCCGCTATGCACCAGCACCGCCCAGAACACGGCCACGAAGCCGAGGAGCTTTACCAGCTTTTCCTTGTCGTTGAACATCGCCCACAGGTACACAAAGCAGATGCCGATGTAGGTGGAGTACAGCATTCCGTTCAGCGAGAACATGGAGCGTGGGTTCATGGAATAAAACGGGATCAGTATCCGTTCCGGTTTTCCCCAATCGAGGATGATGCACATCAGCGCGCCGATAAGGAGCAGGGCGGCCAAAAGCGCGGCGATGCGCGAAAACGGCTTGAACTCCGCCTTGCCGAACACGGACGAGAGCGCCGAGAGCACCAGCGACCCGGCGCTGAGGCCGATGAGGTAGATCGCCATCACGATGGGAAACCCCCACGGGATGGCGTTGGTCATCCCGGTGACGTGGTGCCCCTGCGAGAACATGCACCACGCCGATGCGAAGCCGGCCAGCGCAAGGGCGCCCAAAAGCGTCACAAGCGCGTAGTATCCCGGCGAGTTCCCTTTAATGGTGGAGAAGCGCGGTTTTTCCATCCGTCATATCCCTTTGTAAAACACTTTCGGTTCCAGCCCCAGGTCCTCGCGGATGCCTTTCGGCGTGTTTGCGCGGATGTATTGCACGATCTCGCTGTTCGGGTCGTTCAGGTTCCCGAAGATCATCGCCTTTTCCCCCTCTTTGTTGCAGGCTTCCACGCAGGCGGGAATCTGCCCTTTGTCTATCCGATGCGCGCAGAAGGTGCATTTCTCCACTACCCCTTTGCCGCGCTTGGGCACGTCGGGGTTCGTCCATTTTTCCGTGTTCTTGAAGACGAACGTGCGCGCCTTGTACGGGCAGGCGATCATGCAGTACCGGCATCCGATGCACCGGTGCTTGTCTATCATCACGATGCCGTCGTCACGGGTGAAGGTGGCCGCCACGGGGCAAACGTGCTGGCATGGCGGCTGTTCGCAGTGGTTGCACAGCAGGGGGAGTGAGCGGCCTACCGCCCCTTCGGTCTTGGGAGTTACCGTCACCTTGCGTATCCAATGGCCGTCGTAGCGCGGGTCGCCGAAGAGCGGCACGTTGTTTTCCGTCCGGCAGGCGTTGGTGCAAGCGGTGCAGTCCGCCGTGCATTTGTTCGCGTCTATCACCAGTCCCCACCGGATTTTGGACGGGCCGCGTTTTTCCCCGTCCCGCGCGAACGCCTGAAAAAGGGTGATACCGGGGCCGAGCGCCGAGCCAACAACGGCGGCGGCCCCGAACTTCAACAATGTCCGTCGGTCAAATTCAGTCATCTCTCATCCTCGTCAGGGAAGGTAGTGGCAATCCCAACATTCCGGTTTCACTCCCGCGTAATCATGGCACCGGTCGCAGAACTCCGCCCGTTTGGTGTGGCAGGTCTTGCAGTTCTCTATGTGGTGGTGCGGCGCGATGGCGTGGTTGCGCACGATCTCGTCGCGCTCGTGCGCCAGCAGTTTCATGTGGTTTGAACGCATGAACTCCGTCGGCTCGATGCACCTTTGCGCGTTCGTGGGAAGCACGAGTTCCGGCTTGGGCGGGTTGTGGAAGACCCCGTTGCCCGCCGCGGTGTAAAGGAAGGGCGCGGAAAGGAGCGCCAACAACGCCAATGCCGCCGCGATGCCCGCCTTATTCATTTCTTCCTGAACCGCGCGAGAAAGCTTTTGCGCGAGAAATGCCCGGTTTTGTATTTATCGAGGCAAAAGCCCGCCCGTCCGCACTCGCGCACGTTGGCGCAGGGAAGATCCCAATTGGTGCGGGTGCATCCGCCCCGGCTCGCCACATGCTGTTCATATTTCTCTTTTTCATCTTTTTTGCTCATTTGTCCCCAAGCTGGATGGCGTTGCTCACGAACTGGTGAACGCCGCCCACGGTCTCCATCGGG
>JACRGR010000072.1 GCA_016212275.1 Nitrospinota bacterium | reverse complement strand
TGTGGGGCCAATCGAACCCCACCCGCGCGGCGCGCTCCTGCAACCGTTTGGCGCGGATGAGCGTGGGCAGTTGCTTCGGGATGCCGTCCAGCACCGATTCGCGCTGTTTTTCGCCGCTCTTTATCTTCTCCCACTTTTGCAGCACGTCTTCGGCGTCTTTCGCCTCGTGCCCGGCGAACACATGCGGGTGGCGGCGCACCATCTTTTCGATGACGTGATGGATAACGTCGTCCAGCGTGAACTCGCCGCGCTCTTTGGCCAAACGTGCGTGAAAGACTATCTGGAAAAGGAGGTCGCCCAGTTCCTCTTTCAGCAATTGGGGATTGCCGGACTCGATGGCCTCCACTACCTCGTACGATTCCTCGATGAGGTACGGCTTTAGGGTTTCATGGGTCTGCTGGAGGTCCCACGGGCACCCCTTTTCGTCCCGCAGACGGTCCATGACCGCCACGAGGTCGCTGAGCTTTTTATCCATGCGCCCATGATAGCAGGAAGCCATCCTTCAAACACCCACCATAAAATGAATGAAACGACGTCCTTGAAGTAACAGGCGCAAAACATTACAATACCGCTTCCCGGTTTCGACGTTAGTGGGATTGATTTTTTAAGGGGGCGCATGGCTAAACTGCTTCTTGAAGTGTTGACCGAAGAGGTTCCCGCGGGCTACCTCCCCAACGCCGCGAGCGCGCTGGAGGAGATCGCCGGAAAAAGGCTGGATGAGGCGGGACTCCCCCACGGCGCGATAGCATCTTACGGTACCCCGCGCCGGATAGTACTGACCATTGACGGCCTCCCCAGAAAACAGGAAGACCGCACGAAAAAAATCAGCGGCCCCCCGAAAAAAGCGGGCGTGGCGGCGGACGGATCGTTCACCAACGTGGCGGAAGGGTTCGCCAAAAAATACGGCAGATCGGCGAAAGACCTCCAGGTGGAGACCACGCCGAAAGGGGAATACCTGTACCTCTCCATTGAAGAGAAAGGACGGGAGACCGCGAAGATATTCGAGGAACTGCTCCCGCAGACCATCCTCTCCCTCCCCTTCCCGAAAACGATGCGCTGGGGAAACCGCGACATCCGGTTCGCGCGCCCCATCCGATCCGTGGTGGCCCTGCTGGATAAAAAGCCGCTCAAGTTCTCGCTGGACGGCATCAAGGCGGGGAATAAAACGATGGGCCACCGCTTCACCAGCGCAAAGGCGGTCGTCATCAAGTCGCCGGAAAGTTACGAATCGGCGCTGAACAAAGCGGGGGTCATCGCCCATCCTGAAAAGCGGAAAAAAGCGATTCTTGACCAGTTCGCCGCTCTGGAAAAAAAGAACGGCCTGCGCGTCATCCGTGACGAAGACCTGATCGAGGAGGTTTGCTACCTGACGGAAAACCCGGTGGCGGTGCTCGGCTCGTTCAAGGAATCGTACCTCGTCCTGCCGCGCGAACTGCTCGTCACCGTGATGGAACACCATCAGCGGTACTTTCCTGCGGAAGACGCGAAAGGAAACCTCGCCAACCGTTTCGTGGCGTTCAGCAACATCAAGTGCAAGGGCATGACCGCCGTGCGCAGGGGGTACGAGCGGGTGCTGGAAGCCCGCCTTTCGGATGCGCGCTTCTTTTTCGACGAAGACAAAAAACATCCGCTCCAGCATTTCAACGACAAGCTTTCCGGCATCACCTACATGAAGGGGCTTGGCACCGTTGCCGACAAGGTGGAGCGAATTAAAAACATAGCCGGTGAAATGGTGGCCGGAAAAAATGCCGACACCCGCCGGGAGGTTAATGAGGTAGCCACACTGTGCAAGTTCGACCTCGCCACACAGATGGTATTCGAGTTTCCCGAACTGCAAGGGATCATGGGCAGGGAATACGCCAAAACTCATGGGCTTGACGCGCGGCTTGCCGAGGCGATTGACCAGCATTACCGGCCCCGCTTTTCAGGCGACGAATTGCCCGGAACGGACGTGGCCACCATCGTGGCGCTGGCGGACAAGATGGACTCCATCTGCGGCTGTTTCGCGTTGGGCCTCATTCCCACCGGATCGGAAGACCCCTTTTCGCTCCGCCGCCACGCGCTGGGAATTGTTCGAATTCTGCTTGCCGAAAAACACATTCTATTGGGCCAGCTCATCTCGCTGGGTTGCGGACATCTCCCGGAGACGCTGAAAAGCAATCGCGATAAACTGCGTGGGGAAGTAAAACAATTCTTGGCGGGGCGTGTGAAAAATGAATTCACCAATCGCGGCATTTCCTACGACGTGGTGGACGCGGTGCTGGAGACGGGATTCGACTCACTGCCGGACGCGCTGGCGCGATGCCTGGCGCTGGCGGAGATGAAAAAACAGACGTACGCTGAAAACCTCTCCATCACGTTCCGCCGTGCGGCCAACATCGTGAAAGGCCAGCTTGAATACGACCTGCGCGAAGATTTACTCGGCGAAAATGTGGAAAAAGAGCTTTATAATGTTTGGCAGGAGGTCTCGCAAAAAGTCGCGCCGCTGAAGGACGGGAAGGAGTTTCTGCCCGCCCTGCAAGGGATCGCGGATATCCGTCCGGCGGTGGACGCTTTGTTCGACGGCGTAATGGTGATGGACAAGGAACATCCCGAATTAATGAACAACAGGGTCGCGCTCCTGCGCAAGGTGACGGGCCTGTTTGAAGATTTGGCCGATTTCTCAAAACTGGTGTTTAACAAATAGGGAGGCAACGGTGGCGACAAAAAAACACGTCTATTACTTCGGCCCCGGCAGGGCGGAAGGCACGGCGAAAATGAAAAACCTGCTTGGCGGCAAAGGCGCCAACCTGGCCGAAATGTGCAACCTGGGGTGCCCCGTGCCCGCCGGGTTCACCATCTCCACCGAGGCGTGCGTCTATTACTTCCAGCACGGCAACAAGTACCCGCAAGGGCTGAAAGAAGAGATCGCAAAAAACCTCAAGCGGCTCGAAAAGGAGATGGGCCGCGAGTTCGGCTCCAAGACCAATCCCTTGCTCCTTTCCGTGCGCTCCGGCGCGCGCGCGTCCATGCCCGGCATGATGGACACCGTGCTGAACCTCGGCCTGAACGACGTCACCGTGCAGGCGCTCATCGCCAAGAGCGGCAACGAACGGTTCGCCTACGATTCCTACCGCCGCTTCATCACCATGTTTTCCGACGTGGTGCTGGGGGTGAAGAAGAACATCTTCGAGGCGTTGCTTGAAAAGAAAACGCACGCCACCGGCGCAAAAACCGACACCGACCTTACAGCCCAGCACCTTAACGAACTGGTCGAGGAATTCAAGGCCGCGGTGAAGCACCATTACAAAAAGCCGTTCCCGCAGGACCCGCAAACGCAGTTGACCATGGCGGTGAACGCCGTGTTCGATTCGTGGAACACCCAACGCGCCAAGGACTACCGTAAGATGTACAACATTCCCGCGACGTGGGGCACCGCCGTCAACGTGCAGTCCATGGTGTTCGGCAACATGGGGAGCGATTCCGGCACCGGCGTGGCCTTCACCCGCAACCCCAGCACCGGCGAGAACAAGTTCTTCGGCGAGTTTTTGGTGAACGCGCAGGGCGAGGACGTGGTGGCGGGCATCCGCACACCGTTGCACACCGACGGCATGAGCAAAGTGTTCCCGCATGCCACCAGCGACCTGCTGAAGATCGCCAAAAGACTGGAAGACCATTACAAGGACATGCTCGACCTTGAGTTCACCATCCAGGACAAGAAACTCTACATGCTCCAGGCGCGCGTGGGCAAACGGACCGCCGCCGCCGCCGTCAAGGTCGCGGTGGATCTCGTCGCGGAAAAAAAGATCAGCAAAACAACCGCGGTGCAGAGGATAGAGCCTGAAAAACTCGACGAGCTTTTGCACCCCACAATAGACCCGAAAGCGAAACTGCATGTGATCGCCAAGGGACTCCCGGCCTCGCCCGGCGCGGCGGTGGGCCAGGTGGTGTTCTCCTCCCCCGAAGCGCGCCAATTGGCCGAAAAGAAAGGCACTCCGATCTTGGTGCGGCTGGAAACCTCGCCGGAAGACCTTTCCGGGATGGCGGCCTCCAAAGGCATCCTCACCGTACGCGGCGGCATGACCAGCCATGCGGCGGTGGTGGCGCGCGGGATGGGCAAATGCTGTATCTCCGGCGTGGGCGAAATTAAGATAGACAAAGTGCACAAGCTGTTCATCGTGAACAGCACGGTGGTGCGGGCGGGCGACTGGATAACGCTGGACGGTAGCACCGGCCGGGTGATTCTGGGCAAGACGAACCTCGTATCCCCCGCCCTTTCCGGCGATTTCGACACGCTCATGGGCTGGGCGGACGGCTTCCGCAAGCTGGGCGTGCGCGCGAACGCCGATACCCCGGCCGACGCGATATTGGCCCGCAAGTTCGGCGCGCAGGGCATCGGCCTGTGCCGCACCGAGCACATGTTCTTCGCCAAAGACCGCATCCTCGCCGTGCGCGAAATGATCATCGCCGACACCAAGGCGGCGCGCGCCAAGGCATTGCGGAAACTCCTGCCGATGCAACGCAACGACTTCAAGGGCATCCTCAAGGCGATGGAAGGGCTACCCGTCACCATCCGCCTGCTGGATCCGCCCCTGCACGAGTTCCTGCCCAAGACCGAAGAGCAGATAGAGCGCGTGGCGCACGAAATGCGCAAATTGCCCGCCGACGTGGAAAGGCGCGCCCAGCAATTGCACGAGGCGAACCCGATGCTGGGCCACCGCGGGTGCCGCCTGGGCATCACGTTCTCGGATATTTACGAGATGCAGGTGCGCGCGATATTCGAAGCGACGGCGGAACTGCGCAAGCGGAAGATAGACGCGCGGCCCGAAGTGATGATCCCGCTGGTGGGCACGCTGAAAGAACTGCAAATTTGCAAGGAAATGGCCCTGCGGGTGGCGAAAGAAGTGCTGAAAGCCAAAAAGGTGAGTTTCCCGGTGGTCGTGGGCACGATGATAGAACTCCCCCGCGCCGCGCTGGTGGCCGACACCATAGCGCAGGACGCGCAGTTCTTCTCGTTCGGCACGAACGACCTCACGCAGACCACGCTGGGATTGAGCCGGGACGACGCGGGATCGTTCCTGCCCGAATACGTTGAAAAGGGCATTTTCCCGGCGGACCCGTTCATCAGCATTGACGAAGAGGGCGTGGGGCAACTCATGGGCATCGGCATCGCCAAGGGGAGAAAGACCAATCCGAAACTGAAGGTGGGCATTTGCGGCGAACATGGCGGCGACCCGCAATCGGTGGACCTGTGCCACCGGCTGGGTCTCGATTATGTGTCCTGCTCCCCGTACCGCCTGCCGATAGCGCGGCTGGCCGCGGCACATGCCGCGATAGCAAGCGTTGGCAAAAAGGCGGACAGCGGCACCGCTTAAGCCCGTCACCGGATGAAATCGGAATTCATGGCGCGTGCGCTCGTATTGGCCGAAAAGGCCCGCGGGCGCACCAGCCCGAACCCGATGGTGGGCGCCGTCATCGTGAAGAACGGCAAGATCATCGCCGAGGGGTTCCATGAACAGGCGGGGAAAGACCACGCCGAGGTGGTGGCGCTGAAAAAAGCCGGCAACGCCGCCAAGGGGGCCGCACTGTACGTCACCCTGGAGCCGTGTTGCCACCAAGGGAAAACCCCGCCCTGCACCGATGCGGTAATAGCCTCCGGCATCAGGAAAGTTGTGCTCGCAACGCAGGACCCAAACCCGCTGGTGGCCGGCAAAGGGATGGCCCAACTGAAAAAAGCGGGCATCACGGTCATGCACGGCCTTTTGCAAAAAGAGGCGCAAAAACTCAACGAGACGTTCAACAAATTCATCACGCAAAAAACCCCGTTCGTCACGTTAAAAGCGGCCTTGAGCCTGGACGGCAAAATAGCCGCCGCCGACGGGTCCTCGAAATGGATCAGCAACGAACGCTCCCGCCAACGGGTACACGAAATGCGCGACGCCGCCGACGCGGTGATCGTGGGGGTGAACACGGTATTGAAGGACGATCCCCGGCTGAACGTCCGGCTGGCGGGAAAGAAAAAGCCGAAACACCCCCTGCGGGTGATCGTGGACAGCAAACTTCAAACGCCGCCCGACGCCCACGTTTTGCACTCGCACGGAGGCGAGGTACTCATCGCCGCCTGCCACGACGACGCGCGCAAAAGGAAGGCGCTGGAAAACGAAGGGGCAACCGTCCTGATCCTCCCCGAAAAAAACAAAATGGTTGACCTGAAAGAACTGATGAAGGAATTGGGAAAACGGGAAACCGTATCGGCCCTCATCGAGGGAGGAGCAACCATTTTCACGATGGCGCTGGAAGAAGGGCTGGTGGACAAGGTAGCCCTCTTTTACGCTCCGATAATCCTGGGCGGCTCCGGCAGGTTTTCGCTAGCGCACGGCGAAGGGGTAAAATCCATCGAGAAGGCCATCCGCCTGAAGGACTTTTCCATCACGCCGATCGACGAAAAACCGGTAAAGCTGTTCGCGGAAAACGTCCTTATCGAAGGATATGTGAGCAAGTAATGTTTACCGGCATCATCCAGGCAACCGGCACCGTCGGCTCTATCGCCTTTTCCGGCGGAGCGGCCAAGCTGGGCATTTCCGCCCCCGCCGGTTTTTGGGAAGGAGTGAACCTTGGTGACAGCATCGCCACGGACGGCGTGTGCTTGACCGCCAAAGAGTTCAAAGGGCCTACAACCTATTTCGACGTTTCGCAGGAAACAATAGACCGTTCAATAATAAATACTTACAAGCCGAACATGCAAGTAAACCTTGAAAAGGCATTGGCAGTGGGCGACCGATTGGGCGGACATTTTGTGCAGGGGCATGTGGACGGCGTGGGAAGGTTTGAAGGCAAGCGCCCGTTGGGTGAATATGTGGAAATGGACTTTACCATCCCGAAGGAATTGGGAAAGTATGCGGTGGAAAAAGGCTCCATCGCCATCAACGGCATCAGCCTTACCGTGGCGAAGATACACGAGAACCGGATAACCATAGCGCTTATCCCGCACACGATGACGGTCACCAACCTCTCGGCGCTGACCGCAAGCTCACCGGTGAACATCGAATGTGATATTATAGCCAAATACACGGAAAAACTTCTGTTTGCGGGCAAAGCACAGTCCGGAATAGACAGCGACTTTTTGAAGGAAAAAGGGTTTTTATAAACCCGGAAGGCAACAATGGAATTTAGTTCGGTAACGGAAGCCGCCGAGGAAATGGCGAAGGGCAACATCGTCATCCTGATGGACGATGAAGACCGTGAAAACGAGGGGGACCTCGTATGCGCGGCGGAAAAGATAACCCCGGAGGCCATTAACTTTATGGCCAAGCACGGGCGGGGCCTTATCTGCCTCGCGCTCACCCCGGAAAAGGTGGACGCGCTGGGCCTGCCGCTGATGACGGCGCGCAACCGCGCGCGGTTCTCCACCGCGTTCACCGTTTCCATCGAGGCGCGCCACGGCGTGACCACCGGCATCTCCGCCGCCGACCGCGCCACCACCATCCGCGCGGCGGCCAACCCGAATGCCCAGCCCGAAGACCTGGTGCAACCGGGCCATGTGTTCCCCCTGCGCGCGCGCGAGGGGGGCGTGCTGGTGCGCGCCGGGCAAACGGAAGGCTCTATAGACCTGGCGAAAATAGCGGGCCTCTCCCCTTCCGCCGTCATCTGCGAAGTGATGAACGACGACGGAACGATGGCCCGCCTGCCGGATCTGGAAAAATTCGCCGAAGAACACGGGCTGAAGATCGTCACCGTGAAAGAGATAATCAACTACCGGCTGAAAAAGGAATCGCTGGTGAAAAAGCTGGCCGAGGCCACGCTCCCCACGGACCACGGCACGTTCCGCATCGCGGGGTTCGAGAACACCATCACGGGCGACCACCATGTGGCGCTCATCCGCGGCGAGATAAAGCCGGAGAACGACACCATCGTGCGCGTACATTCGCAATGCCTTACCGGCGATGTGTTCCACTCGCACCGGTGCGACTGCGGCGAACAGTTGGACACGGCGATGAAGATAATCGCTAAAGAGGGGAACGGCGTGCTCCTGTATCTTTTCCAGGAGGGGCGCGGCATCGGACTGATGAACAAAATAATGGCTTACGCGCTCCAGGAGGAAGGCCACGACACCGTGGAAGCGAACGAAAAACTGGGGTTCCAGCCGGACCTGCGGGACTACGGCATTGGCGCGCAGATACTCAAGGAGATCGGCGTGGGCCGGATGCGCCTTTTGACAAACAACCCGAAAAAGATCGTCGGCCTTGAGGGATACGGCCTGAAAGTGGTGGAACGCCTCCCCTTGCAAATAATCCCGAAAAGCGACAACATCCGCTACCTGAGCACGAAGCAAACCAAGATGGGACACATGCTGGAAATTAAAACCGAGGGAGAAGCGAAATGAACCTTATCGAGGGAAAACTGAACGGGCAGGGGAAAAAGGTGGCGCTGGTCGCCAGCCGGTTCAACGAGTTCATCAACGAAAAACTGATCGCCGGCGCGCGCGACTGTCTGGTGCGCCACGGGGCGGCGGACGGCGACATCACCCTCATCCGCGTGCCGGGCGCCTTCGAGATCGCTTTCGCAGCGCAACGGGCGGTGGACGGCGGAAAGTACGACGCGGTTATCTGCCTCGGCACCATCATCCGCGGGGACACCAGCCACTACCAGTTCCTCGCGGCGGAAGTGACGAAAGGGATTTCCTCCATAGCCCAAAAAGCGTCCATCCCGGTGGTGTACGGCATCGTGACCACCGAATCGCTGGAACAGGCCATCGAACGCGCGGGAAGCAAGGCGGGCAACCGCGGGTGGGACGCCGCCATGTCCGCGCTTGAGATGATGGACCTGAACAAGCAGAAATTCTGAGCTGACGAACTTGCCGGGAGACAAAGCGGGGTTACGCAGGGCGGCGCGGGAAGCCGCCATGCGCATCATGTATTCCATGGAATTTTCCGGTCAAACGCCGGAGACCGCCGCCACCGACTACTGGGCGGCCCATAAGGTGGGCGATGCCATGCGCGCCTACGCCACACAAATCCTCGACGGCGTGGCCGCCCGCCGCGCCGAAATAGACGCGCTGATAAACGGCGCGAGCGACAACTGGCCGCTGGCCCGCATGGCCGCGGTGGACCGGAACATTCTGCGCGTGGCGGTCTACGAACTTCTGAAATGCCCGGACGTGCCGACAGCCGTGGCGATCAACGAGGCGGTGGAGATCGCCAAGCAGTACGCCGCCCCAGAAACCGCTTCCTTTATCAACGGAATTCTGGGTAAAATCGAGAAAGAGGTAAGGAAAGAGACATGAGAATAGCCATCTATTCCGACGTCCACGGCAACCTGGAGGCGCTCGAAGCCGTCCTGAAGGACATCAAGCGGGAAGAGGTGGACAAACGCTTTTTCCTCGGCGACGTGGTGGGATATGGCCCCAACCCGAACGAGTGCATCGAACTGGTGAAAAAGAACGCCGACGTCATCCTGGCGGGGAACCACGATTGGGCGGCGGTGGGCCTGACCGACAGCGCCTATTTCAATCCCTACGCCAAGGAATCGCTCTTCTGGACAATGGAAAACATCACCGACGCGAACAAGGAATATCTGCGCACGCTAAAGCCCGCCAGCACCGTGGACAACATCCAGCTGTGCCATTCCACCCCGGTGGAGCCGCAGGAGTGGCGCTACATACTCACCATGCAGGACGCGATGGACAACTACGACGGGCTGGAAAAGCCGGTCTGCTTCATCGGGCATTCTCACCAGCCGGTCATCATCGAGTTCGCCGACGGATCGAACATCGTGCCGATACGCGACATCTATAAAACGCTGGAGCCGAACCGCAAGTACATCGTCAACGTGGGAAGCGTGGGGCAATCGCGCGATTCCAACCCCGAATCGTGCTATGTGGTGTACGACACGAAAACGAACAACATCGAATACCGCCGCGTGGAGTACGACGTGGCGAAAGTGCAGAAAAAAATGGAAAAGCACAAACTCCCCCACTACCTCATCGAAAGGCTGGGCGTTGGCCGTTAAAGCCCCCTTTTCCCCCAAGGAACTGGAACGCGCCGTCAACGCCGGAAAATTCGAGCCGGTCTATTTCTTCAACGGCCCGGAAGAGCACCGCATATCCGAGGCGGTGGGCATCATCAAGTCCGCCATCCTGAAAAACGCCGACCCCTCAACCGGCTGGCGGGTGTACGACCTGGCGGGAACATCCTTCGGCGACCTGCTGGCGGACGTGATGACCGTTTCGTTCTTCGCCGAGCGGCGCGGTGTGCTGGCGCTGAACCTGTCCAAGGAAGGCGGACGCGGTTCCGGCGAACCCCGGCTGGATGAAAAAGAGCAGGAGGCCCTGCTGAAGTACCTCGAATCCCCTTCGCCGGATGTGGTGCTGGTCATCGCCTGCGGTAAGACCGACGGGCGGATGAAGTTCTGGAAGGACATTGCGTCGAAAACGTGCGCCGTCCACTTTGAAAGCAGTGAAGCGGACCGCAGGCGGATGGTGGGCGAAAAACTCCAATCGTGCGGCGTGAAGTTTTCCCCCGATGCGCGTGAATGGATGATCGAGCGGTTTGCCGCGCAACCGGCTCTCCTCGATTCGGAACTGAAGAAACTGGGGCTTTACCTGGGTGGAAAGGATTCCGCGACGTTGACCGACATCGAGGCGTGCCTGAGCGTGCCACCCGCCGACGACGTATTTAACCTGGCGGAAAGCATCGCGCAAAAAAAGATGGACGCCTCGCTGGAGGCGCTCAATTCGCTCCGCAAGCGCGGCGAGGTGCTGTTGCCGGTATTTGCGATGGTGGTGCGTCAGTTCCGGGTACTGCTTGTCCTCAAGTCGTGCAAGGAGCAAGGACTGCCGGAAGCGGAAACGGCGAAGAAATGCGGGGTGCCCCCCTTCTTCCTTCGCAAGTACGAGGATCAGGAAAGGAAGTTCACCACGGACCAACTGAAAAAATGCCTGTGCATCCTCTCGCAAGCCGACCTGAAGATAAAAAGCTCAGGCCTCAATGACTGGCAGGTGTTCGAGCAGGAGATCGTGCGCCTCATCGGCACAGGCCATCGCGCAAAGGCGGTTTAGGTTTCCCTGTCCCCCCGCAACGATTCATAGAGGATAGCGGCCAAGCTCGCACCGAGGACGGGGCCGATAAGGTAAATCCACAATCCGTCCATATCGCAATGGAAAAGCGCGGGAGCAAGCGAACGAGCGGGGTTCATCGACGCGCCTGTCACCGGCCCCCCGAAATACGAGTTGAACATCACCGTCGCCCCGATTGCCGCACCCGCCATTGTCCCCCACGCCCTTTTATCCGTGGCGGTGGAGATAATGACGAACATGAGCAAGAAGGTCAGCGCCGTTTCGAATAACACGGCCTTGAAGGACGATACCGAGGGGATCGTTTCGCCGTAATGAGTGCCTTCTGGCAATATTCCCCATAGGAGCGCAATGGCGGCAACCGCGCCAGCCACCTGGGCCGCCCAATATGGAATGACCTCCCGCGCGGGAAACCGCTTCACCACCGCGAAGCCGCAGGTTACAGCCGGATTGAAATGCGCCCCGGAAATGTGTCCCACGGTATAGATCATCGCCCCCACCGCCGCGCCAAAGACCACTGGCACCGCCGCCCCCGGCACGCTTCCGGGAAAACGCTCGATGACCATGAGCGTCCCGCACCCTGCGAACATAAGGCCGAACGTGCCTATCCCCTCGGCCACCATCCGTTTTACGAGTGAACTTTGCGCCATTAGGGCAGAACATACCCATTTCCGGTTATTGAAATGTTAATGAAAGGTTACGATTCAGTAAAAGCGAGGTCGCAAGGCGTGGGGCTACTTCAGTTCCTGAAGGCGCTTGAGCGCCTGCCGTTTCCCCTCGATGGCGTTCTTCACATGAAAATCGGAACTGCCCACTTGCGCCGCGTTCAGCGCGATACGGTCGAACGATTCTATCAATGCGGTAAGCACTTCCACTGACTGGATCTTTTTGAACTGCTCGGTTCCCGAAATCGGGTCGTCCATATCTATCCCGCTCAGTTGGAAAATCCGGTTCTTTTCCGTGTCGTAGGAATACGAGCCGGGATATTCGGGCCTGATGACAATGACCTTCTGGCCCCCCTCTTCCAGAATCTTTTGCTGGTTTTGAATGATGGTGGCAAGGCTTTCAAGTATCTTGTCCTCCTTGTTCATCGTCATGCCCGGAACCTGGGCCGATGATTGTTGGGAGGAAACGCCCCCCATGCCCAGATAGGAAACAAGCGCGACGCGCGCGAACATGTACAGCTCGGTCCCGCCGTGGAACAAAATAGGGAAAGCGAGAATGGCAAGGAACACCTGCCACATTTTCAGCCGCGCATGAACCGTGGCCGGGGCGGACGGCGTAAGCGGTGAAAGAGTCTTTGCCTCCGGCGCGGGTTCTCCCGTTTTTTCCGGCTCACCCCCCTTTTCGAGAGGAATGGAAAACGGATGCACCGGCTCCGGTTTGCCCGATTCGGGGTTTGCCTCTTTCATTTCGCCGCTCATTGGATATCAATCGGGAGAAGCGCCTGTTCCTTTATCCGGTTGCTATCCACCACCACGATGGCCTGCTTGCCGAATATTTTAAGGACTATTTCGGTTTCCGTCCCTACGTCCCCCGGAACATTCAAAAGGATGGTTTTATCAATCGCGCGGCTCAAGGGAAGTTCCGATTTTCCCTGTATCGTGGGAGTCACCGACAGCAAAAGCGAATGGTGCCCGCCATTGATAATGTCGTTATAGTACAACGTCCCCTGATCGGAGGGTTTCAACACCTTTCCGTCGAGTTGCACCTCCACGTTCAGGATGGATTCCGGAATGTATTTCCATTGGTTCTTGGGAACAAAATCCTCCAGCGGGATCATGAAGAGGTTGTCCACCCTTCGCCCGTTGAGGGGTGCCTTCCGGTTAAGCGTTATCTTCAGAAGCCCCTGTTTTGCATCCCGGTTCTTGACGATGATTTCGTCGTCCTCCGCCTTGGTGGCAAATTCCTTTTTAGGCGCGATGATGGCGATGTCCTGCATCTTGCGGTCGTCTTTCAGGTCGTAGGTTGCGACGTTTATCAGCAGGTTCTCCCCCTTCTTCGCTTCCGGTTTTATGCTGGCGGTAATTAAGAGCAACGCCCCGTTTTTCTGAAAAAGTTTCCGGCGCAGGTAGCGCCCAACCCCGCGCGACGTGGGGATGTCGTGGACCTGCAGAAGGGAGAGCAGTTCCTCCCGCTTCACGCAGGTAAACTGCGGGCGGCCGCACAACGAAGTGGAAAATTCCTTGAACACATCCTCGCTCAGCCGGGTGATGTTCCCCTCTTCGTCGTTCACATCCATGATCGCAACCTTGATAGAATCTCTCTCCGGATCTTTCAGGTAGGTGTTTACCAGCGTTTTGAAATAGCCGGAATACCGGTCCGCTTGCAGGTTTTCGGGAAGCGAGTAGTCCACATAACTCCCGACGAACAGCTCTTTGCTCGCCTGCTCCAATTTGCCGATGACCTTCGTATCGCTGACGTCGGTGATCACCAGCCGTCCCACATGCGCGAGTATTTTATTCCCCTTTTCGTCCTCCATGCCGGTCTTGGTGGGCTCGTAAATCTCCATGCGGTCCCCCGGCATGACGGCGACCTCTTTATCGAACAGTATCTTCACCCGGTCGCCCACGGCCAATAGCGACGTCTCCTTTTCGCCTATTTCAAGATGGCCTTTTACCTCCTCTTCCGTCTTGATGAGGGAGGGTTCGGCCTGTACATTCCAGGTGAACAGGAGCAATATCCCCGCGGCGAGGATCAACCGCACTATCCAATTCGTTTTTATGTCCGTCTTCATTGTCATGGCCGCAATGCCCCCCGGATGTCCGCTATCAGGAGAAATTCCCCTTCACGATACGCGGCGTGATAAAGATGAGCAATTCCTTTTCGTTGTCCCGCGTGTCGCTGCTCTTGAACAGCCAGCCGATGATCGGGATGCTCGCCATCCAGGGAACTCCCTTCTCGGTATCCACCTTCTCGTTCTCGAATACGCCGCCCAGCACCGCCGTACCTCCATCCGTCACGAGCACATTGGTATTGATCGTGCGGGTAAGGATCGAGGGAACGCCCAACACCTGGTTGGTAAAGTCGGCGTCGTCCTTCTTCGCGGTTATCTTCATGTTGATCATGTTGTCCGGGGTGACGAATGGAGTGACCTCCAGCGCGATAACCGCGTTCTTGAACGCCACGGTGGTCCCGCCGGAGGAGCCGGAGGATTGTTGATAGGGGATTTCACGCCCGCTTTCTATCTTCGCTTTCACGCCGTTGACAGTGGTCAGTTTCGGATTGGAGAGCGTTTTGCTTTTGCCATCCTGCTCCAGCGCGCTCAGCCGCATGTTGATCTTCAAAGTTCCCGCCACATCGCTCAGGGCCAGGCTTAGGCCCGCCGGGACGGTGACGCCGCCCGTGGGATCCGAAGCCGGAAAGGAAACCGCTGGAGTACTCGTACCCGCCGAGTAGCCGGCGTTACCGACGGTGGTGACGGCGGCCACATTGGCCCCGCCGGCAACGGTTGCAACCGCGGGGAAACCGTTACTCACCTTCGTTCCGGCACCTCCCCATTCCACGCCGATCGAGCGCGAATAGTTGCGGTACACTTCCACAATGCGCGCCTCGATGAATATCTGCTGTTGCGGCACATCGATCTCCGTCAACCGGCGGCCCACCTCATCCAATTGCGTGGGGGTGCCATAAGCGGTGATGATAGAGGCTTTGCTGAATATACTGAAGGATATCTGGCCTTCGCCCGCCCTTTGGGAACCACCGCCCGAAGAAGCGGCGCCACCAGCGGCCTGTTCGCCTCCTTCGGCGGGCGTGGCCTGGGCGGACTCTATGCCGTTGAACACTTTTTCGAGATAGACCTTCACTTCGTTCGGCTCGGCGTATTTCAGCTTGAAGGTCTGAAACGTCCGTTTTTCACCCTCCACCAACTGCTTGGAGCGCGTGGATTCGGATAGGCGGGAGCGTTCCATCTTCGCCATTTCTTCGGACTTTTTCAGCCGCTCCGCATCCGCTTCGAGGGTTTTGGCCATGTTTTCCTGAGTGTTGATGATGATAAGGGCATGTTCTTCCGTCACCGCGAGGCCATGCAATTTGGTAACAATGTCCAGCGCGTCGCGCCACGTTACGTTTTCCAGCACCAGCCCCAACACTTTGCGCTCCCCCACGTCCGGGTGAATAACATATCGGAAATTCCGCCCCCGGTCGCTGAGCATGCTGATGACCGAATCAAGGCTGATCTCCTTAAAATGGAGGGAAAAGAGGTTTTCCCGCGCCAGATCCGCCGCTTCCTTGCGTTCGGGATCCTTCAGCTGAACGACATACGGCTTGTCCAAACGGCCCGCCGCGCCCGCCTCCTGCTCAGCCGCCTCACCGGGAGCAAGCGCTTTTTCCGATTCCTCTTCAATTTTTGGAGCCACGCCTACACTTTTTTTGGTTTCAGGCTCAGTTTCACAGGCGGAAAGGAAAAGCAGGCAAATAGTGATTGTGGCGAGATAAAAAATGCTATTCTTCAGGGATTTCAACCCACATCCGCCATGTTTTGTAACTAGAGGAAAGTTCAACATATTCTATGGTTATTGAAGTTATCTTCGATCCTTCAATAATGTCCCCTTCATGATACGGAAGTCCATCAATTATGGCGACCTTCCTGTCGCCCGATATATAAACCATGCCAAGCCGGGAAATCTGTTTTGTGGAACTCCCTGAACTATCAGCCGCTTCACCAAGGAAAGTCCCACCCTTCCCAAACTCAAAAGGGTTTCTGGTCTTTGTTAATTCAAGTTCTATGCCA
The DNA here is from genome assembly GCA_016212275.1 of Nitrospinota bacterium. Lineage (GTDB taxonomy): Bacteria > Nitrospinota_A > UBA7883 > JACRGQ01 > JACRGQ01 > JACRGR01. The sequence continues at coordinate 24,256 of JACRGR010000072.1, read as the reverse complement.
AACGATGAACCTGTATCCGCCACAAGTAACCCCAAAACCAATAGAGCCACCCGTTTCATCGGTAATACACCTCGAGTTCCATTTTTGTATCAAGCAATATTTCCCCGCTCAGGGCCGCCTGTTTCATCGCCTTATCCGATATGTTCTTGGCGTTCTCCGCGGTGGTGCCCCGATGCATTTCTATCGAAAGGATCGAAATGGCATACGGCATCTCCACTATCTTCAATATGTACTTTACCGCCGACTGATAGGTGGAACGGAACACGAGGTTTATCGAATTTTGCGTGTAATTCACCGTGACCATCTGGGTGGTTCCCTGCCCCTCATTCCCCGATTTTGCGCCCATGGCCGCCGCCAGCACGCTTTTCACCCCTTCGGAAGCATCTCCCCCCATACTTTGCACTTTTTCCAGCGTGTATTCCTTGTTGCGCGTTATCACGCCCGTTTTCACGTCCAGTTCCACCAGTTGCATCGGCATCCTCCGCGCCGTGGCCTGAAGCTCCATGAGCAGTTTGTCGATATGGTGGCGGGCCTTCAACCCCTCCATGAACTTCCGTTCCTCTTCCTGTTTTTTCACCAGTGAAGCTTCGAGTTGTTTTTGCTCTTTTTGCAATTGTTCGAGACGCTGGTGGTAGATCAGCAGTTTCTGGTATTCCGCTTCCGACTTGGAAAGGGTCCGGCTACTTTCCAGCAGGGCCGATACCGTCTTTTCCAGCATGAACGTGTAGGTGACGTAAAAGACCAGCGAAAGCATGGCGCCCGCCGTCAGTATCTTTTCCCGTTTATTGAGCCGCGCCCAATACGTCCGGATCTTTTCTATCATTTCGAACCCCTGCGCACATCCGCGGCCACCGCGAACAAGAGTATGGTATCCCCTTCCGCGGACCGGTCCTGTTTCGACCCCAGCAGGGTGGCATGCGGAAAGTATTCCGCCTCCTGTATCTTATGCAGGAACTGCTGAAGGGTTTTCACCTGCTCGTTCGGCTTTCCGCGGATGCGCCCTTCCATCACGATCTGTCTCGAGTACATTTCGCCGTCGCTGGCATACTCCTCCGGATTGTCGAAGCGTATGACCATTTTCGTCAAGGCCATGTCCTGCGGAATGAGGTTCTGCACTTCATTGTACAGCCGGTTCCAGGTGAGGTCGCGCCCCTTCAGTTCGGGATAGACGGTCATGCGGGTTTCCACCCCTTTGATCTCGTTTTTAAGGTTGACGATCTTCACTTCCAATACCGCGCCGATCTCCTGTTCCAGCTTAAGCCCGGATATCTTGGCCTGCACCGCCTCGATCTTCGCGTCAAGCTTGTTGCGGAAAGCGATGGCGCCGCCGCTTATCGCCATAACCAGCAGAAGGTACAGGACAATGGCCGCAAGAGGCGCCACCCTTTTCGCAAGGTTCTTGATCGAGTAGCGCAGTTTTTGGGGGAGCAAGTTTATCCGGCTCCCCTGGTCCAGCGCCAGGCCCACGGAAACGGCGTACCCCGGCCCCATTTCGGCCACTTTGCTCCGCTCCATTCCCAACTCTTTTTCTTCGTCTATCTGGACGAAATCGCTGAACGGGTCGTACGCATGGAACTGGTAGCCGAGGTTTTCCGTCAGGAATTCCGGAAGGTGCTTGAGCGAAGCGGCGGAGCCGATAAGGTACACCGCCGGGATATCATATATCTGGTGCTCGTTCTTGAAGTAGTCTATTGAGCGGCCCAGTTCCATCACCATCTTTTCCAGCGCGGGTTTCAGACGCTCCAGCAACATTTCCCCGGTCACCCCGCCGACGGCGTCCTCGAAAAGGTCTTCCCCGCGCGGGATGCCGAAGATCACTTTCAGGTCCTCCGCATCTTCCTCGGAAATCTCCACCGTTTCCCCCTCCACTTCGTATTCGCCGACCAGGGCATCGGTGAAGTTCTCGCCCCCCACGCCGATATCGCGCGTGAATTTCATCTCCTTTCCGTGGAAGATGTATATGCCGGTCATGCTTTTCCCGATACTCACGAACGGCACCGTGGATTCCTTGTCTATGATCTTCGAGTGTTCCACCAGCGCGGCGATGGCGTTGGGGACTATCGAAATGGCGATGTGCCTGAAATAGGTGCGGTGGATGAAATCGTTGTACTTTTGGGCCACCCCCGCGTCGAGCGCCGCCATGGTCACCCGCACCTGCCCTTCCGCCGCCGACGGGCCTATGACCATCGCGTCCACCACCGCGTTCTCCATCGGATAGGGAAGCGCCTCGCGCTCGGTGAGGCGGAGCGACTCAACCAGTTCGTCATGTTCCATGGCAGGCGCTTCCACCCGCCTGACGATCAGCGATCTGTCCGCCGCCAACACGCTGACGGTTTTTCCCCATATCTTGTTCTTCTTGATAATGGCGTTTATCTCTTTAGCGTTTACCGGATTGAACGGGTCTCCAGGCTCATCCAGAGGAACATCCACAAAGAAGTTCAGGAAGAATCCGCCTTCGGTTCCTTTTTTCGGATCGGGTTCTTTGAAGACAATATCTATGACCCGCACGTCATAGGGGGTAAGCACCAAGCCGGTGTAAGTGTTAACAACCGGAAGGTTAAGCGCTTGCCCCAGCTTTTCAATGATTTTCATAATCAGTTAAGGTCTATTTGTACCACATCCGCCGCTAAAACGGTATGTACCAGTGAATGGGGAAATGGGGAGTGTGGCGCACCGTTGCGGAGAATTACCGCTGGGCCGCTGTTCGCTTTTTGAGTTGCCGGTCAACGACTTTGCGGATGACGTCAAGTTTCGCCTCGGTCTCCACCGGCATATTGGGGTACCTGCTCTTGAAGGGCAGTTTATTGAGGTGGTACTTGTATTTGAATTCGGAAAACTTCAGCCCGTGCGCGGTGGACACCACGACCACGGATTGGTCTTTCTTGATCACGCCGCGCTTCACTAGCTTGAACAACGCCGCAAGCGCCACGCCGGTATGCGGACAGGTGTACATGCCAGTCTTGTCCGCCGCCACGCTCGCCTCCACCAGTTCCGCCTCCGACGCCTCTTCCACGATGCCGTTGAACTCCTTGAGCACGGCGATGGCCTTTTGCACGCTCACGGGGTTGCCGATCTGAATGGCGGAGGCAATTGTTTTTTTCGCTTTCATCGGGCGGTAGTTTTCGTATCCCGCCTTGTAGGCGCGGTACAACGGGTTCGCGTTTTGGGCCTGCGCCACGATGATGATCGGGCGCTTTTTGATGAGACCCAGTTCCTCCATCATCAGGAATCCCTTGCCCAAAGCGGACACGTTCCCCAAATTGCCGCCGGGGATGATCACCACGTCGGGCGGTTGCCAATCGAACTGCTGGACGATCTCGATCGCCACCGTCTTCTGCCCCTCGATGCGGAGCGAGTTCATGGAATTGGCGAGATAAATCTCGTTGTCCTTCGTTATCTCCCGCACCACTTCCATGCACCCGTCGAAGTCGGTCTTCAGCGACACGACGAGCGCGCCGTTCGCTATCGGCTGGATCAACTGTTCCACCGACACCTTGTTCTTCGGGAGAAATACGATGGGAGTGATCCCCGCCGCGGCGCAATAGGCCGCCAGCGCCGCGGAGGTATCGCCGGTGGAAGCGCAGGCCACCGCGCGGATGTTCTTCCCCTCCGAGATCATCTGCTTGACCACCGACACCAGCACGGTCATCCCCAAGTCCTTGAACGAGCCGGTGTGGCTGTTGCCGCACAACTTTATCCAAAGGTTGTTCAGCCCCAGCGATTTGCCCAGCCGCTCGGCCCAAAAGAGGTTCGATTCCCCTTCGTACATGGAGACCACGTTTTCGGGTTCCACCTCGGGGCACACCCACTCTTTCTTGCTCCAAACGCCGCTCCCATAGGGCCATTCCGTGCCGTGCTTGCGTTGGGCGAACAAACGCTTCCATTCGTCGGCGCTTTTTTTCTTCAACTTTCCCATGTCGTGCGCCACCTGCAAAAGGGCGCCGCACTTCCGGCACACATACACCACTTCCTTGAGGGAATAGCGTTCGCCGCATCCGGAGATACATTCGAACCAAGCCGCGTAATCAGCCATTGTCACTTATCAACATTCACCGGATTATCCCGGATTTAGGAGGTTTGTTCCATCTGTTTTTTATGCCACTCGACGTACATCTTGTCGAAATACTTTTCGTCGGACAGCATCGCCGCCTCGATGACGAACTCCCCCTCGGTATGCATGTAATTAAGCGCCGGAGCGCCCGCCAATAGCTTGTTGAGCGCCTCGGACACCTGCACCTTGTGCTCCGAGGCGTAGTTCTCCACAAACGCCATGGCGTCGTCGGTGAATTTGAGGGACAGCCCGCAATCGTTGCGGAAGCGTTCGATGAAATCCACGAACGGCGACTTCTCCAACAGTTTCAATATGCCGTCCTGCGGCTTCCGGCAAATGTCTCCCGTCACGCGGAACGACTTGAAATTCGTCCCCGGAAGATCGTACTGAAAGTCCGTCAGCACCGTCTCCCATTCGCTCACCAGCGCACGCGCCCCGGTCTTTTTCTTTTCCGCGCGCTCCGCCACCTCCTCGATGGCGTCCGGTGTAAAAGTGATGTCAATGCCGAACAACCGGAACTCCAGCGTGTACTGGTCCAGTATCGAATCCGCCGTCTGCGTCATTATCCGCACGAGATCGTTCTTGGACAGCGCGTTGACATACGCGCGGATGGGGGCGCGCCCCACCAGCTCCGGGATGAGGCCGAAACGGATGTAGTCGTCCTCGTTGGCGTCGCGGTAGTAGTTGCGGTACTTGTCCTTTTTGGGATGTGCCTCTTCCACCATGAACCCGCTCACGATGAGCGAGCCGTCCTCTTTCATCCGCCCGCTCTTGTTGTCCAGCCGCTTTTTCACGATCATCTCCATCGTGTCGTGCGGGCGCTGGAACGACCCGCCGAGGATGAACAGGATGTTCTCGGTGTTGATCATGGATTTTTTCTTTTTCGCGTCCGCGGCGCCCCGTTGCTGGTCCACCAGTTCCTGAATCTGCGAGGCGGGGCTGTTCGGGTCGTCGATGGATACCAGCTTGCGTTCGATGAGCTTGAGCACCGCGCGCTGAAACCCCTCGCGCGAAACGTCGATGCCCACGAGGTTCCCTTCCTTTGCTTTTTTGTCGATCTCGTCTATGAATATCAGCCCGCCATTGCGGTTGATGAACTCCGCCTTCTCCCGTTTCGATTCGCCGGGCGCCATGCTGATAAGCTCGCGGATCATGTCCTCCGCGTTCTTGCCCACATAACCCGCCTCGGTGTAGTCGGTGGCGTCCACGATGTGCACCGGCACCTTCAGCAGGTCGCCCAGCACCTCAACGCAGTACGTCTTGCCGCTTCCGCTGGGGCCGGCGATAAGGGTGTTCTTCTTGCGGAAACGGTTCACGTTGAACCCCTGCAAGAGCGCCTCGTTCTCCTGCCGCGCCTTCACCAGCGCGAAATGGTAGCTGGCCGCGATGGCCAACCGCTTTTTGTAATCCTCCTGGCCGATGACATATTTGTCCAGATGCTCTTTTATCTGGCGCGGGGTTAAAACCGGAATGCCCTCCCGCGCGGGCGCGCCCCCTTTGGCGGCTTCACCGAGGGTGTCTTTCAGGGAATCGGCGAATGCGTTTTCGGCCTTCAGGTAGGCGTTCAGCGCCTCGTCGTAGGAGCACTTGTACTCCTCGGCGATCCTTTCGATCGCCTGGCGGGATACGGATTTTTGGACCATCTGCGGCGCCCCGGCTTTCTCCTGCGTTGCCTTACAAGCTCCCCAGCCCGCGGCCGGGAGTTAGTTGATCCCGGTCGCGGTATCCACCCGCGGAACGTCCGGTTTTTTCTTCTGCCCCACGCGCACCTTGGCCGTTCCCCTGAACACCGGCTTGGTCATTACGGCGGCCAGCACCTCGTCCATCGACTCAACGGGGATGAACCGGATTTCCTGCCGGATGTTCTTCGGTATCTCCTCGAGGTCGCGCTCGTTTTCCTTCGGAAACACGATGGTGGATATGCCGGCGCGGCGCGCGGCCAGAGATTTTTCCTTCAGCCCGCCGATGGGCAACACCTTGCCGCGCAGGGTGATCTCCCCGGTCATGGCGATGTCGTGCCGCACCGGCACTTTGCAAAACGCGCTCACGATAGCCGAGGCCATGGTGATGCCCGCCGAAGGGCCGTCCTTCGGGATCGCCCCTTCCGGCGCGTGGACATGGATGTCGGTGCGGGCGTGGAAATTCGTCGGAAGACCGAACCGCTTGGCGCGCGACCGCAAATAGGTAAGCGCCGCCTGCGCCGATTCGCGCATGACCTCCCCCAGTTTCCCGGTGAGTATCAGCCGTCCCTTGCCCGGCACCACGCTAACCTCTATATGAATCATCTCGCCGCCAGTCTCGGTCCAAGCAAGCCCGTTGGCAAACCCGATGTCGGTGTGCTTCGCCGCCACCTCGGCGCGGTATTTTTCGGGTCCCAGCAGTTTCGCCACATCCGCCGGGCGAAGATTCGAGGGATATTTTTTATTTTCCACCACGTTGCGCGCCACTTTCCGGCAGACCTTCGCTATCAGGCGCTCGATGTTGCGAACGCCCGCTTCGCGCGTGTAGTGCCGGATGATATAGGAAAGCGTGGTCTTCGACAGCGCGAGTTGCGCGGGTTCCAGCCCGTGTTCCTGCAACTGTTTAGGCACAAGGTAGCCCGCCGCAATCTCTATTTTTTCCTCTTCGGTATAGCCCGGCATCCGCAGAACCTCCATCCGGTCCAATAGAGGCGCGGGAATAGTGTGGAGCACATTCGCGGTGGTGATGAACATCACCGGCGAGAGGTCGTAATCCACCTCAAGGTAATGGTCGCTGAACGATTTGTTCTGCTCCGGATCCAGGACTTCCAAAAGCGCTGACGACGGGTCGCCCCGGAAATCCACGGTCATTTTATCCACCTCGTCGAGCATCATTACGGGGTTCACGGTGCCCGCCTTTTTCATGGACTGGATGATCCGGCCCGGCAGGGCGCCGATGTAGGTGCGCCGATGGCCGCGTATCTCCGCCTCGTCGCGCACGCCGCCCAGCGACACGCGCACGAACTTCCGCCCCAGCGCCCGCGCGATGGACTTGCCCAGCGAGGTCTTGCCCACACCGGGAGGGCCTACTAAACAAAGAATCGGCCCGCGCCCGCTCTTGGAGAGCTTCCGCACCGCCAGATAGTCCAGTATCCGCTCCTTCACCGTCTCCAGTCCGTGATGGTCTTCATCCAACACATCTTTGGCGTGCTTCGTATCCAGCCTGTCCTGGCTCCGCTCGCTCCACGGCACATCGGTAAGCCATTCCACATAGTTGCGCACCACGGTACCCTCGGCGGACATGGGCGGCATCTGCTCCAGCTTGCCGACCTCTTTCAACGCCTTGGTTTCCACCTCTTTGGGCATCCCCGCCTTTTTCACTTTCTCGCGCAGTTCTTCCACTTCGGACTTCACGTCCGGGCGTCCCAGCTCTTTCTGGATGGCCTTCATCTGCTCGTTGAGGTAGTACTCGCGCTGGCTTTGGTCCATCTGCTTTTTCACGCGCCCTTTGACGCGCTTTTCTATCTGGATGATCTCGACCTCTTTTTCGAGTTGGACCGACACGGCCTCCAGCCGCGCTTTCAGGCTCGCCTGTTCCAGTATCGCCTGCCGCTCCGCGGTGCTCAGCCCCAGGTGGGACATCACCACGTCGCCCAACTCTTCCGGATCCACCACTCCCTGCGGCGGGAGCGCGAGGCCTCCGGGGAACCGGTTACTGATCTTTACATACCGCTCGAAGAGCAAACGCAGGCCGCGTGAAAGCGCCTCCACCTCCGGGTCGTCCGGGCGGAACTCGGCTATCAGCGGTTGCACCTCCACCACGAAAAGGTCCGCTTGCTCTTGAACGGCGGAAATAACGCCCCGCGCCAACCCCTCCACCATGATCTTCACGGTGCCGTCTTGCATGCGAAACACCTGGAGTATCTCCGCCACGCATCCCGTGGGATAGATGTCTTCCAGTCCGGGAGCTTCGTTGTCCGCCTGCTTCTGCGCGGAAAGGAACACGATGTTGCCGCGCTCCACGGCGTAATTGATGGCACTTACCGATTTTTCGCGCCCCACGAACAGCGGCGCCATCATCCGGGGAAACACCACGATGTCGCGCAACGGCAACAGCGGCAGGGCCGCCGGGAATTTCAACCGGGAGAGCCGGTCCTTCATCACCATCACCCGGCCTTTTTCTTGTAGCTGATCATCGGCTGGGTCCGGTTGTGGATGACCTCCTCGGTGATGATAACCTCCTCGATATCGGGATTGCCCGGAATATCGTACATCAGTTGGAGCATCGCCTTTTCAAGTATGGTCCGCAGTCCGCGCGCGCCCAGTTTCCGGCTGATGGCCTCCTGCGCCACGGCGCGCACCGCGCCATCGGTGAATTTCAGCGTCACGCTGTCCAGCGCGAACAGCTTTTTATATTGCTTGATGACGGCGTTCTTCGGCTGGAGCAGGATGTCCACGAGCACCTGTTCCGTCAGGTCTTCCAGCACGGCGGCCACGGGAAGCCTGCCCACGAATTCGGGGATGAGGCCGAACCGCAGAAGGTCCTCCGGCTGGACATCCACCATGATGTTTTCCGTCTTGTCCTTCTTCGACTTTATTTTGCCGCCGAATCCCATCGTCTGTTTGCCGGTGCGCTGTTCGATGATCTTGTCCAGCCCCACGAACGCGCCGCCGCAAATGAACAGGATGTTGGTGGTATCCACCTGCAAAAACTCCTGCTGGGGGTGCTTGCGCCCGCCTTGCGGCGGAACATTGGCGACCGTTCCCTCGATGATCTTCAGCAATGCCTGCTGAACTCCCTCGCCCGACACATCCCGCGTGATGGACGGATTGTCGGTCTTCCGGCTTATCTTGTCTATCTCGTCAATGTAGACAATGCCCTTTTCCGCCTTCTCGATGTCGTACTCCGCCACCTGCAACAGGCGGTGGATGATGTTCTCCACGTCCTCGCCCACATACCCCGCCTCGGTGAGCGTGGTGGCGTCCACTATCGTGAACGGCACTTTCAGTATCCGGGCCAGCGTTTGCGCCAGCAAGGTCTTGCCGGTGCCGGTGGGGCCGATGAGCAGAATGTTGTTCTTCTGCAGTTCCACGTCGTCCGCGCCGGCGTTCGCCTCGATCCGCTTGTAGTGGTTGTGAACGGCGACGGCGAGCGTCTTTTTCGCTTCGTCCTGTCCTATCACATAGTCGTCCAGCACCGCTTTAATCTCGTGCGGCTTGGGCAGGCTGGCGAACGTGGCGCTCTTTTCCTGGTTCCACTCCTCGACGATGATCTCGTTGCACAGGTCTATGCACTCGTCGCAGATGTACACCATCGGCCCGGCGATAAGCTTTTTCACTTCCGCCTGGCTTTTGCCGCAGAACGAGCACCGGAGGTCCTTGTTATTCTCTTTTCGGGTTGTGGGCATCGGTCCTCCTAAAACGCCTTATTCGCCTTTTTTGCCTTCCGATTTCTTCTTGGCCAACTGCCTTGATTCTATCACTTCGTCAATGATCCCGTAATCCTTCGCCTCGACGGAACTCATGAAGAAATCCCGGTCGGAATCCACTTTTATCTTTTCCTGCGGCTGTCCGGTGTGCCGGGCATATATCCCTTCAAGGATGCTCCGCAGGCGGGTCGTTTCCCTCGCCTGTATTTCTATATCCGAAGCCTGCCCCTGAAAACCGCCCGACGGCTGGTGGATCATGATGCGCGTATTCGGGAGCGCGAAGCGTTTCCCCTTCGCTCCGGCGGACAGGAGAAGCGATCCCATGCTGGCCGCCTGCCCCACGCAGATGGTCTGGATGTCGGGCCGCACGAACTGCATCGTGTCGTAGATCGCCAAACCGGCGGTCACCACGCCGCCGGGGCTGTTGATGTACACGAAGATGTCCTGGTCCGGGTCTTCCGCTTCAAGGAAGAGCAATTGCGCGATCACGAGGTTGGACACATGGTCGTCGATCGGCGTGCCAAGGAAAATGATCCGGTCCTTCAACAGCCGGGAATAAATGTCGTACGACCTCTCGCCGCGAGCGGTCTGCTCCACAACCATCGGGATAAGCATCAATCGTTCTCCTTCTTTTCCTGCGCCGCCACGGTTTTATCGGCAACGGCAATCTTCGTGTAAACGTATTTGAACACGCTTTCCTGCATCGCTTCTTTCAGCGTGTACATGGCCGCATTATAGCGGGTATTGCGGTCCTCCGCCTTGAGAAATTCGGCGTATTCCTTCTGTAGGCGGTCCATCGTCGCGGTATCCGGCTCCAGTTTTTCGCGCTTGGCGATGGTCTCGACGATCACCTCGTCACGCGCCCATTCCTCGCCCTTCTCCGCGCAGTTCTTGTCGAACTTCGCCTGGTCGAAATCCGCTTGGGACCGCAGGTCCACGCCCCAATCGCGCGTGGTGCGCAGGACGCGGTTGCCGTACATCTCGGCGTACTGCGCCACCATTTTCGGCGGCAGGTCGAACTTCACCACTTCCCGGAACTTCGCCATCACCTTGCGGCGCAAATCCTCTTCTCCCCTCTCGCGTTCGCGGTCTTCGGCGCGTTCGCGGAGTTTTTGGCGCATCTCGTCCACCGTTTGGTAGGCGGTATGGCTGGCAACGAACGCATCGGTCAGTTCCGGCAATTTCTTCTCCTTCACCGCGGTCACGTTCACCTTGAAGGAAACCTGTTTGCCCGCCAATTCGGGGTCGGGGTACTGCTTGGAAAGGTTCATGGTGAACGATTTTTCCTCGCCCCCTTTCGCGCCCACGAGGTTTTTATGGAAATCGCCGAACAGGTTGTCCCCCGCCAGCGTGATCACCATCTGTTGTCCCTTGCCGGCGAGTTTCGGCTCGTCTTTGCCGTCCACCGAACCGGCGTAGTCCAGCGAAACGTAGTCCCCTTCATTAGCGGGGCGATCCACCGGGGTCAGTTCCGCGTCGGCTTCAAGGATGGAATCAATCGCGGACTGAATCTCTTTTTCGTCAACGGCGCGCACTTCCCGCTCGAATGTCCAGCCCGAAAAATCAGAAACGGTCACTTGCGGGAATGTTTCCACCACCACGTTGAAAGAGATCGGTTTGCCCGGCTCCACTTTGACCTCCTGGAAGGTGGGGTCACCCAGCACTTCTATTTTGTGGTCGTGGATGGCGGCTTCATACCCATCGCTGATAAGTTTTTGGCCCACCTCGCCCAGCACGGACTGCGCGTACATCTTCTCCAGAATATGCCGGGGCGCTTTTCCCTTGCGGAAGCCCGGCACCTGCGCGTGGCGGCCCAGTTCCTTCCATTTCTTAGCGGATTCGTCCGCCACATGGTCGGCGGGTATCTCTATATGAAGTTGTTTGACGCACGGTTGCACGTCGTTAATTTCCACTTTCATTCCGGCTACGGCGTGTGCCACTTAATCTGCTCCTTATCAAATGGTTGTTTCGCGTATTGTAACATCCTGCTACCGATTATAAAAACCGGGGCGGCATAACGCTCACTGGTGCGAAAGGGGGGACTCGAACCCCCACGGTTGCCCACCAGATCCTAAGTCTGGCGCGTCTGCCAGTTCCGCCACTTTCGCGCAATTTTTCAAGATAGGGGAATATCCCCGCCCTGTCAAATATTTCGGCTCCGTTTGTCGTTCCCGCGCGGGGGGTGTAGAATTCCCCAAAACTTCAGCAAGGGGAAAGAAATGGCGGATTCAAAGAAGGCAAAACGCGCGGACAACCGGAAACCGGATCAATTGCGCAAAGTGACCATCGAAACCGGGGTGAACATTCACGCGGAAGGTTCCGCGCTCATCAGCATCGGCAATACGCGGGTGCTTTGCACCGCCTCGGTGGAGGAAAAGGTGCCGCAGTTCCTCCGCGGCAAAGGCTCTGGCTGGGTGACGGCGGAATACTCCATGCTCCCCCGCGCCACCAACACGCGCTCCCCGCGCGAAGCCGCGAAGGGAAAGTTAAGCGGACGCACAATGGAGATACAAAGGCTCATCGGACGCGCCCTGCGCTCCGTGGTGAAGATGGAAGAACTGGGCGAGCGGAGCATCTGGATTGACTGCGACACGATACAGGCGGACGGAGGCACGCGCACGGCCTCCATCACCGGCGGGTTCGTGGCGATGTGCCTGGCCCTGCACCGGCTGAAAAGCGAAGGGAAAATATCCACCATCCCCGTGCGCGACTACCTGGGCGCGGTGAGCGTGGGGATCGTGGAAGGCAGGCCGATGCTGGACCTGGATTACGCGGAGGATTCCACCGCGCACGTGGACATGAACGTGGTGATGACCGGCAAGGGGAAATTCGTGGAAGTGCAGGGAACCGCCGAGCGTGAGCCGTTCGACCGGGCCACCATGGACCGGCTGATGATGCTGGCGGCAAAGGGCATCCGGCAGTTGGCGGAGGCGCAGAAAAAAGCGTTGCCGCATGGGACACTGCGCTGATACCTCTGGCCGGAATTAATCCGGCCAATTGCGCTATAGTAGTGGGACTGGAGGCATAGGGTGGAGATTCCCGATTTTTCCGGGTTCGTAAACGAGTTCACCGAGGAAGCGGAAGAGCACCTGCAAACGCTCAACGCCAACCTCATGGAGATCGAGCAAAGCCTGGCCAAAGGCGCGCCCAAAAAGGAAAAGATAGACTCCCTCTTCCGCGCCGCCCACACCGTGAAAGGGTTGGCGGGCATGATGGAATTCCAAAACGTGGAACTGCTCTGCCATAAGATGGAAGACATCTTCGGGGAACTGCGGCAGGGAACGATGGAGATCACCCAGCCGGTGGTTGACGCGCTGTTTACCGCGGTGGACAAACTCTCGCGCGGGATTGTCGCGGTAAAGGAAATACGCAACGACAAGGAACTGGACATCACCGATGAGGTGGCCCGGCTGGAGCGCGTGCTGGCCCGTGGCGCGGCGGCGAAACCGGCACAAGCGTCCTCCGGCCCTTCGACGCCGATGGCGGCGCCCGCGGCGGTGGACCTTTCCAATATCCCGTTCGTGGACGACACCTACGACATTCATACATTCAACCTCGACGAAAAGGAAAGCGCCGTGCTGGCCGACGCCTGCTCGGCGGGACTGTGGGTGTACGAAGTCGGCAAAGAGATACTCGGAGGCATCTCTCCCGAAAAACTGGAGCGCCTCCCGATCTTCAAGGCTATCGAAGAGACCGGGATGATGATAGCCACCTCGCCGCCCGTGGCGAAGATCCCGGCGATGGAAGATACGGTGAACTGCCGCATCCTTTTCAGTTCGGAAAAACCGCCGGACGAGGTGCGCGAGGAATTCATGGATCCGGTTTCCACCGTGGTGGAAGGCAACGAGACGGAGGGAAAACCGTCCAGCGACGGCGAACCCGCCATCCCGGAAGCGCTCCCGCCGAAGGAACTGTCGCTCAACGAAACCCTGGAAACGATGGACGACACGCTGGTGGCGGAGTTTGTGAAAACCGCCGGGGAGAACCTCGACCATCTGGACATCAACCTGCTCGAGCTCGAACGCGATCCCACGAACCTCGCGCTGGCGGCGGAACTGCACAAGACGATGCGCACCCTGAAAGGGACTTCCGCCATTTTCGGGTTCAGCAAGCTGGCGCTCCTGGGCGCGAAACTGGAAACGCTCTTCGAGCACCTGCGGGCGGAGCGCATCACCGCCACCGACGCCGTGTTCGAGTGCGTCGGCGAGTGCGTGGAGAAAATGAAGTCGCTGGTGGACGAGCTGAAAGCGCGAAAGGACAGCGGCCTCACCGTGACCGGCGAGATCGAAAAGCTCAATGCGATGATCGGTCGGGTGCTGAAAAAACCGGACGAACTGGACGCCCTGCTGAAACAGGCGCAGATGGAGCACGCCGCCCTCTCCAGCCTGAGCGAGGAGGAGAAAAACATCCTTGCCGAAGAACACGCGAAGGGACTGACGATATTCGAGGTGGTCATCGGGTTCGATCAGGAGGCGTTCCAATTCGGCTACGAGCCGATCTCCGTCGTGCCGGTGCTGGAACGGATCGGGAACATTCTGGTATCCATCCCCCTCATCGAAGGGGTGCCGGAAATTTCCGGTTTCGGCGAAACCCCATTCACCATGGGGTTCCGGTTCCTGCTATCTTCGAAATTGACGCGGGAGGACATACTAAAACGGTTCGATGCCCTTCCGAAATTCATGTCGGTCACCCTGCGGGAAGTGCTGGCAAAAGAACTTTCCCCCGCGCGCCCCGCCGCGGAAACCGCGGCACCCATGGCCCCAAAAACGAAGGCCCCGCCCCAAACGCCTGCGGCATCCTCCCCCGCCCCAACAGCGGAAACGGGGGCGGAGTCCGGCGATATGGAAAAGAAACTCAAGGAAAAGGCCGCCGGAACCATCCGAGTGGACATCGAGCGGCTGGACAAACTGCTGAACCTCATCGGCGAACTGGTGATAGACCGCACGCGCCTCGACCAGATCACCACCGATCTCCGGCGCGCCATGCCCGGCTCGCCGCTGGTCGCGCACCTTACCCACACGAACCAGTTTTTCCACCGCCACATGAACGACATACAGGACATGATCATGTCCGTGCGGATGGTGCCCATCGGCAACGCCTTCAACAAATTCCCCCGCATCGTGCGCGACTTGGCGAAAACGCTGGGCAAGCAGGTGAACCTGGCGATGAGCGGCGAGGAAACGGAACTGGACAAAACGCTCATCGAGGAAATATCCGACCCGCTGGTACACCTCATCCGCAACGCCATAGACCACGGCATCGAACCGCCTAATGCGCGGCTGGCGAAAGGCAAGCCGGGCACCGGCACCCTTACGCTGAAGGCGTACCACGAGGGGGACATGATCATCATCGAGGTGGGCGACGACGGCAAGGGGATGGACGTGGAACGGATACGGCAAAAGGCCGTGGAAAAAGGACTGCTGGACCCCAACGACGCCACGCTCACCGAGCGCGACATCCTCCAATGCATCTTCGAGCCGGGCTTCAGCACCGCCGAAACCCCAACGATGGTCAGCGGGCGCGGAGTGGGGATGGACGTAGTGAAGAAGAACATCATCAAGCTCAAAGGGCTGATAGACATCCATTCGGAAAAAGACAAAGGGTCGCGCATCGTGATCCGCCTGCCGCTCACGCTTGCCATCGTTCCCACCCTCATGGTGGGCGTGCGGGACGAAACGTTCGCCATCCCGCTCTCTTCGGTGGTGGAGTCCATCCGCATTTCCCGCGCCGAAGTGCGCGAGGTGCAGGGGCGCGAGATGATCACCATGCGCGACGCGGTGCTCCCGCTGGCGCGTTTGGACGCGATTTTCGAACTGGACCGGAAAACCGCGCGGGGCAAGCGCCCCGCGGAAGCGCCGGTTCTATCGCCCCTCCGCGCGGAACGCGAGGGCCGGCGCAAACGCAATTCGCTGTTCGTGGTGGTCATCGGCCTGGCGGAAAAACGGCTGGGGCTGGTGGTGGACGAACTGAAACACCAGCAGGAGGTCGTCATCAAAACGCTCGGCGCCCTTTTGCGCGAGGCGCCGGGGATCTCCGGCGCCACCATCATGGGAAACGGCAAGGTGGCTCTCATTTTGGATGCCGGGCAGATCATCGAAGAAGCCGCCAAACGCGACCGGCTAAAACCCCCGAAATCCGCCACCGCCAGCGGTGCCATCTGAATCGGGAGAACAAGAAATGGCAAATGCAACCACAGAGAGACTCCGAGACACAGAGAGAAAAAAGGGGAAATTCAACCACGGATACACACGGATGGACACAGATGGTTTTTGCTTCATCATCAGTGTTTATCCGTGTTCATCAGTGGTTCATTCTTCTCTCCCATTCCCACTTCCATTAAGATAATAATTTAAGGAGAACCGTAATGCCCAATACCGCCTACCGCCCCCATCCGGACGCCAACGGCGACCTCGTCGTCGAGATCAACAAGTCCGGGCAGGACATCATCCACAACCCCCTGCTCAACAAGGGGACCGCGTTCACACAACAGGAGCGCGACGAACTGGGGCTGGAGGGATTACTGCCGCCGCATGTGGCCACGCTGGCCGAACAGCTTATCCGCGTCAAGGAAAATTACGATTCGAAGCCGAACCCGATAGAAAAGTATATCCAGTTGCGCTCCCTGCAGGACCGCAACGAAATCCTTTTTTATTCGCTCCTGCGGCAAAACATCAAGGAGATGATCCCGGTCATCTACACCCCCACGGTGGGGGACGCGGTGGAAAAACACGGCCACATCTACCGCAACGCGCGCGGCCTGTTCATCACGCTGGACAACATATACAAGATGGACGAAATGTGCGCCAATCTCCCCACGCGGGACATAGACATCATCGTGGTCACGGACAGCCAGGGGATACTGGGCATCGGCGACCAAGGGGTGGGCGGGATGGCGATCCCCATCGGCAAGCTCTCGCTGTACACCGTGGCCGCGGGCATTCACCCCGCCGCCTGCCTGCCGATAACGCTGGACGTGGGGACCGACAACCAGAAACTGCTCGCCGACCCGCTGTACCTGGGGCGGAAACACCGGCGGCTCACCGGCAAGCCGTATGCCGACCTCATTGACCTGTTCGTGAAGGGAGTGAAACGCAACTTCCCGAACGCCATTTTGCAGTGGGAAGATTTCTCCAAGCAAAACGCCTTCAGCAACATGGACAACTACCGCGACGCCCTCCCCTCTTTCAACGACGACGTGCAAGGCACGGCGGCGGTGGTGCTGGGCGGCATCATTGGCGCGATGAAGATAAAGAAACAAAAACTGCGCGACCAGCGGTACGCCATCTACGGCGCGGGGGCGGCGGGCATCGGCATAGCGCGGCAACTGCGCGACGGCCTGATGGCGGACGGCCTGAACCGGAAAGAGGCGCAGGAACGGATTTTCGTGGTGGACTCGCAAGGGCTTTTGCTGGATGACCGCGAAGGGGTGGAGGATTACAAAAAGGAGTTCGCTCAGCCGGAAAGCGCCACCGGACACTGGATCCGCGACCACCTGCATGCACTTTCGCTGGAAGACACGGTGAAGAACGGCAAGGTGACGGTGCTCATCGGCGTATCGGCACAGCCCGGCTCGTTCACCAACGCCCTCATTGACCAGATGATACAAAACACGCCGGAGCCGGTCATCTTCACGCTTTCCAACCCCACCTCGAAATGCGAGGCGGACCCACGCAAAGTGCTGGAATACACCGGCGGCGCGGCGATCGTGGCGGCGGGAAGCCCCTTCGCGCCGGTCACGGTGGGCGGGCGCGAATTCCACATCGGGCAAGGGAACAACGCCTTCGTATTCCCCGGCCTGGGGCTGGGCGCGCTATCGGCGCGGGCGAAGAAGGTTACGAACGGGATGTTTACCGCGTCCGCGCACGCGCTGGCGAAATTGGTGTCGGACGAGCGGCTTGCCAACCGCACCGTCTATCCGCCGATTGAGGACTTGTTCGAAGTATCGTTCCAGGTGGCGCTAGCGGTGTACAAGCAGGCGTTAACCGAAGGTGTTGGCACTCCATTGACGGGCGACCCCGAAGATGGTATCCGCGATAGGATGTGGATACCCGACTACCCGAAGATCACGCGAAAGAAATAGGCAGGCACGATTGAAATCGCCCCTGCCGGGGCCGCTAGCGATAATTAAAACGTGTAGGTGACGAGCAGGTAGGCGCTCCGCCCATCGAATAGCGGCAGGACGTTCAGGCTCCCGTAGGAATCCTGGCGGTGCCACGTCGTAAGCGCCTTGCCGATGAAATAGCCGCTGGCGGAACTGAAGAACACATCGGAGGCCCAATGGTCGTTATCGTTCACACGCGAGAGCGAAACAAGCGTTGCCACCGTATAGGCCACCGGCGGAACCGCGGCCACTTCGCCGTATTCGTTTGCGATGACCGTGGCGACCGACCATGCGGTGGAAGCGTGGCCGGACGGGAACGATACATTGGAACTGGAGGTGCGGGGGCCGTCCCACGAGTCATACGGATCGCCGGTATTCGGGCGGTGCCGATGCGCCACGTTCTTCACCCCCAAGGTGAGGACACTGGAATAAAACCAGCTTTGCAGGCTTAAAAGGGTCGTCCGGCGCGCCTGTTCGCTGTCCGTCCCTTCGCCATACAGGTACAACAACGCCAGTCCCGGAAACACATACAGCTCGTCCCCGGCGGATTTGAAGATGGTCGCCACATCGTTGCTCCCTTGCGTGCGGTTGGTCTGCACCCAGTTTTGTAGCCGCGCATCGAAAATGTACAGTCCGCCCGTCACCCCTATCACTGTCCCCGCCGTCAGCCAATCCTGCGAGTCCCACCGCGCGGGAGCGGTGATGAGGTTCAGGCCATCCGAGGCGTAGCTTTTCCAGTACGCCTTGTTATCTATTGTGTAGCGGATAGGCTCGTCGCCGTCCGGTTCCTTGGAGGATTCGGCAAAGGCAGAGCCTGTCCCGATAAGCACGGTCAGAGCAAACGCAAGCAATCGAAAATACATCGTATTCCTTTCGGCAAAATGAGTCGCAGATTATAGTTCAATTTTCGTGCCGAAATGAAGGCTTATTTTCGTAGTCCCCCATGCCGATAAGACAGGTGCAAGAATACAGGTGAAAAATAGCTATGAGCATTAAAGGTGTTGATTTTGCAACTCTTGATTTGAACACTCAAATCGTCAAGGAGCAAGTACACCCCAAGGTGGAAAGCCCTCCAGCGGCAAAAACGTCCCCGGTTGACTATGTGGATGTCCACAAAAAGGACACTGAACCGGTAAAAACCGAAAAACCGGACTACAACCTCCCCCGCGCTGGAAACCAGTACCGCTATACGGTAGACTCGGAGCATGACGTGGTGGTTAAGGTACGCGACATTGAAACCCGGCGCGAGGTCAAGGAAATCCCCACAAAGGCGTACCAGGCCTTCAAGCGGGCGTATAACAAGGTGGTTGCCCGGTTCATTGACCGTAAGGCCTGAAAAACCCTTCGGCTATATTCAATACTTGGTGGCGCGGACACTCCTGTCCGCGATGGCCGCACCGCGGCCATGCTGGATGCCCGTTTTCACGGGCATGGCATTCCCTTTTTCGGACTCTGGAGGAAATCAATGATAAAACCATACAAGGGCGTTTTGCCCACAATCCACCCCACGGCGTTCATCGAGGATTCCGCGCAGGTGATCGGCGATGTGGTGGTGGGCGAGGATTCCAGCATCTGGTTCAACGCGGTGGTGCGCGGCGACGTGAACTACATCCGCATCGGCAAACGCACGAACATTCAGGACGGATGCATCGTCCATGTGACGCACGACACACACCCCACGGCGCTGGAAGACGACATCACGGTGGGCCACTCGGTCACGCTCCACGGATGCACCATCCGCTCGCGGGTGCTCATCGGGATGGGCGCGATCATATTGGACGGCGCGGAGGTGGAATCGGATTGCGTTATCGGCGCGGGTGCGCTGGTGACGGAGGGAAAGAAGATACCCTCAGGCTGGCTGGCTATCGGCGCTCCCGCGAAACCGGTGCGGCAGTTGACGCCGGAGGAACGGGCCAAACTGCTTGTCTCCGCGGGGAACTACATCCGCTATAAGAAAGATTATTTGTAACTCACTGATGGCGCCTTCACCAAATGTCCGAACGCGGAGCAATTTTGATAATTTGGAAATACCATAATACGCGACGTCGTTTTCGCGCTTTTTGAAAAGCGCTAGATCGCGTTGAGGGCTTTGAGCGCGTCGCGGAGCGTGGCCACCGGCTTGAGCGCCGTGTTGCCAAAATTGCCGGTAAATACCTTTTGAATGAGGGCCGACATCCGGCACACGGCCACCTGGCCGCCGTTTTGCTCGATGACCATCTTGGCCTCGAGGAAACTTTGGGCGTTCTCCTTCGAGATGCCCGATGTGGCGTTGAAATCGAACACGAACCGCAATACCCCCCTGCCCCGCATGGAAGAAACAAGCGCAAGAACGTCCTGCGAAAAGTTCCCCTCGAACTGGGTGGGGACCTCGAATATCGCCATGTTCTCTATTGTTTTGACAACCATGGAGGTCTTTGCCTGAATCCCCGGCGCACTAGCCGCCGGGGCCGCGGCTTGGGGCTTTTTCTTACCCCTCTCGCGCACTCCCTTGATCAATTTAACCAGTCCCGTGTGGTCGGGCTTTTCCCCATGTGATGTTATGGAAGAGTGGATACGCTTTATCGTGTCAACACAGGCGAGTATCAGGTCCGCAACGTCCTTTGTAATGCTGAACGCGCCGGCCCGCACCTCCCCGATCATTCCTTCCACCTCGTGGCTCAAGTCCCGGATCTCGGCAAAGCCGATGATGGCGGCGTTCCCTTTTAGCGTGTGGAATGAACGGAACAACTTGTTAATCTCGTCCGCGGTCAGCTCCCGCTCCAAGTTCAGCACGGTGGACTCGATTATCTCGAGGTGTTCCTCGGCATCCAGCAGGTACTCTTTAAATAATTCTTCCTGTTCCATTTTTTTGACATTCTACAACATAGAACACGAAAGTTTGACATATTTTCAAGGGGTGGCTAAAATTACCCGTCTGAAAGTATCAGGAGAGCAATAACACGAATTGAAAAAAGACAACGGTACGTTTCCGGCCTTTAACCGGTTGATTTTGGCACTTTTGCTCGTCTCCACCGCCCTATGCGCCAACTCGTGGGGCGAGGTTTCGCTTGAAAAGCGGGTGAAGGAGTACCGCCTCGACAACGGAATGCGGATACTGGTCCTGCGCCGTTCCGGTTCCCCTACCTTTTCGGCCTATATCCGGTTCCTCGTGGGCGGGGTGGACGAAAACCGGGGGGAATCCGGCGTGGCGCACATCCTGGAACACATGCTCTTCAAGGGGAGCGAACGCATCGGCACTTCCGATTTCGCCAAAGAAAAGGTTCTGATGGAAGCCGTGGAGCGCACCGGGGCGGAGTACGACCGTGAAAAACGCAAAGGGGACAAGGCGGACGCGGCGAAGCTAACAGCGCTGAAAGAACAACTGAAAAAGGAGATGGACGCGCAACGCGAGTTCATCAAGGAAGACGAAATAAGCGAGATTTACCAGCGCAACGGCGGCTCCGGCTTCAACGCCTTCACCGCGAAAGACACCACCACCTACCTTATCAAGCTCCCCGCGAACAAATTTGAACTGTGGGCATGGATGGAATCGGACCGCCTGCGTTCGCCCGTATTGCGGGAATATTATTCCGAGCGCGACGTGATTATGGAAGAGCGCCGAAGGAGCGTGGATAACTCGCCCGACGGAAGACTATACGAGCAATTCATGGCCGCCGCTTTCCCGGCACACCCGTACGGCGTGCCGGTCATCGGGTGGGAAACGGATATTGACTACATGCCGCTCGACGATGTGAAATCGTTTTTAAAGACCTACTACTCGCCGAACAACATGGTGGCCTGCATTGTTGGGGACTTGGACCCGGACCAAGTGTACCAGACCATGAAGGAGTATTTTGGCGACATCCCCCCGCAGGCGATACCGCCGCGCATCGCCACCGTGGAACCGCCACAAGACGGCGAGCGGCGCATAGAGGTGGAGTTCGACGCCAACCCGCAGGTGATGATCGGGTTTCACAAGCCCGCCCTTCCCCACCGCGACGATTATGTGTTCGACGTGATCAACACCATCCTCGCCGAGGGGCGCACCTCGCGGCTGTACAAATCGCTGGTGCTGGAAAAAGGACTGGTGGCGGATATCGGCGCGTACGAGGTGCCGGGGATGCGCTATCCGAACCTGTATATCATCCAGGCCATCCCGCGCGCGCCGCACACCATCGCGGAGGTGGAACAGGCGGTGTACGCCGAACTGGAACGGCTGAAAACCGAGCCGCTCACCCCGCGCGAGATGCAAAAGGTGGTAAACAACATGGAGGCGGACTTCATCCGCAAGCTCCAGTCCAATTCCGGGCTGGCGCACTATCTCTCCGAATACCAGATCATCTTCGACGACTGGCGCTGGCTGGAACGGTACGGCGAAGAGTTGAAAAAAGTAACGCCGGAAAACGTGATGGCCGCCGCGAAAAAGTATTTTGTTAAAAGCAACCGGACGGTCGCCACGCTCACACAGCTCAAAAAGGCGGAACCGAAATGACAAAACGGTTAATCCTGTTGCTCGCGTTCTTGGTATGCCTCCCGTTCGCGGCGTATGCGGAAACGGCGCAAAACCACGCCGACATCAAATACCCCACGCTGGACTTCAAACCGCCCAAAACGGTGCGCGTGGCGCTGAAGAACGGCATGGTGCTCCACATGCTGGAGGACCACGAACTGCCGCTGGTGGAGATCGCCAGCCTCGTGCGCATCGGTTCCGCATGGGAACCGGCGGAAAAATCCGGCTTGGCCTCGATCACCGGCCACCTGTGGCGCTCCGGCGGGACGAAGACCGTGGCCCCGGGCGATATGGACGAGCGGCTGGCGTTCATCGGCGCGCAGATGGAAACCTCCATCGGGGCGGAATCCGGAACCATCGGCCTGAAAGTGCTCTCCAAAGATATTGATGAAGGGCTGGCCCTCTTCGCCGATGCGATCAAAAACCCGGCGTTCGATGAAAAACGCTTTGCCACCCTAAAAGACCAGATGAAGGAAGCCCTGCGCCGCGAATACGACGAGCCGGACGCGCTCGTGGAGCGCGAGTTCCTGAAGGCGGTGTTCCGCGGCCACCCATTCGGGCAAACGCCCACACCCGAAACGGTGGAGCGGATCACCGTGGAGGACTGCCGGGCTTTTTACCGCGGCCACGTCGGGCCGGAGAGCTTCGTCATCGGCATCGCGGGGGACTTCGACCCGAAGGAAATGACCGCCCGCTTTGAAAAGATGTTCGCGGACTTCAAACCCGCCGCCAAAAAATTCCCACCAATCCCGAAGGTCGAGGATAAGGTCAAGCCGGGCGTGTACCTGCTGGACAAAGACCTGCCGCAGACCGCCTTGCGCATGGGGCATATCGGCATTAGCCGGAAGGACCCGGATTTCGACGCGGCCCGCGTGATGAACTACATCCTCGGCGGGGGCGGCTTTTCGTCCCGGCTGATGAAAGAGGTGCGCACCAAGCGCGGGTTGGCATACGCGGTGTGGTCGTATTTTAGCGGCGGCGACAGCGAAAAAGGCGCGTTCATCCTGGGCGGCGAGACCAAGACGGAAAGCACGGGCGAATTCATCTCCATTTCGCGGCAACAGATGAACGACGTGATCGAAAAAGGGATCACCCCGGAGGAACTGCAACAGGCCAAGGAGGCGATCATCAACTCGTTCATATTCGCGTTCGACAAGAACGCCGACGTGCTGGGACGCTACCTGTGGATTGAGTATTACCGCATGCCGAAGGACTATCTGGAAACATTCCGGGCGCGGATAGACGCCATCACCCTTGACCAGGCGCGCGCGGCGGCGAAAAAATACCTGCACCCGGACCGCATGGTGATCATCGCGGTGGGGAACGCGAAAAAGGTAGACGGCAAGCTGGCGGAATTCGGAAAGATCACTCCCATTACAATAGAGGCGCGATGAAAGAAAAAGTTAAGGGGATATTTCGGAAGATCCTCGACATGCAGGGAGACCCGAAAAAGATAGCCTTTGCCTGCGCGCTGGGGGTGTTCATCGCGTTCTTCCCCATCCTTGGCACCCACACCGCCCTTGCGTTCGCGCTGGCATGGGTATTCCGGGTCAGCCCCGCCGTCACGCTGGGGGCCTCGTTCGTGAACAACCCGTGGACCATCGCGCCGATGTACGGCGGGAGTCTGTGGTTCGGCGTGCTGATCACGGGCACCGACATCAGCTCGGTGAACATTGACTGGCACAGCATCAACTGGGAAGCATTCGTCAAGCTCGTAAAGGTCATCGGCGTGCCGTTCGTGGTGGGGTGCCTCGTCCTCGGCCTCGTCTTCGCCGTCATCTCCTACTTCGCCGTGCTCAAGGCGGTGGTGGCGTACCGGGCGCGGAAGGAGAGCGTGGCGCGGGCCGCCGAATAATGGACATTTGGATTCTTTTCCGCTTCGCGCTCTTTTTCGCGCTCCTCGTCCTCTCCGCGTTCATCAGCGCGGCGGAGGTGGCGTTCTTCTCCCTCACCCGCGCGCAGATAGACAGTCTGCGCGAAAAAAATGGCGCGGCGGGAAAAACGGTCGCGGATCTGTTGGACCGGCCCCGCCGACTTCTGGTATCCATTTATATCGGGAACGAACTGGTCAATGTCGCCTTGGCCGCCATTTCCACCATGCTGGCCCTGCACTTTTTCGAGTCGCACGGCGTGGCCATCGCTGTCGGCTTCAGCACCTTTATCCTGCTGGTGTTCGGCGAGATAACCCCCAAAACGTTCGCGCTGAAATACGCGCGCGAATATGCC
>JACRGR010000071.1 GCA_016212275.1 Nitrospinota bacterium | reverse complement strand
TGGATAGGATAAGCGTATAATGCGGTTCTTCGGCACCAAACCAACGGTCAACTGGCTCGGCTACAAAAAGATCGGCTATGCCTTTTCGGGGTCGCTGATCCTCCTTACCATCGTCGTCCTCATCGCCAGCGGCGGGCTGAAATACGGGATAGACTTCGCGGGCGGCACGCTTGTGCAGGTGAAATTCAAAACGGCCCCGCAGATAAACGAAGTGCGCGCCGCCGTGGACGTCACCGGCATGGGCGGGGATATCCAGCAGTTCGGCGAACCGGTGGACATCCTCATCAACATCCGGCCAAAGGAACAAAAAGGGGAAAACGCCACGCAAGAGGTGGTCGCCGCGCTGGAATCGAAATTCGGCAAAGACAGCTTCACGGTGGAGCGCACCGAGATCGTCGGCCCCAAAGTGGGCAAGGATCTGACCATAAAGGCCCTGCTGGCGGTGCTTTATTCGCTTATCGGCATCCTGATATACCTCGCGGTGCGGTTCGAATTCCGCTTCGCCACCACCGCCATTATCGCCATCATCCACGACACCATCATCACCCTCGGGGCGCTTGCGATCACCGGCAGGGAATTCTCATTGCCGGTACTTGCGGCCATCCTTACGGTGATCGGCTATTCGCTGAACGACACGATCGTGGTCTTCGACCGGGTGCGCGAAAACCTCCGGCTGAAACGCAACATGGAACTGCCGGACCTTGTGAACGGAAGCGTGAACGAGACATTGAGCCGGACCATCATCACCTCCGGCCTCACCTTGCTGACGGTCATCGCGCTGTTCGTGTTCGGCGGCGAGGTGTTGCACGATTTCTCGTTCACCCTGCTGGTGGGCATAGGGTTCGGCACTTATTCGTCGGTGTTCATCGCCAGTGCGCTGTTGATAGACTGGCCGGGAACGACCACGCAGAAGCTGAGCCTCTCCATCCGCAAGAACTAGCGGCCCGCCTTCGCGGAAAAGGCATCCGCGGACTGCCCCGGACTTCACAATCCGCCGATAACCATTCTTTGGTCAGTTGCCCATCCGCTTTTTAACCTTGCCGCGCATCTCCAAAATCACATCTTCCATCTCGGCGATGGTCTTTTCCAGGGCCTCTTTCTCATACGGATTCTTCGGGGTCAGTATCTTGCCTTCCGCGGCCGCGCCGGGGGCCGAGGGTTTTTCCAACGCTTCTTTCGGCGCCGCTTTCGGCGTTTCCGTCCGGGCCGCTTCCGCCTGCGCCGATTTCGGCGGGACCGCGGCGGCCACCTTTACCTCATTCTGGTTGAGCCATTTCATTATCACGTTTGATTGCAGGGCGAAATTGATACCCACTATCGCGGTGCCGTCCGACGACATGCGGGCGGTGCTGGTGTTCATCCCCACCACCAAGCCGTCCGTGTCGAACAGCGGCCCGCCGGAATTGCCGTGATTGATGCTGGCGTCGCTCTGGAACATGTCTTTCCCCTCGATGCGCGAGATATTCTTGATGCGCGAACTGATGGTCCCGGAGGTCAGGGTCCACAACCCCCCCTGTTCAGGGTGCCCTATCGCCACCACTTTCTGCCCCACTTCCACGTTGTCCGAATTGGCGAACGACACTTGCATTGGCGAGGAGGCCAGGTCTTCCACCTGCAAAAGCGCCACGTCCAACGCCCGGTCGAACTTCACCACCTTCGCGGGATGGCGGTCTTGCAGGTCTTCTTTAAAATCGCCGGTCACCTTCGGCGGCTTGATGAACACTTGTATTTCCTGTAGCGCCTGCCCGTCGTTGCCGGTTATCACATGCGCGTTGGTAAGCACTTGTCCGTTGCCGGCGATGAAAAAGCCGGAACCTCCCTTGCGCGAGTTGCTATCCACCTTGGCGAATATCAGCACCACCGCCGGGGATTTTTGCCGGTAGACGTCCGCGGGTTCCAGGGCGAAAACGCGCCCGGCGCACATCGCCACCACAATTGCCGCAACCAATAATTTCCGCATCGCCTTTCCTCCTTGTTTTCCCGAAGCCTTACAGGCCGAATTCAGCGCCCATCCGTTTCACGAACGCCGAGGCCGGCGCGCGCCTTTTCAGTTCCGCGTAATAGGGGCGCGCGCTTTCCATGTCGCGCCGTTGCAGGTCATACATCACCAGCGTCATCAGCGCCGCATTGTCCGCTTTCCCGCCGCTGAAGGCCTGCCGCATTTTCGTGATCTCCTCGTTCTCCGCCGTGCCGGACATTTCCACCGGCGCGGGACCTTCCATCTGGTCCTGCGGCACCGCCTTGTTCATCAGCACCAGCCCCCCCTGCTCATGGGAGGATGCCTGCACGTCCGCGGGCTTGTAACACACCGGTAGCTTGCGGCCCTTGGCAACCGTTCCTTTCGATCCTTTTTCCGGTTCCGGCTTTTCCGCGGTGAACGTCACCGATGCGGGACCGCCGATGCGCCACTCTTCGCAACCTTGGTAACTCACCACCGTCACCGATGCTTTTTCCTTAAGCGAAATTACATCTCCCACCACGATGTTCTTCCCCAAGTCGAGGGCGGCGCCCTTCTTCCCGGCGAGAGCCGCCTTGCCGGACAAGTCCATCACCACGCCAAAGTCCCGCGCATGGGCGGATCCGGAAAGAACCAGCGCAAAAACAGCGAACGCGAAAATGTTTCTCATTTCGTTTCCTCCTTCAACGAGGTTATATGATAAACAGGGGTAGGATGTTCGCGTCCCTTCACGGTCACGCTATCCACATAATCGGCTTCCACAACGTCTTTCACCAGCGCGTAGGTGCTTTCGCTCACCAACATCGCCACGCCATATTGCTTCGTAAGCCCCTCGATGCGCGAGGCGAGGTTCGCGCTGTCTCCCACAACAGTGTAGTCCATTTTCTCAAAACAGCCAACATTGCCGACGATCGCCTTGCCAGTGTGGATACCGATCCCGATCTTCAGTTCTTTGACGCCGGGAAAAAGCTCTTCCTTGTTCAGTTCCTCCAGCCGCTTGAGCATGTCCAAACCGCCCCGCACCGCCTCACGCGCGCCGTTGTTCGGCAAAGGGCTTGGCGCGCCATACAACGCCAGTATGCCGTCCCCCAAATAGCGGTTCACATACCCACCGCTTGCGACGATGCAGGTGGTCATGGCGGAAAGGTAAGTATTCAACCCGCGCGTAACCTCCGGCGGCTGGAGTTTTTCCGAGAGCGTGGTGAAGTTCCGTATGTCGGTGAACATGATGGTGATCTCCACCAAGCTCCCGTCGAAATTCACCTTTTCGGGGTTTTTCAGAATGTCCTTCATCACTTCCCTGCTCACATAGGAACCGAAATATTTTTTTAGAACGCTCATTTGTTTGTACTCGGCGACGTAGAGATAGGAGCGCGCGATACCCGCGGGGAGGATAAGGCCGTAAATGACAGGGGATAGCGGCAGGACCGCATACCCCGCGAAGGCGGCCATAACCCCCGCGCCGACCACACCAGCCAGTATCATCACCAACAGGGAAGACCGCAACGGCGACACCTTGAACATCAGCAGGAGCGAGACCACCGCAAGCACCAACGTAATGGCCACCTTTTGCCGATTCGGCAGTGGGGTGAGTTTCTGGCCCGCGAGCAATGTGGCGGTGGTCTGCGCCTGGATCACCAGACCGGGGGTGTACTGGTTCCCCGGTTCGCGCGGGTTGAGGGGAACGCGGTGGTTGTCCGGCAGTTTTTCCGACATCGGGCCGATGAACACCAGCTTGCCGCCGAAATCTTCCTTCAGACTATCCCCGTTCTGCGCCTTGATGAGCACGTTATAGATGGAATGTACCGCTATCTTCTCCTGGCTGATGCGGTAATCAATCAGCACGGGCGCGGGCTTCATCCCCTCGCCGCAGATGCCCAGTTGGCGGCAGATGGCCTCTTGTTCGAGCGGGATGCCCCGGTATGCGGTTGCGGCCACCATCGAAAGCGAAGGGATCACCTGACCGTCCTGGCCCTCGAACCATGTGTTCTGGCGTCGCATCTTTCCATCGGCGTCGGGATAGAGGTTGGTGAAGCCCAGCCCGCTCGCCATAAACGCGAACTTCGGGTGCGGCAGTTGCCCGCCGATTTCGCCGGTTTTGAATCCCAAATAGACCGGCATGCCAGCATCCTTCGCGTCCCGCATCGCCTTTAAAAACGCCTGATCCAATTGTGGCGCGAACCGGTCAAGCGAAATGGCGGGAATGATGTCGAACACCACCGCTTTGGCTCCCGCCTCGCGCAAGGCGTCCACCGCCTTTGCGAAAAAGCCCACCCACAGGATGAGCGGCGTATCCGCTTTTTTTAGCGATTCGTCGTCAATCCCTATAATGGCGATGTCATTGACCGGCGTATTTTTCCCAGGAACCTTATTCAGGAGGAGATCATAGAAGGCCAGATCGGTCGTCCGGGCGAAATTGCTTTGCACCAGCGCCACTGCGGAAATAATGCTGAAAAGGACCACCGCCGCGACCTTCACCCGTTCATTCATCCGCTCTCCATACGAATCCGCCATCGAAATGCCGCCGGGCGCGTTTTACTTTTTGTCCATCCCCTGCAGGAGGCTTTCGCCCAAGCCGATGAGTTTGGACACCGTGCAGGCCGCGCAGTCGGCGCTCCTGGAATACACTTCCCTGTTTTCAACCACGTTCATCACCCGGAACGTCACGTTAATGCTTCCGTCCATCCGGGGTGCCAGCAAAAAGGCGGCAATAAGCTCAGCCTTGAACTGGCCCGCTATTTTCACATAGCACCCTTCCAGATCGCATATCGCCTTTTGATTTTCCTCCTGCAGTGCCTTCCGCAAGGCTTCCTCCACCTGTGGCCCGGCAATGACCGCATATCGCTTGCCCAATCCGGCGGCCAGCTTTTTTTCCAACTGCCCCTTCTCCGCCGCCGTCAGCGGACCGGAAACCGGCAGGAGCACGATCTTTTCTTTGTCCCCGGCAAAAGCGGAACCCGCGCCCAGCAATATGAACAGAACCGCGCACCACGCAAACCGTTTCATTGTTTCCCCCATGAGCGTATGTATTCAATAAGGGAATCCATCTGTTCCCCGGTCAACGGCGGCGTAACCCCTTCCACGAAGGGGGGCATCCCCTTCTCCGGCTGGCCTTTCGCCGTCACCTCGCGTAAAAATGCGTCGTCCACCCCGCCCAGCCATTGAACGTCGTTCAACGCACGCGCACCGGCGCCCGCCCCTTTGCGCCCGTGGCACTGGGCGCACACGCGGTGATACAAAAACGCCCCTTGCATTCCCACGCCCGATTCCAGGTGGCAGGTCCTGCATTTCACATCGGTGGTCGCATGGGCGCGGTTCTCCACCTTTGGGTGGGGCGGCGGCACAAGCCGGGCGGTGAGCGTGAGTTCCACGATGTTCTCCTCGGCGTTCTCCAAAAAGACCTTCACGGATTTCACCGTGATTCCGTGCTTGCCGCGCGTATCTATCGTCACTTCCAGCGCGCCCCGTTCGCCCGGCGCATATTCGCGGAAGGCCGCCTCCGTGGTGGTGCATCCGCAATCGCTCTCCGTCCGCACCATCCGCAACGACCCCTTGCCGGCATTGGTGAATTCAAACGTGTGCTTGATGATGTCCCCTTCCGTCACTTGGCCAAAGTCGTGGAAAGAGTTGGTGAACGATAATATTCCTTTCGGCCCAGCGGGCGAGGGCACCGTAGTATGCAGGCAAGCGGACAGCCCCGCGATCAAAAGCAAAACGGCGGCACGGAACCCCCGCCACCACATGACCTACTCGATGCCCCGGATGGCGCTTTCCACTTTTCTCATATTTTCATCCGTGTACCCGGAGATAACGAACCGCACCCGGTTATCCGCGTCCAGAATGACGGTATGCGGCAGTTGGTTGAACCGGTACGACTCCATCACCTTCCGGGTGGACATCACCACTATGCGCGGGTGTCCCGCCAGCGAGGCCAAAAACGCCTTCACCTCTTTTTCAGGCGTGGTCTCCGTATGCACCGAAATGAATTTCACGCCGGGATGTTTTTTTTCCAGTTCGGCAAGTTCCGGCAATTCTTT
This sequence comes from Nitrospinota bacterium, assembly GCA_016212275.1. Taxonomy (GTDB): domain Bacteria; phylum Nitrospinota_A; class UBA7883; order JACRGQ01; family JACRGQ01; genus JACRGR01. The sequence continues at coordinate 38,899 of JACRGR010000071.1, read as the reverse complement.
CTTGCAGGGCACGCACTTCACCCAAAAAAAATTCAACACCTTCGGCCCCCGCCCGTCGCGCGCCAAACTGTAATATTTGCCGTCCAACATCTCCCCAACGAAATTGGGGGCGTCCATCCCCTCGCTCAATCCTTCCCGCGCCGCAAACGAGGGCGCCGCCAAAAAAAACAGCGTAACCAAACCTATCAGGCCCCTTTTCACTTGCCCGCCTCCTTGCCATTGGTTAAAAACGATAGTTTCCCGCTTTCCACTATCTTGTTAAGAGCCCTTTCCCAATCGAGTTTATCCGGCTCCCACGAGATCACCTGCGCGCTGGCGGCAACCGGCCCTTGCAGAACCGTGCCGCTTTTCAGGTCGTATTGGGTGGCTTCCACCCTTAAGGTCCCCTTGTACCCTCCCAAGCCGCTTTGCTCTTCCGATTTGCCGACTTTCAACGTCACCAATCTTCCATAGCTGTCGTCCCCCGCCGAACGCAGGCACGTCTCTAGCGGTTCGCACACACCCATCATCCGCTCGGATCGGGGAACGATCCCGCGTATGCGGTCGCCCACCTTTTCCGCCAGCGCGGGGGGAGCATTTTCCGATGTGAGAACGGCCACCACCGTCCGTGAGGCGTTCTCCTTCATTTCCGCGTTCACCCGCTCCAGTTCCTTGCCCAGTTCCCGCCGGAAGTGCTCTTTGCCCGCCTCTTCGGGGACGTAGCGGAAATCTATTTCCTCCAGCAGAGCCAAGGCGTTCGTGGCAAGGTCAAGCTGTACCCGGCGGGGGGCCGACCGTTTTTTCACCTCTTCAAACAGGCGCGCCATCGCGCTGAATTTGCCGGTGGACTCCACCGATTCCCGCGAAATGCTCACCAGCGTGTGCAGGACGCATTTCTCGCGGTCCAGCCACACGTCCTCGTCTTTCACTCCGCGCAATACCTCATCCACGCGTTTTTCCGATCTCAGCTCCACCACCTGCTCGAATTTCTCGCGGGTGCCCGTGGAACTGCTCTTGACCTCGTGGGTGAGCACGCTTTGCACCTGCACCCGTATCTTCTGCGACAGCGATTCCAGCGCCTTTTTACGCGAAAGTTCCTTTTGCTCCTGTTCCGTTTTCCGCTTGTCCGCCTCCCCCGCGCCATAGTAGAGGCCCGGAGCGCCGGACCATGCGGGGTTATTCACCCACCCGGGTTTCGGAGCTTCCGGCAGGAAATCGCAACTGTCGCCGAACAAAGCATCGGCGGGAATTGGGAAATATAACAGGACGGCCACCGCCGCAACCATCAGGACTCGTCGCGGACACATACGGGGATATTTATACCACGGAAACTTCGGCTAGAGGATTACGGGATGAACTCATTCGCTTCCGCCACGCCCGCACTGCCGCTCCATCCTCCAATGGAGTATATCTTTGCCACATTGGAAACGGTGATGGCGGCGGCCCCTAGCGAGCTTCGCGCCAAGGTGAGCGAAACGCCGGTCGTCCATGTATCGGTGGCCGGATCGTAAACCTCCACCACTTTTGACACCGTGTTGGTGCTGTCCGCGCCGCCGATGACATATATCTTGTTATTCACCGCGGTGCTGGTCAGGTAGCGCCGGCTGGTGGGCATGCTGGTCTTTGTGGTCCAGGTATTCGTCGAGGGATTGTATTCTTCAACGGTGGTAAGGGTGAAGTTGGTGGAACTGTCGCCGCCGATGGCGTATATCTTCCCGTTCACCACGCTACAGGTCAGCGTTTCGCGCGCCACCGACATGGAAGTCTTTGTGCTCCAGGTGTTGGTGGTCGGATTATACGCCTCCACCGAGCTGAGATAGGCGGAGCCGCTCCACCCCCCGATGGCGTACACGATGCCGCTCACCACGCAGGCGGCGAAATTGTCCCGCGCCGTGGTCATATTCGTTTTCGCCGTCCATGTGTTGGCGGAGGGATCATACTCCTCCACCGTATTCAGGATGCTGGTGCCGTTCCATCCGCCAATGGCGTAAATTTTCCCGTAACTGGTGGTGCCGGGAACCGCCGCAACCGCCAGCCCGCCGCGGGAGGTGGTCAGCGAGGTTTTGCTGGTCCAAATATTCGAGGAAAACATTTCCACCTTGTTCGTTGATACGTTCCCGCTAGTGTCGGTAAGGCCGCCTATCGCGTAGATCGGCTCGCCATCGCTTCCGGTGGTGCAACTGGTGCAAGAGGGGGAGACAACCCCAAGCCTGTGCCGGGCAGTCCCCATCGAGGTCTTGGCGGTCCATGCCGCGCCGGAAAGCGTGACGGCGCCCGCACTGGTGGTTGCCCCCGAAGTGACGGTGACGCCCGTTTTCGTGCCGGTGAAAATGGTGGCGCCGGAACTGTTTTTCCCGCTTAATGTCACCGTGTAATTCGTCCCGGTCGGCACCGCGCTTATGGTGCCGCTACCGGTGGTGCAGGTCCACGGCCCGCCGGTCTTCACCGACGTGCCGGAAGAATTCGTGACCGAGGCGGAAATGGTGGAAATGCCGGTGGCGGCGCAATCCACCGCCCATCGTTCCCCGCCTGCCGAGGCGTCGGGTTTGGCGGAAAAACTGTTCCCCACCTGAATGCCAATGGCAATGGAGCCGGTCTCTCCGTTCGACGGCGACTGCGACCCGCATGAAACGACCAACGTGGCAAGCGCGCACATAACCGCGGCAAAGGCATATCGCCTGAATAAATGGACTGGCAAACCGTTCTTATGCCTATTCATATCCGCTACCAACTTACGCTGATATTTCCGGTGGAACTGCTCGATCCACCACCGCTTGAGGAGGACGAAGAGGAGCCAGCGCCTCCGGCGGCCGCGGCCGCAACCCCGCCAACGATAAGGATGCCCAGCGCCCATTTCCACCAATTGCTTTCTTCCTGCACCGGCGGGGGCGCGGGTTGCACCGCTGGCGCGGTGGCCACGGAGCCAAACAACCCGCTCCCCTGCGCCAGGGTTTTCAGCTTATCCACTATTTCGTACTCGTCGCACCCTTTGCACGGCTCCGACTTCGAGTACACCATCTTGTCTTCCACGATGTCCTGTATATTCAGCGACAACAGGTAGCCCCCCGCCTGGTGGCTGATGCTGGAGATCGCCACATATTCGGCCTGGAACTCGTTTGCCACGTCCCGGAGACATTTCGTGTCATCGCACTGCTCACCTTCCTTGGCCTCTTCGGAGCGGCGCGCGAACACTTCGTCCACCTTCGCCGCAACCCGTTTGCCCGCGTAAACGGTGTAATACTTGCCCAGTTCCTCGCTCAAGGAGGTCTCGAATACCTCTTTGGAGGTATGCGCCACCTCGCCACTGGTGCGTAACGGCATCAAAACAAGCGGGGGCCGCTGTTTGGCGGGTAAGGACTGGACAGGGGGATGGTAAACTACCGGCTGTGGGGGTGGGGCTGAAGCACACGCCGTCTCAAGCACCACCAGGCACGAAAGCAGGATGGACATGGTTTTTTTGAAAAACCGCTTTGGCAACCGCCATCCCAAGGTCATTCATCACCTCGTGGAAAACCCCTCATGCCAGTTGGCTTCAACTCATCCCCTATGTTCATCTGGTCAATGTATCGAGTGACTCCCCGAATGTCAATATTAATAAACTATTACCAGCTGGCAGAATCAAAGCCGAAGTAAAAAAGAAGGGTAAAGTAATTTTTGGGAGATGCCGATTCAATACCCATACGCGGGGATTATCCCGCCTTGGCAGGAGGAGTTTTGGGTAAAAGCGGTAAACAAAAAGCACGGTTTCTAGCGCTTGCCGGACTGGTGCTCTTGGCGGTTTCATGCAAATCGCTGATGGGAGGCGGTTCCGCTCCCGCACCCGAAGCGTCCACCCCGCAAGAGGGGAAATTGAAAGAAACCGCCGCCACCGCCGACGGACAAACTTCCGGCACGCGGACAGAAGCGGAAACGGGACCATCCTATGTCCGGAAAGAAGTGGGGATATATATCCGTGAAATGGCTTCCGGAGAAATATCTTCGGGAAAAGCGTTGACCATGAATCTTGACCGGCTCTCCCGCTCATTGGCCCGCAAAGTGACCGGTCAAAACCCCACGATGGCGGTGGCAACCTTCGTGGACATGGATCGGCTGAACCGCTCGAATACGTTTGGCAGATATGTCACCGAAAACCTTATGGGGCACATGAGCGATCTGGGATTCAAAGTGGTGGAACACCGCGCGGCGAAACGCCTTCTGCAACAACCGAACGTGGGCGCCCACGCGCTTACGGAGGAGACGGGCGAGATGATGAACGCATGGAAAGCCGATTCCGTTCTGCTGGGCACTTACAAAAAATCGGGCAATACCGTGATGGTGCATGCCCGGCTGGTATCCACCGGCACCCAGCAGGTGATCGCCGCCGCCGACATGGAAATGACGTTTGAGAAGGACGATGCGCTGGTGAAGGACCTTTTCGACAATGCCTTGGAACGAGTGTACCGCGCCGACGGCCAATATGAAGGGTGGAAAAAATGAACAAGAAACTGCTGACGACAGCGGTAGTCGCGTTGATGGCGGCGTCGTGCATCAGCCTGCCCTCCTCGGCGCCGAAGAACGTGACCACCGCCGAGAAAGAGGACCGCTTCGGCACCCGCTTCATGGCGTCCGAGATCAACCAGAACCTGCGCCCGCAACACCCGGAGGGATTGCCGATCATCGTCAGCACGTTCGTTGACCTCAATGACCTCGCCAAGACCTCGGTCTTCGGGCGGATGATCGCCGAAAAACTGATAGACGACCTGAGCCGCCAAGGGTTCCACGTCATCGAAGTGCGCCGCGCGCAGGACCTGCTCATCAAAAAAGACGTGGGCGAACTGATCCTCACGCGCGAAGCGGCGGAAATGGTGGATGGCGCGAACGCCCGCGCGGTGCTGGCCGGCACCTACGTCGCCACGCAAAAGTCGGTCATCATCAATGCGCGGCTTATTGACGTGCGTTCCCCGCAGGTGCTTTCCACCGTCAGTTTCGAGGTGGCGATGACCGAAGAAATAGAAAACCTGATCAAAGGGACTTCGCCCTTCTAGGAGCATGGAATGAAAATCACCGTTCGCCTCTTCGCGCTTTTGCTGGCCGCTGTCTTCGCGCTATCCGCGCCCGTGATGGCCGATGGGCGCGATGAAACGGAAAAAACGAAAAAGGCGGCGGCCAAAAAAACCGGCGCGAAAAAGACCTCGAAGAAACCTGCAAAAGCCAAAAGCGTGGTGAAAAAACCCGCCAAAGTCAACAACGCGCAAACGGTGCAACCGCTGGCCAAGAAAAATGCGGTGGCCGCAATGCCCGCCAGCCATGAAGCAAAAACCGCGAAAGCCGCCGTGAAACCGGCCCCGCCCGCCGAAGCGTTCGTGCTTTTTGAATCCAAACCCGCCAATGCCGAGGTGGTGATTGACGGATTTTATTCGGGAAGCACGCCGATACAACTGCCGTTGAAGGAGGGGAAACACAAAATAAAACTGGTCTATCCCGGCTACCAGCAGTGGGAGCGGCAAATCATCGCGTATCGCGGCATGCGCCTCTTCGCGCAGATGGAAGAAATAAAGACGGAAACTGCTCAAAAACCGTAATTGCATCCTACAAAGCCATAATATTATTATTTTAATGCTATTATAAAATTTACCCTTTTGGGGTACGTTGACTATGTATTTGAATTGACGTGAGTTATTGCATTGTTATGCTTTTGACAATTCTTTAACAATCAGATAGTTATCCATTTCCCCCTTAAAAACCCGCCAAATCCCGCCCAAAAAAAACCTTGACGCACAAGATATAGGTCTATATAACTACTCCACACACCATATATGGTGATTTTGTTTGCACGGGTGGGTTATCCATAATAAACTGAATCTGGAAGGGGTAGCGGTATGGGGGAAACGATAACGGTAAAAGGGCGCAAAATGAAGGAAAACGGGCTGAAAGATAACGAGACGGCGCTTTCCGCCAACGCGGTAAAAGTGCTGGAGCGCCGCTATCTGGCCAAAGACGACGCCGGGAAGACCATCGAAACCCCGGTTCAGCTCTTCCGCCGCGTGGCGCGGAACATATCCCAAGCGGACGCTTTTTTCGCCCCGAATACCGACCTGACCGCGGTTGAAGACGAATTTTTCAGGATGATGGCATCGCTCGAATTCCTCCCGAACTCCCCCACCCTGATGAACGCCGGGAAGGAACTCCAGCAGTTGTCCGCCTGTTTCGTGCTCCCGATAGAGGACTCGATGGACTCCATCTTCGAAACAGTCAAGGACACCGCCCTCATCCACAAATCCGGCGGCGGCACCGGCTTCTCGTTTTCGCGCCTACGACCGGTGGGGAGCCGCGTGAAATCCACTTCCGGCGTGTCGTCCGGCCCCGTGTCCTTCATGCGGGTGTTCGACGCGGCCACGGAATCGGTGAAACAGGGCGGCACGCGCCGCGGGGCGAACATGGGCATCCTGCGCGTAGACCATCCGGACATCATGGACTTCATTTCCTGCAAGGCGGAAGGAACCTCGTTCACCAACTTCAACATCTCGGTCGCCATCACGGACAGCTTTATGACCGCCCTGATGGAAGAGGGCGAGTACGACCTGATAGACCCGTACACCAAAGCTCCCACCGGCAAGCTGAACGCCGAAGACGTTATGGAAAAGATCGTCCACTACGCATGGAAGAACGGCGATCCCGGCATCATCTTCATTGACCGGATAAACCGGGACAACCCCACCCCGCACGTGGGCGAGATAGAAAGCACCAACCCCTGCGGCGAACAGCCGCTTTTGCCGTATGAATCGTGCAACCTGGGATCCATCAACCTGCCGAAATTCGTGAAAGGCGGCGAGCTGGACTGGGCCGGGCTGGAGCGCATCGTGCATTCGGCGGTGCATTTCCTGGACAACGTGATAGACATGAACCGCTACCCGATAACGAAGATCGAGCAGATGACCAAGGGGAACCGCAAGATCGGCCTGGGTGTGATGGGGTTCGCCGACATGCTCATCATGCTGGGCATCCCGTACAACTCCGAGGCGGCGGTGGACATGGCGGAGAAGGTGATGCACTTCATCAACACCGAGTCCAAAAAGGCATCGCAAAAGCTGTCGGAAAAACGCGGCGCGTTCCCGAAGTTCAAGGGAAGCACCTACGACAAGCCGGGCGCGCAAAAATTGCGCAACGCCACCACCACGACCATCGCGCCCACCGGCACCATCTCCATCATCGCGGGGGTTTCATCCGGCATCGAGCCGCTGTTCGCCATCTCCTACATCCGCACCGTGATGGACAACGACAAGCTGGTGGAGGTCCACCCGCTATTTGAACAGGTGGCGCGCGAAAAGGGGTTCTACTCCGCCGAACTGATGCAGAGCATCGCCCAAAAAGGCACGGCGCACGGACTGAAGGAAGTGCCGGAAGAGGTCGCCAACGTGTTCGTCACCTCCCACGAGATCTCGCCCGAATGGCATATCCGTATGCAGGCGGCGTTCCAGAAACACACCGACAACGCGGTGAGCAAGACCGTGAACTTCGAGAACAGCGCCACCGAGATAGACGTGGAAAAGGCGTATATGCTCTCCTACGACCTCGGGTGCAAGGGCGTGACCATCTACCGCGACGGCTCGCGCGAAGGCCAAGTGCTTTCCACCGGCAAGACCGGTGAATCGAAAAAACCGGCGGAAACCGCGGCGGAGGCGCACAAGCTCACGCCGAAACCCCGCCCCCATGTGGTGCGCGGGAGCACCCAGCGGCTGACCACCGGGTGCGGCAAGATATACATCACGGTGAACGAGGACGAGAAGGGAAACCCCTTCGAGATGTTCGTGCAGATCGGCAAGGCGGGCGGATGCGCCGCCTCGCAAACGGAATCCATCGGGCGGCTCGTGTCGCTGGCCATGCGCTCCGGCATTGACGCGAACGAACTGGTGAAGCAACTCATCGGCGTATCGTGCCACCAGCCCGCGTGGGACAACGGCGGCAAGGTGCTCTCCTGCGCCGATGCGATAGGCAAGGCGCTCTCCCGAGTGGTGAAAAAGGATTTCAGCGGCGAGAACCCGAAAGCCAAATCCGCGAACGGCAACGGCAATGGGAACGGCAATGGCCACGGCCATTACGACCCGACCATCAGCATCGGGGCCTGCCCGGACTGCGGCGGTTCGCTGGAATACGCCGAAGGGTGCATGACCTGCCGGGGGTGCGGCTACAGCAAGTGCAGTTAACGGTAGAACAGACAATCTTGTCTGTCATTGATACCGGGGGCATCAACCGTTTGCGCCATCGCGGGCGCAATGACAGTCGAAACTGACTGTCCCACCTAAGAGCGTTTGGGAGCGTGGTCGGCGAAAGCGGGCCGCGCTCTTTTTTCTTTCCAGCCATAAATGACCTGATAATCGGGCTTTTCCCCCTTTACCCTCCATTCCCTACCAATTCCCTACCGTATTCCTGATTGCAAACCATCCAAGGCATACCAAACACTAATCAGTTCATAAGATTTTTTTTTGGTCCATTGTGGCGCACGCGATATTTTGCTTTATTTTTCAATGCGATATAAATACGACCAAGCGTTTTTGTATAGCTAATAATAGTTGACAGATTAACTAGGTTATATTAAACTTTCTTTCAATTAGCGGCCTTTTGGATGAAAAAAGGGGAAACAATGAGCGAAGCCTCGGCACCCAAGAAAAAACTGAAGATTGCGGTGGATCATAACCTCGATGAACAGGTAAAAAAGAAGATCACTGTGGACGCCCAGATAGCGGGGCGCAACGAAAAAGGGAAAATAGACTTCGCCGAACTGCGCGCCGGCGGATTCATCAAGCAACGCCAAAAAGACAAGTTCACCGTCCGGCTGAAATGCCCCGGCGGAAAAATGACCATCGAAAAACTGAAAAAGGTGGTCGAGGCCGCCGAGCAATTCGGGAGCGATTTCGTCCACCTCACCTCGCGGCAATCAATGGAAATACCGTATGTGGATTACCACGACTTCGGCCCCCTGATGGACCAGCTTAAGGAAGCGGGCCAGGAAGTGGCCTCGTGCGGTCCCCGCGTGCGCGTGCCGAACGCCTGCGGCGGGTGCGAATACAACCCGAACGGCCTGACCGACACCGTGAAAATGGCGGACATCGTGAACAAGCGGTTCTTCGGCATACGGGTGCCGCACAAGTTCAAGACCTCGTTCTCCGGGTGCCCGTTCGACTGCATACGCTCGACGACGGCGGACCTGGGGCTGATGGGCGGGGTGTTCCCGAAATGGAATGAAGAGAACTGCACGGGATGCACCATCTGCGCCTCGGCCTGCACGGAAGGGGCGATAGAGGCGCACCCGCAGACCGGCAAGCCGATCTTCACGCCGGAGAAGTGCCTGTATTGCGCCGACTGTGTGCGCGCCTGCCCCACCTATTCGTGGACGGCGGAGCAAACGGGCCACAACCTGCGCGTGGGCGGGCATCACGGACGCCACCCGGTGAACAGCACCGTCGTGGCCAGGTTTTTGACCGACGACGAAGCGGTGACCGCCATCGAGGCGACCATCGAATGGTACAAGAAGGCGGGCGAAGGCAAAGGCCGGATACGGATAGGCAACCTGCTCCAGCAGGAAGGAATGCTGGCGGACTACATGGCGGCGCTGAAAACGGCGATCGGCCCGGCGAAACTGGTGAACAACCCCGTTTTGCCCGAAAAGATAACGGTGGCGCGGTAAGGAGAATGATGGCGGAAACAATTGCGGCGGACAAGTTCATAGACATCTCGGAAGAGGTGTGCCCCATGTCGTTCGTGCTGACCAAGCTGGCGCTGGAGGAACTCGGCGACGGCCAGGTGCTGGAGCTTTTGTGCCAGTCCGGCGAGCCGGTGCGGAACATCTCCATCCAGATAAAGGAGGAGGGACACATGGTCATAAGTGTAAAAAAGGAGGGGGAAGCGTTCTTCCGCCTCCAGATACGGAAAAACCAGTAGGAAGGGAAAGAGGACGTTATGAGCGAGAATTTGCAGACATTGGTGGATAAACTTCATTTCGGCGAAAAGGTTGCCCGCGCCGAGCGGCTTCTGCGCCAGCATTTTGAAAAATACGGCGACAAGGCCGTGGTGGCGAACTCGCTGGGCAAGGACTCGATGGTCGTGTGGGACATCGCCACCCGGGTGAACCCGGACGCGCGCGGCTTCATCATCACCACCCCCTTCAAGCCGCAAGAGACCAAGAACTACATGTACAACCTGATGAAGAATTACCCGAACCTGAAACTCTACCAATCGGACCGCCCCGCGGAAGACCTGTACAAAACGGATCCCGACACCTGCTGTAACGTGTACAAGGTGGAGCCGGTGCGCCACGCCATCGAGGAGATGAACGTGGAGTGCTGGATAACCGGCCTGCGATGCACCGAGGGCCGCACCCGCACCGACTTCAAGGAGGTCGAGGAGCGCGACAAGGGGCTGATCAAGCTGAACCCGATCCTGCTCTTCAAGGAGCGCGAAATTTGGCAGTACCTCGCGGTGTACGCGGTGCCCACGAACGAGCTGTACAAATACGGCTACCGCTCGCTGGGGTGCTCCCCCTGCACGGCGATCACCGCGGATGACAACGAGCGCGCCGGACGCTGGATAAACACCAGCAAGTGCGGCGGCGAGTGCGGCATCCACACGCGCCCGCTGAAGGCGTCCGTGGCCGTGGAAACGGTGCAGTAACAAAGGACTTAACGGGAGAAGCGGTGGAAACACCGCCCTTCCGTTGGGTTAACCCCCTTTTCCATATCGGTCTGGCCCCGCCGTAAATGGGGCTATTTTTTTTGGGGAATCGGAGTGAGGAGTAAATGGAAATAATCATCGGCTTCGTCATCGCGTTCGCCATCGCCATCACCGGCGTTGGGGCGGGCACGGTCACGGCCCCCGTGCTGATGCTTTTCCTCGGCCTTGAACCTGCCGTGGCGGTCGGCACCGCGCTCGGCTTTTCCACCATCGTCAAGATCCCCGCAGGCGCTTCCTACTGGCTGAAAGGAAGGGTGGACAAAAAATACCTTTTGCTCATGATGGCGGGTGGCGTTCCCGGCGTGATCCTCGGTTCGCTCATGCTGGGGCACATGGCCGCCGACAAAAAGCTCAAGTTGGCGGTGCTTACCGTGGTCGGTATCATCGTTTTGCTGTCCGCATTGATGAACATCATCCTGATGTGGAAACGGATAAGCATCCACAATACCGAGAAGCTGGCGAAATTCATCCCTGTCGTCACGTTCTTTATCGGTATCGAGGTTGGGTTTTCATCGGCGGGAGCGGGCGCGCTGGGCACTTTGCTCCTGCTCTACGCCACGCCGCTGTTCGCCTGCAACGTCATTGGCACCGACATCGCCTTCGGCCTTGCGCTTTCCGCGGTGGGCGGCTCACTGCATTTCGGCATGGGGAACATAGACCTGCCGATGATGGCGAAACTTGTGACCGGCGGCCTGGTTGGCTCCTTCTTGGGATCCCATACGGCAAACCGCGTTCCGGCAAAGCCGCTCCGCGTGGCCTTATTGGCCTGGCTGGTATTCATAGGGAGCCAGCTCTTATACCGCGGCCTCACCGGAAGCTGAAGGCCGGGCGATCCCCCCGGTGTATTTCCACCGGACGGCTGACAACGGGGAACCCGGCATGTCAGACGGGTGACGTTAGTCTTTGAACAGGATTTTTCCGGCGAACCCGCAGAAGCCCCGGCGCGTGTCGGCGTTCTTATGCTTTTTCTCTCCCCAGCGCCATGCGATGCAACCCGAACCCTTGCACTCAAACATGCGGTGTCCGAATTTTTGTTCACCCAGGACGACGAAGGTCAGCGGACAGAAAAGGTCTTTGGCTTCATTCTCAGTAATGAACATGGCGTTCCCCCCCTTTGAATGGTTAAGTCCAAGAATCCCCTTCCCGCCATTCTACCCCCCTTTGCTGAAAAAAACACCAATAGAGCCAACGGGGCTGGAGAGGTGAAGTCCCGGCCAATGGAAGGAAATAAAAAAGCCGAACGGTTTTTTCAACCGCCCGGCTTCAAATGCTTTTTTGAGAACCACCACCGTATCCCCACCTTGAAAAGGAGGGGAAAAGAAGCGGGGTTACTTCGCGGCCGCTTCGGCTTCCTCGACCTTGCGCGTCCGCCGCTTCGGTTCAGCCGCCACGTCGCGGTCCACCAGCTCGATGATCGCCATCGGGGCGTTATCGCCGTTGCGCAGGCCCGCGCGGTAGATGCGGGTGTAGCCGCCCTTGCGTTCCGCATAGCGCTTGCCCAACGCGGCGAACAGCTTGCTCGTCACCGCCTTGTCCTGCAGGTAGCCTGCGGCCTTGCGGCGCGCGGCGAGGTCCCCCTTCTTGCCGAGGGTGATCATCTTTTCGGCGTAGCGGCGCAGTTCCTTCGCGCGCGCGAGCGTGGTGCTGATCTTCTCAAACCGCAGGAGCGAAGTCACCATGTTGCGGAACATCGCGGTGCGATGCGCCGTGTTGATGCCAAATTTTCTTCCGTCCTTCAAGTGCCGCATGGCCTGTACTCCTTTTTACTGTTCCGCGTCGAGCGTGCGCACTTCATCCTCGCCCATGCCGAGGGAAAGGCCCATCTCGCCCAGTATCTGCTTTATCTCGTTCAGCGATTTGCGCCCGAAGTTGCGCGTCTTGAGCATTTCGCTGTCGGTCTTGGTGACCAGTTCGCGTATCGTTTTGATGTTCGCTTTCTGCAGGCAGTTGTACGACCGCACCGAAAGTTCCAGTTCCTCAACGCTCCGGTTGAGGTTGATGGTGGGCCGCTTGCGTTCCGCGCGGGCCTCGTGGCGCGGCGCCTCTTCCTCTTCGCCGACGTTGATGAAAAGCTGGATGTGCTCTCGGTGGATGCGCGCGGCGTTGGAGACCGCGGTCTCCGGGTCAATGGTGCCGTTGGTCCACACTTCCAGGATCAGCTTGTCGAAATCGGCGGAGCCGCCCACGCGGGTCTTTTCCACCGTGAAATTCACCTTGCGGATAGGGGAAAAGTTCGCGTCCAGCGGGATGACCGAAATGTCCGCCTCCTCGACCTTGATGTCCTCCGAGGAAAGATAGCCCCTGCCGACGCGGGTGAACATTTCCACCTTGAATTCGGACTTTTTGTCCATCAGGCTGGCGATGTGAACGTCCGGGTTCACGATCTGCACGCCGGGAGGGCACTTGATGTCCGCGCCGGTCACTTCCTTTTTCCCTTTTTCGTCAATGGTCAATGTGACCGCGTCGGTCCCTTCCTGCGCGATCACCACCTCTTTGAGGTTCAAGATGATGTCCGAAACGTCCTCATAGACGTTCGGCAGGGTGGAAAACTCATGGTGGATTCCCGCGATCTTTACGGCCACGATGGACGCGCCCGGGATCGAGGAGAGCAGGTAGCGCCTCAGCGAGTTGCCGAGCGAAACGCCAAAACCCCGCTCCAGCGGTTCCGCCACGAACTTGGCATACGTCTCGTCCGCGGAAGATTCCACGCACTCCAGCTTCTTCGGCTTAACAAATTCCCTTAACACCGCGTTCATCAGTCACTCCTTATTACTTGGAATAGAATTCGACGATCAGTTGCTCCCGCACCGGCACTCGGCTGTCTTCCGGCTTCGGATCATCCAGGACCTGTCCCTTCAACTCCCCTTCGGTGATGGAAAGCCACGCTGGCAACGTAATGGCCGCGCGCTTTTCCAGCAGTTCCACGAAATGCTTCATCTTTTTGCTCTTGGCGGCCACTTCGATCACGTCCCCCTTGCGCACGGTGAAGGACGGGAGGTTCACCAGTTTGCCGTTCACCGTGATGTGCCGGTGCCCCACCAACTGCCGGGCCTGCACGCGGTTGCTGGCGAAGCCCAGGCGGTAGATCGTGTTGTCCAGCCGGCGCTCCAGCAACTGGAGGAATATTTCGCCGGTGATCCCCTTCTTGCGCTCCGCGTTGTGGAACGTCTTGCGGAACTGCCGCTCCAAGATGCCGTAAATCCGGCGGGCCTTTTGTTTTTCCCGCAACTGGATGCCGTACTCCGTCATTTTGCCGCGCCGCTGGCCGTGCTGGCCGGGTGCGTAGGCCCTGCGCTCAATGGCGCATTTCGCGGTCATGCACCGTTCCCCTTTGAGGAACAGCTTGGTATTTTCGCGCCGGCACAACCGGCACACAGAATCCCTGTATCTCGCCACCGTACCTCCTCAGACTCTTCTACGTTTCGGGGGCCTGCACCCGTTATGGGGAACAGGGGTCACGTCCCGGATGGTTTCAACTGTCAGGCCGGTGGTCTGCAAGGCGCGTATCGCGGCTTCGCGGCCCGCGCCGGGCCCCTTCACCGATACGTCCACCCGCATCATACCCGCGTCGCGCGCTTTGCGGGCGGCGTTTTCCGCCGTCACCTGCGCCGCGAACGGGGTGCTCTTGCGCGAGCCTTTGAACCCCACATGCCCCGCGGATGCCCACGACACCACGTTCCCCAACGAATCCGTGATGGTCACGATCGTGTTGTTGAACGAGGCCTTGATGTGCGCCACGCCGTTCACCGGCACCTTCACCGATTTCTTTTTGGCGGCGGGTTTTGCCGGTTTCTTTTTCTCTTTTTCTTTATCTTTTTCTTCAGCCATGTATGCTCCCGTTATTTTACGTTGGCGACCTTTTTGGACGCGGCAACCGTCTTGCGCGGCCCCTTGCGCGTGCGCGAGTTCGTGCGCGTGCGCTGGCCCCGCGCGGGAAGTCCCTTGCGGTGCCGGAGGCCGCGGTAAGAGCCGATCTCCATGAGGCGCTTGATGTCCATCTGGACATTGCGCCGCAGGTCGCCTTCCACGGTCAATTTCTTTTCGATGATGTTGCGCAGAATGTTCACCTGGTTGTCCGTGAGGTTCTTCACCCGCACGGCCACCTCGATGCCCGCCTCTTTGAGTATCCGTTCGCTGGTGGCCGGTCCGATGCCGAAAATGTAGGTCAGGGCCACCACGACCCGTTTTTCCCTCGGAATGTCTATGCCTGCTATTCGCGCCACTGTATCCTCCCGGTCATCCCTGGCGTTGTTTGTGTTTGGGGTTTTCGCAGATCACCCGCACCACGCCACCGCGGCGTATCACTTTGCATTTTTCACAGATCGGTTTTACCGACGCCCGCACTTTCATTTGCCTTCACCTCTTTATCACTTGTACCGGTATGTGATCCTGCCGCGCGTCAGGTCGTAGGGGGAGAGTTCCACCTTCACCTTGTCCCCGGCCAGAATGCGGATGTAATGCATCCTCATCTTGCCGGACACATGCGCCAGCACGACGTGTTTGTTTTCCAGCTCAACGCGAAACATCGCATTGGGCAACGATTCCACAACAGTCCCTTCCATCTCGATGACATTTTCTTTGGCCACCCTTACCGCTCCGCATACTCGCTCAGGATGTCCGCTTTTTCCGGCATGACGGCGATGCTATGCTCGAAATGGGCGCTCAGGCCGCCATCCCGCGTGACCACCGTCCATCCGTCGTCCAGCACTTTCACCTGGTGCCCGCCCGCGTTCACCATCGGCTCGATGGCCAGCACCATGCCCCGCTTGAGGAGCGGCCCGACGCCTTTCGGCCCATAATTCGGGATCTGCGGATCTTCATGCTGTTGCGTGCCGATCCCGTGTCCCACGAAATCGGTGACCACCGAAAACCCCGCCGCCTCCACATGGGTCTGAATGGCGTGGGAGATGTCGGACAACCGGTTGCCTTCCTTCGCCTGCTCGATCCCCTTGTACAGCGATTCGCGCGTTACATCCATCAGCCGTTGCGCGTGGCTGGATATTTCGCCCACGCCCACCGTAATGGCGGCGTCGCCGAAATACCCATCGAGGTCGGCCCCAAGGTCCAGGCTCACGATGTCGCCCTCTTTGAGCTTCTTTTTGCCGGGGATGCCGTGAACCACTTCGCTGTTCACCGACACGCACAAAGCCGCGGGAAAGCCCCGGTACCCCTTGAACGTGGGGCGTGCCCCTTCCGCGCGCACCATTTCTTCAGCCGCGCGGTCAAGTTCCAATGTCGTCATTCCCGGTTTCACCATTTCCTTAAGCGCTATAAGCGTTTTCGCCACGATCCGGTCGGCGGCCCGAATTTTCCCTATCTCTTCGGGAGATTTCAAAATGATCATGCCGCACCAATGATCTCCTCGATCTTTCCGAACACTTCATCTATGCCCGCCGTTCCATCCAGTTTTTTGTAGCGTCCGGTCTTGCTGTAATATCCGCCAAGCTGTTCCGACTGTTCCCGGTACACCTGGAACCGTTTTTTCACGGTCCCTTCGTTATCGTCGTCCCGCTGGTAAAGCTCTCCGCCGCATTTGCCGCAGACCCCTTCCTTCGCAGGTGGCGTAAACAAGATATGATACCCCATTCCGCATTTTTTGCAAGTCCTTCTTCCGGTCAGCCGTTTTACCAGTTCATCCTCTTCCACGGCGAGGTCCAGCACGGTGTGTATTTTTGTCCCCAGCTTGTCAAGCAGGATCCCCAGCGCCTCGGCCTGCGCCACGGTGCGGGGGAAGCCGTCGAGGATGAACCCCTTCTTGCAGTCCGCGTCGTGAAGCCGGTCGTTGATGATGCCGATGACCACTTCGTCCGGCACCAGTTTTCCCTGGTCCATGAACGACTTGGCCTTCAGGCCCATTTCCGTCTTGTCTTTCACCGCCTGGCGCAGGATGTCGCCGGTGGAGATTTGGGGGTAGCCGTATTTTTCAGTGATCTTTTTTGCCTGGGTGCCCTTCCCCGCTCCCGGAGGCCCAAGGAATATCAGGTTCATTGCCGGCCCCGCATCTTGCCGCCCTTGATGAATCCGCCGTACTGGCGCATGACGAGATGCGATTCCACCTGCGCCATCGTGTCCATGGCCACGCCCACGACGATCAAAAGCCCCGTGCCGCCGAAGTAGAACGGGATGTTGAACGCCTTGATCATGAAATCGGGCAAGACACAGACAAGCGCCAGGTATCCGGCGCCGCCAAGGGTTATGCGCGACAAGGTGCGGTCGATATATTCGCCGGTCGGCTTGCCGGGGCGGATGCCGGGAATGAAGCCGCCGTGCTTTTTCATGTTCTCGGCAACCTCGGAGGGGTTGAATACCACCGCGGTGTAGAAGTAACAAAAGAAAATTATCAGCCCCACATACAGGACGACGTGGAGCAGAGTGCCGGGCGCCAACAATGTGGCCATTTTCTGCATCGCCGGGTTTTGGATGAATCCGACGATGGTGGCGGGGAACATGATGAGCGCCGATGCGAAGATCGGCGGAATAACGCCGGAAGTGTTTATTTTCAGCGGCAGGTGGCTGGTTTGCCCCTGATACATGCGCCTGCCCACCATCCGGCGCGCGTACTGTATCGGGATGCGCCGCTGTCCGCTCTCCATGAACACGATGACGCCGACGACCGCCACCATGAGCGCAAGCGCGATCAGGCCAGCGATCGGCGTGAGTTCCCCGGTTTGCAAAAGCCGGATCGAATTGATGAGCGCGGACGGAATTTCCGCCACGATACCGGCGAAGATGATGAGCGAGATGCCGTTGCCAACTCCGCGCTCGGTGATCTGCTCGCCCAGCCACATGATGAACGAGGTGCCCGCGGCAAGGGTGATGACGGTGAGGATGCGGAAGCCCCAACCGGGTTCCGGCACGATGAGCGCCCCGGAGGGGGAGCGCATCGCCTCCAGCCCGAACGCGATGCCAAGCCCCTGAACGGAGGCCAGGGCAACCGCGCCGTAGCGGGTGTATTGCGTTATTTTCCGCTGGCCGTGTTCCCCTTCCTTTTTCAGTTTCTCAAGGTAAGGCACCGCAACGGTGAGGAGCTGGATAATGATCGACGAACTGATGTACGGCATAATGCCGAGCGCGAAGATCGTCAAGCGGCGCAGGGCGCCGCCGGAGAACATGTCGAAAAATTGGAGCACGGAGCCGCGCATCTGCGAAAAGAAATCCGCAAGCGCCGAACCGTCTATGCCCGGCACCGGGATGTGCGCTCCCACGCGGTACACCGCCAGCAACAGGATGGTGAAAATTATGCGCTTTTTAAGCTCCGGGAGCTTAAAAATGTTGCCGAAGCCGTCCGCCGCCAAGGAGCTATATCCCCACTGCCTTGCCGCCCGCCGCCTCTATCTTCTGGCGCGCGCTTGCGCTAAAGCTGTGGGCGGACACGGTAATGGCGCGGGTTAGATCGCCCGTGCCCAGTATCTTCACCTTGTCGTTCTTGCCGGCAAGCCCGTACTGGGCAAAAACGGCCGGACCGAATTCCTTCACTTCCGCCAACTTGTCCAGCTTGGCCAAATTGACCGGGGTGAACTCTTCGCGGTGTATGTTCGTGAACCCGCGCTTCGGCAGTCTGCGGTACAGCGGCTGTTGACCGCCCTCAAAAAGGCCCAAGCCCTTTTTGCCGCCCGAACGGGCGCGCTGGCCTTTGTGGCCGCGCGTGGAGGTCTTGCCGTGGCCGGAGCCGACGCCGCGGCCAACGATCTTGCGCCGCTTGTTCGAACCGGCGGCCGGTTTCAGGTCGTGCAGTCTCATTCCTTCACCTCGGCGGTTTCAGTGTTGGTTGCGCGTATTTTCTTTATCATATCGGGACTCCGCAGGCTTTTAAGCGCCTTCATGGTGGCGTGCACCACGTTGAAAGGATTGCTGGAGCCGATGGATTTCGTCAATATGTTATGGATGCCCGCGGATTCCATGATCGCGCGCACCGGACCGCCCGCGATGACGCCGGTGCCCTTCGATGCGGGCTTCATGAACACAAGGCCCGCACCTGCATGGCCCGTGACCTCGTGCGGGATGGTGCCGTCCATCAGGAGGATGGTGGTAAGGTGCTTGCGCGCCGCCGCCACCGCCTTCTTTATCGCTTCGGGCACTTCCTTCGCCTTTCCGTAGCCGATGCCAACGGTTCCCTCGCGGTTGCCGATGACCACCAGCGCGCTGAAGCTGAAGCGCCGACCACCCTTCACCACCTTGGCGACGCGGTTGATGAAAATTACTTTTTCCAGGAATTCGGGTTGCAGTTCCGATTCCTGTTGCCTGCCCGCCGGAGGATTAGATTTGGATGCCATTTTCCCTCAAACTTTCAGCGATTTGTTTTACCCTGCCGTGATAGGCGAAGCCGCTCCGGTCGAACACCATCGCGGTGATCCCTTTTTCCTTGGCACGCGCGGCCAGAATGGCGCCCGCTTCCTTGGCGGCGGCCATGTTGTTCCCCTTGAATTTGCCCTTGAGCGCCTTCTCGGTGGTGAACACGGACACGAGGGTAAGCCCCTTCGCGTCGTCGATCACCTGGAGGCCGAAATGCTTGTTGCTCCGGAAGACGGCCAAGCGCGGCCGTTGGGCCGTGCCGGTCACCTTTTTGCGGATCCTGAACCTGCGTTTTTCCCTGAGTTCCTTTTTCAATACCGTATTCATCCCGCCAATGCCTTATTTGCCGCCTGATACGGACTTGCCCGCTTTTCTGCGGACAACTTCGTCTTCATAGCGTATGCCCTTGCCTTTGTATGGCTCGGATTCCTTGAGTTTCCTGATGTTCGCGGCCACTTGTCCCACAAGCGCCTTGTCTATACCTTTTACGGTGATGTCCGTTTGCGTTTTTCCCACCTCGAACGAAATGCCGTCCGGTGGGTTCACATGCACCGGGTGCGAAAATCCGAGCGACATGGAGAGCTTTTTCCCCTCCAATGACGCGCGGTAACCAACGCCGGTGATGAGCAATTTCGTCTCGAACCCCTTGGACACACCGTCCACCATGTTCCCCAGCAAAGCCCGCGTCAGCCCGTGAAGCGAGCGGTTCTGGCGGGCATCGTCTGGCCGATGGACGCTGAGCACCGAACCTTCCACCGTCACGGTGATCGGTTCGCGCACGTTGAACGAGAGGGCGCCCTTGGGTCCCTTGACTTCCACTTTTTGGCCGGCCACCGTGGCGCTCACGCCCGCGGGCAGTTCTACCGGTTTTTTACCTATTCTTGACATATCACCAAACGTAGCACAGCAGTTCGCCGCCGCACTTTTCCCTGCGCGCTTCGGCGTCGGTTAAAATACCTTTATTGGTGGAGACTATCGCGATCCCCATACCCCTGAGGACGCGGGGAATATCGCTTGCCTTCATGTATATCCGGCGCCCCGGCGTGCTGGCCCGCCGCAGGCCCACGATGGCGTTTTGCCGCGGCGCGTGGTACTTCAGGTTCATCTTGATCACGCCTTGGGTGCTGTCCTTCACCAGCTTGAAGCTGTTGATGTACCCGCTGTCGCGCAGAATTTCCGCGATGCGCACTTTCATTTTCGACGACGGAACGCTCACCTGCTCCTTGCCGGCAAGGATGGCGTTGCGAATCCGCGTCAGCATGTCCGCTATGGGATCATTGACCATTGTCCGTCCTCACCAACTCGATTTCGTTACGCCCGGAATAAGCCCCTGATGGGCCAGTTTCCGGAAACACAGCCTGCACATATTGAACTTCCGCAGGTACGCCCGCGAGCGCCCGCAGATCGGGCACCGGGAGTGCTTGCGGACCCCGTACTTCGGTTTCCTGTTCGCCTTGACGATCATCGCTTTCCTTGCCAATGTACGCTCCTTCTAATTCTTCAGCGGCATTCCCAACGCCATGAGCAACGCCTTGGCTTGCGCGTCCGTCTTGGCGGTGGTCACGATGCAGATGTTCATCCCTTTGGCCTTGTATATCTTTTCATATTCCACTTCAGGGAATATTAACTGCTCTTTCAGGCCCAGCGTGTAGTTGCCGTGCCCGTCGAACGCCTTGCCGGAAACGCCGCGGAAATCGCGCACGCGCGGAAGCGCGGCGGAGATCAGCCGCTGGAGGAAGTCGTACATCTTGTCCCGGCGCAGGGTCACGCTCACGCCCACCGGCGCGTTCTCCTTCAGCTTGAAGTTCGAGATCGCCTTCTTGGCATAGCGCACCACCGGTTTCTGGCCGGAGATGCGGGTAAGCGTGTACACGCCCCCCTCGATGATCTTCGCGTCGGACACCGCTTCGCCCAACCCCATGTTCAGCACGATCTTCTCGAGCCGGGGGACCTGATACACATTCTTAAGCCCCAGTTCCTTCATCAAGGCCGGGACGATCTCTTTTTTATACTGTTCTTGAAGTTGTGACGCCATTTCCCACCAATTATGATACGAGGTCCAGCACTTCGCCGCAGGTGCGGCAGGTGCGGACGTTCTTGCCATTCTCAAGCCGTTTTTTCGACACGCGCACCGGCTTATCGCACTTCGCGCAGACCACCATCACGTTTTCCACGCGAAGGGGGTTTTCCTTTTCAATGATGCCGCCCTGGCGCATCTTTTGGGTGGGGCGCTGGTGCCGCTTTACCACGTTCACCTTTTCCACCACCACTTTCCCTTCCTTCGGGAACACGGAAAGCACCTTCCCGCGCCGGCCACGGTCCTTGCCGGACCGCACTTCCACCACGTCGTCCTTCCTGACCTTCAGCGCGTTCACAGCACCTCCGGCGCAAGCGAAACGATCTTCATGAACTTCTTGTTCCTCAGTTCGCGGGCCACCGGGCCGAATATGCGGGTGCCCACCGGCTCGCCCGCGTCATCCACCAGCACCGCCGCGTTGGTGTCGAACTTGATGTAGGAGCCGTTCTCGCGGCCCAGTTCCTTCTTCGTGCGAACCACCACGGCCTTTTTCACTTCCCCCTTTTTGATGTTCGAATTGGGGGACGCGGACCTCACCGCCACCTTGATAAGGTCGCCCACCGTGGCGTAGCGGCGATAGGAGCCGCCCAGCACCATGATGCACTGCACCTCTTTGGCGCCGGAGTTGTCGGCAACTTCAAGAATTGACCGAAGCTGTATCATGCTCACTCCTGATGGAAGAAACGATGGAAACGACTTTCCAGCGCTTGGTTTTGCTCATGGGCCTTGTTTCTTCTATTTCGACCACGTCGCCCACCTGGCATTTGTTGTCCTTGTCGTGGGCCACATATTTTTTCGTCCGCTTGATGAACTTTTTGAACACCGGGTGGAGCATCTTGCGCTCGATCTTCACAACGATGGTCTTGTCCATCTTGTTGCTGACCACTTGACCCACGCGGGTCTTTCTCTTGTGCTGAACGTCCGCCATGCCTTACGCCCTCTTCCTTTTCTTTTCGTTCGTGATCGTGCGGAGCCGGGCGATGTCGCGCCGCGCCTGGCGGAGCTTTGCCGTGCTCTCCAGCTGTTGCGTGGTGTGAGCGAACCGCAGGTTAAGGTATTCGCGCCGGAGGTCTTCCAGCTTCGCGGCCGCTTCCGCTTCGTTCATTTCCCGTATCTCGCCAGCCTTCATTGCAATCCGCCTCTTTGGTTCTTATCCATAAATCTCGTCTTGATCGGCAGTTTCATCGCCGCCAGCCGCAGGGCTTCCTGCGCTATCTCCGGCGTCACGCCGTCCATTTCAAACAACACGCGGCCCTGTTTTATCCGGGCCACCCAGCCTTCCACGCCGCCCTTACCTTTACCCATGCGGACTTCGGCGGGCTTTTTCGTGACCGGCTTGTCCGGGAACACCCGTATCCATATCTTGCCGCCGCGCTTCACATGGCGGGAGATGGCTATGCGGCCCGCCTCTATCTGCCGGTCGGTGATCCAGCCCGGCACCACCGCCTGCAGGGCGTAGGTGCCGAAACTGATCTTGCCGCCGCGGTAGGCGACGCCGCGGTTGCGGCCTTTCTGTTTTTTCCTGTATTTTACTTTTTTCGGGCTAAGCATTGGTGCCGTCCTATTTCGCTTTTTTGGTTTCCGCTTCCGGGGCGGCTTCCGCCGCCTCGGCCGCCGCGCCCCTGCGCTTGATCACTTCGCCATGGAACAGCCACACCTTCACGCCGATGAGGCCGAACGTGGTGTGCGCCTCCGCGGTGCCATAGTCGATATCCGCCCGCAGGGTGTGCAGGGGAACGCGCCCCTCGCGGTACCATTCCATGCGCGCGATCTCGGCCCCGGCAAGGCGCCCGGAGCAGTTGATGCGGATGCCCTTCGCGCCGAACCGCATGGTGGTCGTTACCGACTTCTTCATGGCGCGGCGGAAGGCGATGCGTTTTTCCAGTTGCATGGCGATGTTCTCGGCCACCAGCTGGGCGTCCAATTCAGGACGGCGCACCTCAAGGATATTGAGGGAAAGCTCGATCTTGTCGCCGATCATTTTCGCCAGGCTGTTTTTCAGGATGTCCACCTCGGCCCCTTTTTTGCCGATGATGATGCCCGGGCGCGCGGCGTGGATATTGATACGGATCTGCTTGGTCCGGCGCTCGATCTCTATCTTGGAGATGCCCGCGTGGAAAAGCACCTTCTTTATATATTTGCGGAGCGCGAGGTCTTCATGGAGTTGCCGGGCGTAATTCTTCACGGAATACCAGTTCGAAAGCCACGGCTTAATGACCCCCAGCCGGAACCCTATCGGATGCGTCTTCTGTCCCACTTACGATTCCTTCTTCTTATTGGCCTTTTTCGCCGCGGGCTTCTTGGCTTCCGCCTTCGTCTCGCCCGCTACGGTTTCCTTCTTCGCCGCGGCCTTTTTCGGGGCCGCCGTTTCGCCTTCCTTTTTCGGCTCGGCCTTTTTGGCCGCTTTGCGCTTTTTGCCTTCTTCCAGTTCCGTCAGGACGACGGTCACATGAGAAAACGGTTTGCGGACCATGTCCACCCGTCCGCGCGACCGCGGGAGCTGGCGTTTCATCACCGGTCCCATGTCCACGAATATCTTTTCGATCTTCAGGTTGTCCCCGTTGGCCGCATTGTTGTTCTCGGCATTCGCTTTCGCGCTGGCCACCACTTTGTAGAGTATCCGCGCCGTTGCCTTGTTCGTGAACCGCAGGATGTTCAGCGCGTCGTTCACTTTTTTCCCGCGTACGAGGTCGGCCACCAGACGCGCCTTTTGCGGCGACATCCGCGCATACCTCACAACCGCTTTCGTTTCCATTAAAACCTTTGCCTTCCGGTTAATTCCAATGTTTTATAACCATGTTCCCGTTTCAGGGAAAACGTAAGTCTATTTATGCGCGGGGAAATTGTCAACATTTTTTTTGAAGAAAATACGGCGCCGCGGAACAGGGCACGCTATACCCCAAAAAACAACGCCCGGCTTTGTTCCGGCTTTGCCGTACGGCGCGCGATGTGCCATCATACCCGGCATGGTGGAAAAAGACCCCGCGAAGATAGAGCGCATGTTCTCGGACATCGCCCCGCGTTACGACCTGCTCAACCGCCTGTTGAGCATGGGGATAGACAAACGCTGGCGCACGCAGGCCATACGCGAACTGGCCCCCGCAAACGGCCTGTATCTCGACGTGGCCACCGGCACCTGCGACGTGGCGAGCGAGATCGCCCGCCAGGGGAACGGAGTAAAAATAGTGGGCCTGGACTTCAGCCGCGAAATGCTCATCGTGGGAAAAACAAAAATTTCCGGCAAACCGATCCGGCTGTGCCGGGGCGACGCGCTGAAACTGCCATTCGCCGGCAACCTGTTTGAAGGGGCCGCCTGCGCGTACGGCATCCGCAATTTCGCCGACCTCGACGCGGGATTGAAAGAGATATGCCGCATCCTCAAGCCCGGCGGACGCATCGCCATTTTGGAATTTACCACGCCTTCAAACCTGCTGGTCAAAGCGCTGTACCTTTTCTACTTCACGAAACTCCTGCCACTCGCGGGGCGTATTATTTCCGGCCACCGCGAGGCGTACTCGTACCTCCCCGCCTCGGTGATGAAATTCCCGGACCGCCACAAACTGAAAACCATTTTCGAGAATGCGGGGTTCACGGAAGTGAAAGTGACGCCGCTTACGTTCGGGATAAGCGACCTCATCACCGCGCGCAAGCCATGAAAAAAGCGCTGGCGCTTTTTGTCGCCGTGGCACTCCTGGCGGCCTGTAGGCCGGATGTCAAGTTCTCCTCCGCGCCGCCGCGCTCCGCGCCAAATGGACGGCTGAACGCCAACTTCGTCCGCGTGGCGCGCGAGGCCACGCCCGCCGTGGTGTACATCTACACGCTCAAGCGGGAACCCAAGCCGCCTTTCACCTCCCTGATAGCGACGCTCGGACTGTGGCAGGCCATCGGCTATTGGCTCCACTCGCAGTTCGTTAGCACCTACAAAGCGGCGGGCGCGGGATCGGGCTTTATCATCAACAAGCGCGGCTACATCCTCACCAATTACCATGTGGTGGCGGACGCCGACCGGATACTGGTGCGCCTTTCGCACGGACAGGATATCGAAGAAGAGGCGGAACGGCTGGGCGCCGACCCGATGAGCGACGTGGCGCTGATAAAGATCCCGGCGGATTACCGTCACCACGCGCTGAAGATGGGGGATTCCGACGCGCTGGAAGTGGGGGAATGGGTGGCGGCCATCGGCAACCCCTACGACGTGGGAAAGACATTCACCGCCGGCGTGGTGAGCGGACTGAAGCGGGACGACATCGGCATGCTGGAACTGGAGGACTTCATCCAGACCGACGCGGCCATCAACCCCGGCAACAGCGGCGGCCCGCTGATTGACATCCGCGGCAACGTGGTGGGAATCAATTCCGCCCTGTATTCGGAATCGTCGCGCTTCGGACTGGCGGTCCCCATCAACATCGCCAAGGAAATATTGCCAAAGCTGGTGAACGGCGAACGGATAGAGCGCGGGATGTTGGGCGTATTGCTGGAAGACCTCACCCCCGAAACCGCCCGGCGGCTGGGTGTGACGGAAGACACGGGGGTGCTGGTTATCTCGGTGCGGGACGGATCACCCGCCGCCAAAAGCGGCATCCGCCCCGGCGACGTTATCACGGCGTTCAACGGTCTCTCCGTGCGGCATTATTCGGAACTGAAAAAACAGATCGTCTCATCCCCCGCCGGAACGCGCGTGAGGATTGATATAATCCGTGGCGGCAAACCATTAAGCGTGGAAACAAAACTGGCGGTGCTGGAAAGGAAAACATGAGTCCCACGGCGGAATTCACGGCGGAGGTGAGATCGCTTCGCGCCGGGCTGGAGGAAAAACATCTTGGCGGCGCGGGCGGCTTCGAGGTCTGCCACGCATGGGCAAAAGCGGTGGACGGCCTCATTGCCGAACTGTTCGCCCGGCTCGTGGGCGCCACCGATAACTTGCCGTTCGCGCTGGCGGCGCTGGGCGGCTACGGGCGGAGCGAACTGAACCCGTATTCGGACATTGACCTGTTATTCCTGTACGACAAGGAAATAAACCACGCCGCCGCCGCGCTTCCCGGTAAGATCATCCCGGCGCTGTGGGATGTAGGCTTCAAGGTGGGGCACTCCACCCGCACCATCGAGGATTGCCTGCGGATAGCCCAGCACGACCTGACCAGCAAAACCGCCATGATGGAAGCGCGCCTTTTGCTTGGCAACAAGGAGGTCTTCGACCGGTTTGAATACCGCTTCCGCAAGGGGGTGGCGTTGAAAGGGGTGGACCGCTTCCTGAAAGAAAAATGGGTGGAAACGGAACTGCGCCACGAAAAAAGCCAGAACTCCTGCCTGCTGACCGAGCCGGACGTGAAGGAATCGCCCGGCGGACTGCGCGATTACCATGTGGCGCTGTGGGCGGCGGCGGCACGGTACGACGTGCACGGCGGCGTGAACGGCCTTTTGGAGCGAGGCCTGATAAAACACGAAGAGGCGAAGGCGGCGGAAAAGGCGGTGGACTTCATCCTGCGCGTGCGCAACGACATCCACTTCCTCACCAAAAGCCCGCACAACCAGTTCGATTACGGCATTCAGCCCCGCGTGGCCCAGCGGCTGGGCTTCACCGGCGAAGGCGACGCGCCGGTATTGCGGATGATGGGCACCTACTACCGGAGCGCCGACACGGTGTACCGCCTGTGCCACTCGGTGCAGGACCAGGCGCGCCGCTACCGCACAAAGGCGCAGATGTTCCTCATCAAGCTCCGCCACCGCGAACTGGCCCCGAACATCTTCGCGGGGGAGGACGAGATATTCGTAAAAGAACTCTCCGCTCAACAGATAGCGGACAATCCGGACACGCTGTTCAAAATCCTTTCGCTTATGGTGGAAAAAGAACTTCAGCCCTCCCACGGCCTGCGAAAAACGCTGGAGGAAGCGGGCCGGCTGTGGAAACAACAAAAACCGGACTACCTCACGCTGGGACGCGGACTGCGCGGGATACTGGAACTGGCCGAGCCGGTGAAAGCTCTGGAGCTACTGCGCGACAGCAAGCTGATGACCGCCATCGTGCCGGAGTTCCACCCGATACGCTACCTGACCCCCTTCGACCTGTACCACAAGTTCACGGTGGACGACCACTCCTTCCGCGCCATCAGCGAGTTCGATAACCTCAAGCGCAACGAAAAGCCGGAGTGCGACCTTCTGCGCGCCCTGCACGAGGCCGAGCCGCGCAAGGACCTGGTGCGCCTTGCCCTGTTATTGCACGACATCGGCAAAGGGGACGGACACCACGCCGAAGAGGAAAAAATAGACCCGGAGATCGTGCGGCGGCTGGGGTACAGCGAAGCCGACGTGGCGACGGTGGAAAAGCTGGTGCGCCTGCACCTTTTGATGAACAACATCGCCCAGCGGCGCGACGTGCACGACCACAAGACCATCATCGAATTTTGCGAAACGGTGGGAGACGACGAGACCCTGAAGCGGCTGTACATGCTCACCTACGCCGATACCTGCGCGGTGGGACCCGCCATCTGGAATTCATGGAAAGGGCTATTGCTCAAGGAACTGTTCGCGATGGCCTCCACCTACTTCGAGGGGAAGGATCCGCTCCAGTGGCTGGCGCCGGGGCGGCTGGTGCCGCAGGAAAAGATGACGCCGGAACTGGCGCGGTTCATCAAGGGTATGCCGGACAAATACTTTTTCATGCGCACCCCGGACGACGTGGTGCGCGACGGCGCGGCGTTCGCCGAGTTCATGGAAAAACAGCCGGTGGTGTTCACCCGCTACCGGCCCGGCGCGGGCACCGAGCCGGGGGAGCTGGCCATTTTGTGCAAAAACAGGATCGGGCTTTTGTTCCATATCGTCGGCACCCTCTCCGCGCGGAACATAGACATCCTGCGGTCGCACATCCTCACGCACAAGGAGGACGTGGCGGTGGACTTTTTCCGCGTGAACGGGCCGAACGGACAACCGATGAACGACGCCCCTTTTTGGGAACGGGTGGACGCGGAAATGAAGCGCGTGCTGGGGGGCGAAAAGGAAGTGGACGACCTGATGCGGAGCCGGAAAAAAACGGTAATCGCGCAACAGCACGCGGCGCAGGTGGACGCGCTGGTGAAAGTGCTCAACGACGTTTCGTACGATCATACCGTCATCGAGACCATCTCGCGCGACCGCATCGGACTGCTGTACGACATCACCCGCGCCCTGAGTTCGCTGGGGCTGGACATCGTATCGGCCCGCATCGCCACCGAGGGACAAAAGGCGGTCAATACGTTCTACGTCAGCGAGCCGGGCAACCGGAAAGTGACCAACCCCGAACGGCTGGAAGAGATACGCGAGGGGATCCACAAGGCCCTTGCCCACACTGTGTTTTAACGCCCCGACGGAAATGTCCCGCAGGGGATTGCGCGAAAATTATTTAAATACGCGCTGGACGCGGGGACCGGTGCCGAGGTGGCAAAGAATCTCATACGGGATCGTGTTCGCCAGGTCCGCCCATTTTTCCACCGACGTTTCCTCGTAGCCGCCGCCCAACAGCACGACCTCGTCCCCCGCTTTCGCGCCGGATACGCGGCTCAGATCCACCATGAAACCGTCCATGCAGACGTTCCCGACTATCGGCACCGCCCTTTCGCGCACGATCACGGTGCCGCGATTGGAAAGGAGCCGGTTCACGCCGTCCGCATAGCCGCCCATCACCACTCCCACCGGCTTTTTGCGCGGGGTGATGTAAGTGGCGTTGTACCCCACCCCTTCCCCCTGCGAAACCTCTTTCACCGAGACCAGCCTGCTGGTCACGGTCATCACCGGTTTGAACTCCACCCCTTTCACCTCGTTCGGCGGCGCGCCGTACAGCACGATGCCGGGCCGCACCATCGTGAAATGCGATTGTTTGAAATTGAGTATCGCGCCGCTGTTGGCTGAATGGACGTACACCGATTTCATTCCGTTGCGTTTCGCCTCTTCCAGCACGGCGTTGAACCGCATCAGCTGATGCTCCGTCTGCGGCGATTGCAGGTCGCCGGAGGACGCGAGGTGGGTCATTATCCCTTCCACATGGAGGTTCTTCATCTTTGCCACCTGCGCCAGCGTGTCTTTGCTTTCCGCCATGGTGAACCCCAAGCGGCTCATGCCGGTATCGAACTTCAGGTGAACGGCGATCTTTTTATTTTTCTTTCTGCCGATGCGGTTGAGTTCCTTGGCTACCTCAAGGGTGAACACGGCGGGGGTCAAATGGAATTTCAACGCCTCTTCCGCCTGCTCCGTGAAAATGCCGTCCAGCAAAAGCACCGGCGACGCGACCTTGTGCCGCCGGAGCGCTATCCCTTCCTCTATCGTCCCCACGCCCAGCATCGGCGCGCCGAGTTTCAGGCATTCCTCCGCCAAGCGCAACATGCCGTGCCCGTAAGCGTCCGCCTTGATGACCGGCAGAACCGCCACCTTCTCCCCCACGAGCGTTTTGACGGCGTGGTAATTGTGCCGGAACGCGGCGAGGTCAATGCGGACTTTCAACATGGGAATGCCCCTTGGGAGAGCCAATTGAGAGGACCTTTATTCAAAAAGTTTCCCCCAATACGGCTTTCCAACGGCTACTCCGACAGTTCGGTATCGAACTGGGGCGCGTCGAACGCCGGGTTGTCGAACCGCGTGCATTCCTTGTTGAACGCCAGTTGCACGGTGCCCACGGGGCCGTTCCTCTGCTTGGCGATGATGACCTCGGCCAGGCCGGGGTTTTTGTCGGGATTGTAATACTCTTCGCGGTAG
The DNA here is from genome assembly GCA_016212275.1 of Nitrospinota bacterium. Lineage (GTDB taxonomy): Bacteria > Nitrospinota_A > UBA7883 > JACRGQ01 > JACRGQ01 > JACRGR01. The sequence continues at coordinate 9,123 of JACRGR010000071.1, read as the reverse complement.
ACGAACGACACGATGTCGGCGTCCTGCTCGATGGAGCCGGACTCGCGCAGGTCGGCGAGCATCGGACGTTTATTGGGCCGCTCTTCCACTTTGCGGGAGAGCTGGGAAATGGCGATGACCGGCACGTTCAGCTCGCGCGCCAGCCCTTTCAGGCCGCGCGTTATTTCCGAAATTTCCAGCACGCGGCTTTCCGAATTGGCCCGCCCGTGCATTAGTTGCAGGTAGTCGATGATGATGATGTCCAGTGCCCCCTCGGCCTTCAGCCGCCGCGCTTTCGAGCGGATGTCGAGAACGGACTGCACGGGAGAATCGTCTATGTGTATCTTCGCCTCGTACAGGTGCTGGGCCGCGCTGGTGATGCGGGGCCAATCGTTCTGTGCCAGGTAGCCGGTGCGTATCTTGTGCATCGAGATATGGCTCAATGAGGAGATCATGCGCAGGATGAGTTGCATGGCGCCCATTTCCAGCGAGAAGAACGCCACCGCCTTTTCCTGTTCGATGGCCATGTACTCCGCCATGTTGATGCATATCGCGGTCTTGCCCATCGAGGGGCGGCCCGCCATGATGATCAGGTCGCCCGGCTGGTAGCCGGCGGTCATCTCGTCGAACTTCCGGTAGCCGGTCGCCAGGCCGGTGATAAGCTCCTTGCGGTCGAACAGCCGCTCGATGTCTTTTATGGTGTCGTTGACCACTTCCTTGATGTTGCGGAAGCCCTTTTGGATGCGCTCTTCGGCGAGGTCGAATATCATCCGCTCGGCGCGGTCTATCACCTCGTCCACCTCCTCGCTGTCTTCGTATCCCAGCGAGACCACTTCGGCGGCGGTGGTGATGAGCTTGCGCAGGAGGAGTTTCTCCTTGACGATCTTCGCGTGGATGCCCACGTTGGCCGCGGTGGGGATAAGCTCCATCAATTGGGCAAGGTAGTCGAGGCCACCCGCCTCGTCGAGTTGCTTTTTCTTGCGGAGCCGCTCGGCGACCGTCATCATGTCTATCGGCTCGCCTTTCTCGTAGAGGTCGAGATAGGCGGCGTAGATGAGGCGGTGGCCGGGCCGGTAGAATTCTTCCCCGGTTTTCAGGTGCTCCGCCGCGCGGGCCATGGCGGCGTTATCGAACAGGATGCCGCCGAGAACCGATTGCTCGGCCTCGACGTTCTGGGGCGGAACCCGCCCCACCCCAACGGCGTTTATCGGTTGGGGTTCGCTGGACATGGGGGATTACTCGGCCGCTTCGGGTTGGTCTTCCGTTTTCGCTTCTTCAACAAGGGCTTTTTCTTCCGCCTCGGCCTTCACTTCCACTGTGATCTCGGCCACGACTTCGGGGTGGAGCTTTATCTGCACCTTGTGTTCGCCCACCTGTTTCAGCACCACGTCGAGGTGAATTTTGTGTTTGTCCAGCTGGAAATGGCGGTTGTTGATCAGTTCCTTGGCGATGTCGGAAACGGTGACAGAGCCGAACAGCTTGCCCTCTTCGCCCACTTTGCGCACGAACACGAGGTGGAGCTTGTTCAGTTCCGCCGCCTGAGCCTCGGCGTCCGCCTTCAGAGCGGCCAGCCGCTTGGATCGCACCACCATGTGCTGTTCGATGACTTTCAGGTTGCCGGATGTGGCCGCGATCGCCAGCCCCTGCGGGAGCAGGTAATTCCTGCCGTAGCCGCCCTTCACCTTCACATGTTGCCCGGCCTTGCCGAGCTTTTCAACGTCTTCCTTAAGTATCAGTTCCATTGTTTTCCTCCTTCATGCCGTCTTTGCGGCGTATTTTCCTAAAGTCAAACCACAGGTCGAACAGGCCGGTGCCCGCCACGCCCACGATAACAAACGGGTGTAATAATACCAGAAGATACACCGCCATGCGCAGGAATTTCGGCACGCGGACCTTTTCAAACCAAAACCGGATAACGCAGAAACCGCCGATGAAATACACCGCCATCACCGGGATAAGCACGTTTATCCCGGCGGCGCGCGCCGCTTCGTCCGGCACCAGCGCCAGCCCCAGCCCCGCGATGAAGGCGAACACCATCTTGTCCGGCGGCGACCATAGCCCCAAGTCCGCCGGACCGGCGGGCTTGAGGAACGTCCAGCGTAGCTGCATGCCGCGGTACGCCACATAGTTCATGGCGGCCATCAGCAAATACCCCATCGCCGCCGTGCCCGGAATAAGCCGGATGACCCAGCGGGAGATACTATCGGCGTTTTGCGTGATGAATTCAACCTGTTCGGCGGGGATACCCGCCTTTTTGTACGTTTCCACCGCCTCGGAAAGGAACTGATTGACCATTTTCAGGGACAATTCATATATTTCGGCGGCGGTGCCGGGAAGCGCGAACCACAGAAAGATCGCCGTCGCGCCGAATGCCACCGCCGAGGCGGAAGCAACCACGGCGGAAATTTCCATCTGCCGTTCGATCCCGCGCGCCATCACCAGCGCCAAAAGGCCGTAACTCAGCGCGAAAAATACCCCCGCGGGAACCCCCGCCGCCGCGCCGATCAGAGCGGACGAGATGCCGACCGCCAAAATGGCGGATACCTGCCCATACCGGAAGTAGTTGTACACCAGCGGCAAAGGGGCGAACGGGTTCAACAGCGACCCGACGATCGGGACGTAAAACATGGAGAGGTACAGCAGGGAGCTGAGCACCGGCGCGGCGACTTTCATGGCCGCGCCCCGGTGCGGAAACTCCATCGTGCCGCTGGCCGGGGCGGTCATTGGCCCCGTCCCGGCGGCAGGGCGCCTTGCGGCTCCGCCGTATGGCGCATGAAAATCAGCTCTCCAGCGTAAACGGCAAAAGCGCGATGTTGCGCGCGCGCTTGATGGCCTCGGTCACGGCGCGCTGGTGCTTGGCGCAGTTGCCCGATACGCGGCTGGGAATGATCTTGCCGCGCTCGGTGGTAAGCGCTTTCAGCGTCTTGAGGTCTTTGTAGTCAATGAACATGATGTTGTCGGCGCAGAACCGGCACACCTTTTTTTGATTGAACGTCCTGCGTTTCCGCTTCTTTACGTCTCTTTTCGGCCTCATGTCTTATCCTCTAAATAAATTGGTTATTTCGTTTTCGGTTAAAAGGGAACGTCGTCGTCCGGGGGCGGAGCCATATCCGGCTCGTCGCCGCCGCCCGGGGCCGGCTTTGCGCCGCCGCGCGATCCGGAAGGGAGGAACTGCACCGTGTTGGCGGTCACTTCGATCTTCGACCGCTTCTGCCCGGTTTCCTTGTCGTCCCATTGGCGCTGGCGCAGGCGTCCCTCGATGAACACGGGACTCCCTTTTTTCAGGTATTCGGCGCTGGACTCGGCGGCCTTGCCCCACACGTTCACGTCTATGAACAGCGTGTCTTCCTTTTTGTCGTCGCCGGAGCCGAAGCGGTTGTTCACCGCCAGGCCGAGCGTGGTGACCGCCTGGCCGGAAGGGATGTAGCGCAGTTCGGGGTCGCGCGTGAGGTTGCCTATCAGGAACACCCTGTTGAGGCTCGCCATAATCCGGTCCTTTCCTTTATCCGTTTAGTAGCGGTAGCTGTCCCTTTCCCTGCCGCCGAAGGTCGCGGGCGCTTCCGACGTGGGGCGGAGAAGGGTTTGCGGGTGATAGCCCAGCGTGATGAACTTGATCACGGTTTCATTCAACCGCAGGTTGCGCTCCACCTTGGCCACGGCTTCGCCGGGGGCGGTGTAGTGGAACATGGTGTAGTAACCGTAGCGGTGTTTGCCCACGGTGTAGGCCAGCTTCTTTTTGCCCCATTGCTCGATGTGGTCCACCGTGCCGCCTTCCTTTTCGATGAAGGCCTTGAGGTCGTTGGTCAATTGGGTGACCTGTTCTTCGGACTTTTCGGGTTCCACGATAATAACGGCTTCGTACTTAGGCAAGTCATTCCTCCTTTTGGTTATCAGCCCCGGCCATATAGGACGGAGCAAGGGTTAATGTAAGGGGAGATTTGTAACACATATCCCGCATTTTCGCAAATGCGGGCGGAGGGTCAAGCGCGGGCCGGGTGGAGGGGGTTATTCGTCCCGGGAACAGCAGGATTCCAGCTTTTCCGCCAGTTCGTGCGGCTTCACCGGTTTCACCAAGTATCCCTGGATGCCCAGCTTGATGCAGTCCATGATGTCGTTCTTGCTGGCAAGCGCCGTCACCATCACCACGGGGGTCGGCTTTTTCGACCCCTTTTCCTTGTCGCGAATCGCCTTGAGCGTCTGGTAGCCGGACATTATCGGCATCATGATGTCCAGCACCACCACGTCGGGACGCCAGGACTCGAACACTTCCAGCGCCTCCTGGCCGTTGACCACTATCTTTTTTTCGTAGAGGTCGTCCAATAGTCCGTGCGCGTACATCTTGTGGACGGCCCTGTCGTCGTCGGCGATCAGCACTTTCAGTTTGCTCATATTGTTCCCGGTGTGTGTTGGAATTAGTTGTTCCCTGTTCCCATTTTGCCACAGGTCACGGAGTCCCTGCCGGGAAAATCACCCGCCCTTCTTTTCCTGTTTGCCGGCGTGGTAGCTTTCCACCTTCGCCGCGAGTTCCTTGTGCTTGAACGGTTTGATAATGTACCCCTCGATGCCCAGCCGGGCGCAGTCCATGATGTCGCTTTTATCGCTCATGGCGGTGGACATGATGACGGTGGTGCTTTTTCCGCTTTCTTGTTCCCGCTCGCGGATATTCTTCAGCACGTTGTAGCCGGTCATCACCGGCATCATGATGTCCAGGATGATCACGTCCGGCGCCCATGATCCATAGAGACCGAGGGCCTCTTCCCCGTTGGAGGCGAATTTCTTCTGGTACCGTTCGTCGCTCAGGCCGAGGTTGTACAACGCCTGCACGCTTTTGTTGTCTTCCGCTATCAGCACTTTCAGCAGTCCCATATCCGCCCGCCAATTCCGGCATTCAACCACCCCTCAATCCCCTCCGTGGCAAGGATGGGAAAAATGGGGAGGTTCATGCTCCATGATTTTTCGTTTTAATAATAGGTGATTTCCACACGCGAAAGAAAGTTGGCCAGTTCGTCCGCCAGCCGTTGCACTTCGATGGCGTCCCCCGCCGATGCGGCTTTTTCGATGTCCGCCCCCATGCGGGTGATGGCGGCAAACCCGTAACTGCCGCCCGCGCCCTTCAGGTTGTGTCCCAAATTCCACACCGCCTTGAAATCGTTTTTCGCCAGCGCATCCCCCAGAGTGCGTATGTCTTCCTCCCGGTTCCGCAAAAAATCGGGTATCAGTCCCGCGAGGTCCTTTTCCACCCGCACCGCGACCTTCCCCTCTTGCGGCATGCCTTACGCCCTCTCCTCTTCCGCCGCGACTTTCACCTGGTTCCTGCCGCCGTCCTTCGCCGCATACAACGCTTTGTCGGCCCGCGCGACAAGTTCGCTGGGCGGCAAGCCCCGCTCCGGCAATAGCGTGGCCACGCCAAGACTGATGGTGACCACCGGGGCGGCGGTGTTTCGCGCGTGGGGGATGCCCACCGCCTGAAGGCTTTTTCTCAGTTGTTCGGCCAGCTCTTCGGCGCCCTTCGTTTTCGTGTCCGGTAGCACCACCACGAACTCCTCGCCTCCGTACCGCGCGGCCAAGTCGGCGGGGCGCTTCACGTTCTCGATGATGACGGCGGCCACTTTTTTCAGGCAGTCGTCCCCCCCTTGGTGGCCGTAGGTGTCGTTGTACGCCTTGAAATGGTCAATGTCTATCATGATCAGCGACACCGGCTTGGCGTCGCGCAGGGCACGGCGCCATTCCTTTTCCATGAACTCGTCGAAGTTCCGCCGGTTGGCAAGGCCGGTCAGCCCATCAATCGCGGATAGCCGCCGCAGGATGCCGTTCGCCTTGCGTAACTGCTCCAATGCGTCCAGCAGTTCCTTTTCCCGCGCGCGCCTGCGATCGCGTTCCTGTTTCAGTTGGAGCAGGGAGTGGACGCGGGCGAGCAGTTCGGTTTTGTCCACCGGCTTTTTGATGTAGTCCATCGCCCCGGCCAAAAAAGCCCGGTGAAGGCTTTCGTCGTCTTCCTTTTCGGCCATCAGGACGATGGGGATGTCCTGCAGGTGAACGTCTTCCTGTATTTTCCGGCAGGTCTCGATGCTGTCCATGCCGGAGAGCGCGGAGTCTATAAGGATGAGGTCGAACCTTCCGGCGCCGTTCTCCCCCCCTTTTCCGATGCCGAGAGCGGCGAACGCCTCGTAGGCGGACGATTCGCCAACGATGTCCTTGTACCCGGCATTTTTCAGGATTTTTTTCAGGTGTGCCTGGTTTTCTTTAGATTCGCCAATGACCAGAATGCCCATCCGCTCCTCCGCCCGGCGGTGTTGCAGGAAAAAGTACCTTCTCCTTCCTAAATTATACCCCAGCGCCCCCTATTCTCCCTAAAACCGCTATTGCGCCTTCACCGGGGCCAAATGCGCTTACCGCTTTATTCACCCCATAAAGCGGGTTAAAGTATCCGGGAATGAAAAAAACAAAGCGGATATATATCGGCAACGTCGCCATCGGCGGCGGCGCGCCCGTGGCGGTGCAGTCAATGGGGAACCGCTCTCCGCACGATGCACAGGCGATCCTCGCGCAGATCCGCGAGCTGAAAGAGGCGGATTGCGAGATCGTGCGCCTGACGGTGCCGGACGAGCAGGCGGCGGAGGTCTTCAAGGCAGTCCGGGCGGAAAGCCCGCTCCCGCTCATCGCGGACATCCATTTCAGCCACAAGCTGGCACTGGCCGCCATCGAGGCGGGGGCGGACGGCCTGCGCATTAACCCCGGTAACATCGGATCGCGCGAAGGGGTGGAACTGGTGGTGAAGGCCGCGGCTGAGCGCAAGATACCAATACGCATCGGCGTGAACGCCGGGTCCATCGCCAAAGACAAACTGAAAAAATTCGGCGGCCCCACCGCCGAGGCGATGGTGGAAAGCGCGCTGGAGCATATCGCCATTTTGGAAGAGCTGAACTTCGACCTCATCAAGGTGTCCATCAAGGCGTCCGACATCCCCAAGACGCTGGAGGCGTACCGCACGCTCTCGGCGAAGGTGGACTACCCGCTCCACGTCGGTGTATCCGAGGCGGGCACGGCGTTCAGCGGCACCATCAAGTCCGCCATCGGCATCGGCATCCTGCTCAACGAAGGGATCGGCGACACCATCCGCGTATCGCTCACCGCCGACCCGGTGCTGGAGGTGCGCACGGCGTACGAAATATTGAAATCGCTCCACCTGCGCCAGATAACGCCGGAAATTATTTCGTGCCCCACCTGCGGACGGTGCGAGATAGACCTGATGGGCATGGCCGAAAAGGCGGAGGCGGAACTGCAAAAGATTAAAAAGCCGATCAAGGTGGCTATCATGGGGTGCGTGGTGAACGGCCCCGGCGAAGCGCGCGAGGCCGACATCGGCATCGCGGGCGGCCACGGATGCGGCGTGATATTCAAGGATGGAAAAATTCTCCGCAAGGAGTCGTCCGAAAACCTGTACACTGCGCTGATGGAGGAGATCCGCAAACTATGAAACTGACCCGTTTTTTCGTTCCCACGGTGAGGGAAGTCCCCTCGGAAGCAGAAACCGCCAGCCACAGGCTTATGATACGCTCCGGCATGATACGCAAGCTGGCCGCCGGCGTGTACAACCTGTTGCCCAACGGCCTGCGCGTCATCCGCAAGGTGGAGAACATCGTTCGCGAGGAAATGAACCGCGCCGGGGCAATAGAAACGTACCTGCCCTCGATGGTTCCCGCCGAACTGTGGATGGAAACGGGCCGCTGGAACCTGTACGGCAAGGAACTCCTGCGGATAAAGGACCGGCACGACCACGAGTTTTGCTACGGCCCCACGCACGAAGAGGTGATGACCGACATGGTGCGGCGCGAAATAAAATCGTACAAGCAACTGCCGCTGGCGCTGTACCAGATACAGACGAAGTTCCGCGACGAGATCCGCCCGCGCTTCGGCATGATGCGCGCCCGCGAATTCATGATGAAGGACGCATACAGCTTCCACGCGGACGAAAAATCCGCCGACGAAGGGTACGAGGCGATGTTCCGCGCCTACGAGCGCGTGTTCAAACGCGCGGGGCTGAAGTTCCGCGCGGTGGAGGCGGATACCGGCAACATCGGCGGGTCGTCGTCGCACGAGTTCATGGTGCTGGCCGACACGGGGGAAGACACCATCGTCTCCTGCGCCGCGTGCAGTTACGCCAGCAACATCGAAAAGGCGGAGGTGCTCGCGCCGCACCGGCACTCCACGTCCGGCAGTCTGCTATTGCCGCTGAAGGACGTGGAAACGCCCAACGTGCGGACCATCGAAGAGGTGTCGGCGTTTCTGGGCCGGCCCGCCACGCACTTCATAAAAACGCTCATCTACTCCGTCAATGGCGGCAAGGAACATATCGTGGCGCTGGTGCGGGGCGATTTCGAGGTGAACGAACCGAAGCTGAAACGGATACTGGACGCGGACGAAATGGAACTGGCCGGACCGGACAAAGTGAAGGAGATCACGGGAGCCAACGCGGGGTTCTGCGGGCCGCAGGGGCTGAAACTGAAGATCATCGCTGACTATTCGATACAGGGGATGGTGAACGCCGTCTCCGGCGCGAACGTGGACAACTTCCACACCACCAACGTGAACGAGGGGCGCGATTTCGCCCCCGCCGAATGGGCCGACATCCGCAACGTGCGCGAAGGGGACGCCTGCCCCCGGTGCAAAAAAGCGAAACTGGAATTCCACAAGGGGATCGAAGTGGGGCATGTGTTCAAGCTGGGCACGAAATACAGCAAGGCGATGAAAGCGGTGTACCTGGATGCCAACGGCAAGGAACAGATCATGGTCATGGGTACCTACGGCATCGGCATCGGGCGCATCGCCGCCGCCGCCATCGAGCAAAGCCACGACGACAACGGCGTCATCTGGCCGTACGCCATCGCGCCATTCCACATCGCCGTTTTGCCGCTGAACGTCTCGAAAAAGGAGATCGTGGACGCGGCCAATAACATCGAGGCCGAACTGGAAGCGGCGGGATACGAAGTATTGCACGACGACCGCGACGAGCGCGCGGGCTTCAAGTTCAACGACGCGGACCTGATAGGGATACCGGTGCAGGTGATCGTGGGGGACAAGGGGCTGAAGAACGGCGAAGTGGAGATAAAGGTGCGCAAGACCGGCGAACGGATGAACGTGAAG
>JACRGR010000070.1 GCA_016212275.1 Nitrospinota bacterium | reverse complement strand
GCGCTTCCAGTGCCTTGGCCACCCTGCCGTTCATATTCTCGATATAGGCTTTTTGCGCGGGCAGTATCACCCCGGTCATCATCTGATTGGCGAGCATCTCGTTCCCCAGGTAAACCGTCACAAGGATTATGAGCGCCGACAGCACCTGAAATTTGGCGGTCAGCAACCAGCGGGTAAGGCCCCTCCGGTTCGGACCCTCCGCAGGGATCTCTATGCGCTCCGCGCCCGCCGCGTGCCGCGCGGGCGTTATGGCGAATTGGCGCCCGGTGGAGGGAACCCCGCCGCGCTGATGGCCGTTGCCCAGATAGCCGGACATCTTTTTATCCACCCGCGAAATGTGGTTCGGGAGCCACTGCGCCACCACGCGGTTGAACTTCACTCCCCAGGCCGGCGTAACGCCGCCCCGGTCGAACTCTTCCTTAAGCGCCAAAAAGTCCTTTGCGAAATCCTTGTGCAGTTGCAGGTGCGACTGATGATCGGGATAACCGACCGCGGACAGCCTTTTCTGCAGGCCCTCTTCGTAGGAGAAATGATCCACCACATATTTCAGCAAAAAGTTCAGCACGTCACGCATTTTCGCCGTTTGGTCGGCCGGAGTGAGCCGGGCGCTGTTGGTGGCGACGGCAAGCCCCTCGTTGACGATCTTGAAAAGTTCGCGGTGCTGGTCGTCAACCCCCGCATCGCCCACTTCGTATTTACTGCTCCACTCGATCAGGTTCATCTCCGCATCCTCCAAACTTTCATCTCTCAACCGCCATCACGCCAGCCAGACGTATGTGAAATGGCAAAATATTTTGCGCGCTTTCCTGCAACCAGTACCCCTAATTGGATACTTTGATTCTGAATGTTAATTGCATTCGACAATGGAATACCAGAAAAATAATTAGTAGCTATTATTTCAGGATATTAAATGCCGTGTATTTGCAAATAAATGGCTATACACAATACACAATTTGTAACATAAGTGAACGGAAAATGCCGTAGCGGCGATTCTGATACCTGAACAGCTATGCTTTACCAGGCAAGGCTAAGATGTTTTTTCAAGACCGCCTGAATGTTTTCGGGAAAATTGCGCAACCGGGACGCCAGCCGCTTGCTCAATTTTTCCTTCCAAAACCGGTCGGCGGCCACCCCTTCCGCGCCCAGCCACGTCATGCACCGGCCATATAGGACATTGTCCGCCAGCGCCTCGCCGTCGTCCAATACCAGCGCGGCGCAAACATGGGCAACGTGCAAAATGGCCACGTCGTCCCGGATGATATGCGGCACATCGTCCGGGGGAAGTGACTTCAATTCCGCGTAATCCCGGATCGCGGAGTATATCGGTTCCGGCAATCCCCACTGCGCCAGCAGTTGCCCCCCCAATCTTACATGGTCAACCATGTCCAGCTTCTCATTGAACTGGGGGTTTTTCCGCTTCAGCAACATGATCACGCTCCGCCCAATATCGTGCAAAAGCCCCAACGTATTGACCAGCCCCGCGAGATGGAGCCGCCCCGTGGCGTCGGCGATTTCCTCCGTGATGATGGAAACGAGATAGGAGTGTTTTTGCAACTGCTCGAACTCGGGAAAGGCGGGAGGAAAGAAATTCTTTAGCGATTGGTCCATCACCATCCGGTATATCTGTTTGACGCCAAGCAACATGACCGCCTGGTTGATATTGGTGATTTTCATTGGAAAGGAGTAATAGCCGGAATTCGCCACTTTCAGCGTCAAGGCCGTGAGCGATGGGTCGGATTTGATCATCTGGGATATATCGCCCACATTCACATTCGGGTCCATCAGCTTGGCGGCGAGGCTACTGGCATACGGCGGGAGCCTGGGAATCTTCTTTAACAATTCGGCAATACTTGAATCAAGGCCGCTTTCAGCGCGCCTTCCAGTCTTTACAATACCTGTTTCAGACATGACACCCCCCCTAAATACCCGCTATTTTTCAAGCTTCGCTTTTAGACCAATTCCCTTCGGAATCACGCAATGCCCCATTACAAAAATGTGATTAACTTTCGTAACTCTTCGATACGCTCACTTAATTAAATACCCTTTTTGTGCAAGAGTCAATAATTTAGTGGAAAATTAGTGGGTGCCGGTTACTGAGGGGGATGGGGGCGGGAAACCCGATTTACCAAAATTGAAAAAACGGACATGGAAGACTCCACGGATAAACAGAGGTAGCCCAAAGGTCCATTTTTCCACCTTTCCAACCGGCGAAGGGGACAAAAACTGTGCTACACTCCCGCGGATGGCGAACCGGTACGACGTATCCCTTGTTATTCCCACCTACAACGAGGCGCTGAACATCGCCGAACTTATCCGGCGCGTTTCCGGGAGTTTTGCCGGTTCCGGCGCATCGCTCGAACTGATTGTGGTGGACGATAATTCGCCGGACGGCACCGCGCAAAAAGCCGAAGAACTCAAATCGCAATATCCCGGCATGAAAGTGATCGTGCGCACCGCCGAGCGCGGCCTTGCCACCGCCGTGGTGCGCGGATGGGAACAGGCCGAAGGGAGCTATCTCGCCGTGATAGATGCCGATCTTCAGCACCCCCCGGACATCATCCGCAGATTGCACTCTGCCGCGCAAAGCCAGGGGGCGGACATGGCGGTCGCCAGCCGGAAAGTAGAGGGCGGTGGAACGAGTGATTGGGAATTCCACCGGGTGGTGATCTCCAACGTCGCGAACATCATCGCCAAATGCCTTCTCCCGTGGTCACTGCGGGACATAAAGGACACCACCACCGGCTGTTTCCTTTTCAAGCGGGAGAATGTTGAGCTGGCAAAGCTCTCACCGACCGGGTTCAAGATATTCCTTGAGGTGCTGGTGCGCGGAAAATTCTCCAACCCGGTCGAGGTGGGATATGTGTTCAACCAGCGCTCGCTGGGACAAAGCAAAATGACCCTTAAGCAAGACATCGAGTTCATCATCCACCTGCTTAAACTGGGGGCCGTCACCGGCGAGGTTATACTGCCGCTTGCATCAGTAGCGCTTTTCGCGCTCATTGCGGCGCGCTTTTTGTAAATTCCCTGAAAACCCCCATAACGTCCCGTTACACTCAGAAAAGGCGAAAAAAATATCATATTGCATCCCGCCCGCCGCCGTATGGTAGAGTAATTCAAATTCGGAGCATATAAAGGTTTGGAGGATAACGGGGTTCAAAGCGGCGGTCTGCACAGCGGCTATTCCTCCGTGTCGGCGCAGATACCGATCGAGGTTGTCCCGCTTGCGGGGGTGGGGAACGAAGCCCTGCGCACGCGGCTGACCACCGAGATGCACCTGACCGATATAAAGGAATTGCCCGAACATGACGACAAGGTACTTTCGGCTTGGCTCAAATTGTTGAACCAGAAGCTGGAAACGGTCATCGGGTTATTGGACAAGGAACGCGAACAGTTCCGGCGGCTTGCGTACCGGAATGTGGAAATAAGCGGCGGCGGCATTACGGTGCGCCTGCCGGACGAATTTGAGAATAAGGGACTGGTGGAGATGAAAATGCTTCTTCCGGCGATACCGCCGGTCGCGATGTATGTGTACGGCGAGGTGGACGACTGCCGCGACGGCGCGGTATCGGTGCGCTACCTGCCGATGGACGACGAATTGCGCGACCGGATAGTCCATTACGTTTTCCAGCGCCAGCGCGAGCTGTTCCGCGAACAACGGGAAAACCGGGGGAAGGACAACTAGATGCTGGTTATCGTCGGCGGTATCATTGTCCTCGGTTGCGTGCTGGGCGGCTACGCCATGGAACACGGCAATTTCTCCGTCCTGCTCCAGCCCGCCGAACTTATCATCATCGGCGGCGCGGCGGTGGGTGGGTTCATCATCCAGGCCCCGATGAAGATCATCAAGATGGTGTTCGCCGACCTCAAAAAAATCCTCGCCAGCAAGACCTACGCGAAGGCGGACTACCTGGAAGCGCTCCTGCTGATGAGCGAGATATTTTTCAAGATACGCCGCGAAGGGCTGATCTCCATCGAAGAAGACGTGGAAAACCCGACCAAGAGCAAGATATTTTCAAAGTACCCCAAATTCGTGGGCAACCACCACGCGCTGGCCTTCGTCACCGACACCTTGCGCACCGTGATGTCCACCAGCATCTCGCACCACGACCTGGACGCGCTATTGGACGCGGAGTTGGAAGCGCATCACGAGGAATCGCTCACGCCGTCGAAAGTCATAGGCAACGTGGCGGACGCCCTGCCCGGACTCGGCATCGTGGCGGCGGTGCTCGGCGTGGTCATCACCATGGGCAAGATAGACGAACCCCCCTCCGTGCTGGGGCACCACGTCGGCGCGGCGCTGGTCGGCACGTTTCTCGGCGTGCTCCTGTGCTACGGCTACGTTGGCCCGATATCCAAAGCGCTGGAGGCGCTTGCCGGCGAAGACCACCAGTACCTCGGTGTGCTGAAAGTCATCCTCGTGGCGTTTGTGCGCGGCGAAGCGCCGCAGGTCGCCGTCGAGTTCGGGCGGCGCGTGATCCCCGGCTCACAGCGTCCCAGCTTCCAGGAAGTTGAGGCCGCGCTCGGAAAGATCAAAAAATAATGGCGGACGATAAAAAGACCGCGCCGGTAATCAAAAAAGTGAAGAAAATGCACGGCGGCGCGCACGGCGGCTCGTGGAAAGTGGCGTACGCCGACTTCGTGACCGCCATGATGGCGTTCTTCCTCCTGCTGTGGCTGTTGGCGATGGTCAGCCCTGAAAAGCGCATTGTGCTGGCGGAGTATTTCAAGGAGTTCAGCATTTTCAAGGATGCCGGCGTATCGTTCATGGCTGGATCGCGCGGAGCGGTGCAACAGCCGGGCGGCGAACTGAAGATGGAGCAGAAAGAAACGAAGTCCGGCTCCAGCCCGGAACTCACCGCCGAAGAGATGAAAGAGAAGATCTCGGCCTCCGTTGACCAGAAGATGGAAAAACTCAAAGACCAGGTGGTGCTGGACGTTGTCGAAGGCGGCCTGCGGATCCAGTTGGTGGACAAGGAAGGGAGCCGGATGTTCGAGAGCGGTAGCACGGAGCCTACCGCGCGCGCCAAAGAGCTTATCTCCATCATCGCGGGAAACATCCGGGAGACCACCAACCGGATAGCGGTGGAAGGGCACACCGACGCCGCTCCCTACGCCGTGGGAAATCAGACCAACTGGGAGGTCTCCACCAACCGCGCCTCCGCCGCCCGCCGGGAACTGGAAGCGAACGGCATAGACCCCTACCGCATCGCGCGCGTGGTGGGGTACGCCGACACGGAACCGCTGATAAAGTATAACCCGCGCGACGAGCGCAACCGGCGCATCAGCCTCATCCTGCTGTACGAAAAGAGGAAGGAAGAGCCTACCCTGCGCGCCCCGGAGCTGGAATCGAACTCCCCGGCGGAACCGCCGCCGCCCGGTTCCCCGTGACCCGGTCATCATTGATTGGTTGACCGTCCGCGAAAGACGGGGTACAGTTAATCCCGGTGGTTTCGCCACCCAAAATTAGGTTCAAACTAACATTTTCATTCATTAAGGAGACGGCACAATGGCAATTGAACATTCGGACATAAACGAGAAAAAGGCGTATACCGACGGCGCGGTAAGCAAGATAACCCTTTTGAAGACCAACGCGCTCACCCTGGACGTGTACTACTTCAAGGCGGGACAGGCGCTGGGATACCACAAGCACCCGACCGGCGACCAGATGTTCACCGTGATCAGCGGCACCGGCACCTTCAAGCTGGACAATGGCGCGGAGGAAGCCCTGCCGGTGAAACCGGGAAGCACCTTCCTCGCCCCCGCCGACGTATGGCACGACCTGATAGACGGAGGCAAAGGCGACCTCATAGCCCAGCAGGTGACCAAACAGCCCGCCGGCATGGAGAAACGCTAACATCTTCCTTTCGTAATGCGCGGGGCCGCAAGGCCCCGCTCTATTTCGTATTTTTTTCGCCCCAACCCCTATATCCCCCCTTGGTTTTGTGTTATTATTAGCCATGTGAAGTTGGCAAACTATCGTACCGCCCGGCGGGGTTGACATGGCTGGACGCGGGTCTTATTAATCCCATAGGATAAATTTCGGAGGAACCGGATACATGAACGTATTTAAGACAACGATGCTATTGACCGCCCTGACCCTCATTCTGGTCGTCGGGGGCCAGGCGCTGGGCGGGCAAAGCGGGATGGTGATGGCCTTCATCATGGCGCTGGCCATGAACTTCATCTCCTATTTCTGGAGCGACAAGATAGTCCTCCGCATGTACGGCGCGAAGGAAGTGACCGAGGCGGAATCCCCCTTTCTGCACCAGACCGTCCGCCAGCTTTCGCAGGCGGCGGGCATGCCGATGCCGAAGGTGTACCTCATCCCCTCGGAACAGCCCAACGCGTTCGCCACCGGGCGCAACCCGGAACACGCGGCGGTGGCTGTGACCAACGGCATCATGCGGGTGCTGGACAAGGAGGAACTTGCCGGGGTGCTGGCGCATGAAATGGCCCATGTGAAAAACCGCGACATACTGATAGGCACCATCGCCGCCACCATCGCCGGCGCGATAAGCATGCTGGCGAACATGGCGCAATGGGCGCTTATATTCGGCGGCGGCAGGAACGACGACCGTGAAGGCGGCCATCCGGCGGTGATGATACTTATGATGATACTGGCGCCGATAGCGGCGATGCTGGTGCAGATGGCCATTTCCCGCACGCGGGAATACGGCGCAGATCGCACCGGCGCGGCGTTGATAAAGAACCCGGAGGCGCTTGCCCGCGCACTGGAGAAAATCAACCGCGCGGCCCACGCCATCCCGATGGTGGGGGCGGAACCGGCCACGGCGCACATGTTCATCGTCAGCCCGCTCACGGGCGGCGGCATATTGAGCCTGTTCAGCACGCACCCGCCGATGGAAAAACGGGTGGCGGCCCTGCGCTCGATGCGACCGCCATATATCGTCTGATTTTCCGCTTACGCGGCATAAAAAACCTGGGCGCTCCTGACAAAGGGAGCGCCTTTTTTATTTGGAGGGGAGACGGGGACTAAACCCCGCCGTTCACGATTGGCGGGTGCCGTTCAGGAATTCTGGTAGTAGTGGATGAGCGCGTTCGGGTCGCGGTCGTTCACCTTCACGCCGGAGAGGACATAGTGAAGCATATACCCCAGCGTTTCGCCGAGCGTATCCACCTCTTTAAAGAGGATGGCATCCACCTGCTCCGATGCGCCGTCGGTAAAAACCTTGACCACTTTGCGTTCATTCAGTTCCGCTGTCCGTTTCATGGTTATCACCACTCCTTGATATGGCTGACGTATCGGCTTTATTTAAATTTGGCTTTAGTGTCTAAAGTTGCCGGATTGTATCAGCCATACGCCAATAGGTCAATGCATAACCTATTCCATTTGGCGCTTGGCGAGTTGCTCCGATATTTGCGCCGCGGTCTGCGGATCGAGATTTGACAGAATTTTCGAGGAATTCTTTGTCTTCATTGCCATTAGGATGCGAAGCGCGGTCGCGCGATCCATCGTCTTCAGCCGTGCCGCCGCTTCCGCCGGGGGCATGGCCGCATACGCTTTTGACAGATTGGTGACATTTTTTGCCTCCAAGTCGTCACG
The DNA here is from genome assembly GCA_016212275.1 of Nitrospinota bacterium. Classification (GTDB taxonomy): domain Bacteria; phylum Nitrospinota_A; class UBA7883; order JACRGQ01; family JACRGQ01; genus JACRGR01. Next base: position 50,713 of record JACRGR010000070.1, on the reverse strand, counting down.
CATTTTGATAAGTTCTTCCAGCTTCAGCTGGGTGCGCTTGAGTTCGTCTATCTTCCCCTGTATCTGCTGTTCCAGCGCGCGCAACTGCCCTTCCTTGGCCTGCAGTTGTTCTTCGCGGCGGTTGAGTTCTTCCTGCTTTTTCAGGAGGTCCTTCGCCATTTCCAGCCGTATCTGTTCCTGCGGCTCTTCCTGTTTATTCCCTTTGCCGGAGGTCGTGTCTTGCGCCAGCGCATAAGAAAACCCGAAAAGCCCCACGGCAACCGAAACAATAAGCAATAACCCCATCCTGCGCGCCATCACGCCTCCCTGAACCACATTTGGGTGGCCACTTCATCGGCCAATATCCGTTCCCGCCGTTTTTCCTCTTGCGTGTACGCATCCCGCAAGCGGTCGCGGTAAATTTCCATCACGCGCCGCCGCTTGAGGTACTCCTGCAGTTCCAGTTGCTTTTGGCGCACGCGCTCCATCACATTCGCAACTTCTTTGCGCTTCCAGGCGATGTCCATATCGCGCCCGTCCAAAAAGTCCTCGTACAGTTTCATCTCGCGCACGTCCTTTGCCGTGCGTTCCAGTTCCGTCAGTTTTTGCGCTCCCTCTTCGCGCCCGATGATAAGCGCTTCCAGCTCCTCGCGGGTCCGCATGAGGTCCCGGTTCACCAGCGCAAGCTCCCTCTGCTTTTCCTCTTCCTGCCGCTTGCGATGGTCGAGCACGGCCTGAAGCCTGAACCTGAACATGGCCTAAAAGATCTCCGCCATTTTTCTCACCGATTCCTCGAGCGATGAACGCTCGTCCATCCCTTGCTCCAAAAAGGCGTTGATGGCGCCGATCCTCTGGATGGCGTCGTCTATGGCCGGGTTCGAGCCTTTCACATACGCTCCGATATTGATAAGGTCTTCCGCCTCCTTGTAAATGGAGAGCGTGCGGAACAGCTTTTTGGCAAGCGCCATCTGCTCCCGTGGTGTAACGTCTATCATCACGCGGCTGATGGACTGGAGCACGTCTATGGCGGGGTAATGTCCGCGCGCCGCCAGCGCGCGGGAGAGGATGATGTGGCCGTCCAATATCGCGCGCGAGGCGTCGGATATCGGCTCGCTCAGGTCGTCCCCTTCCACCAGCACCGTATACAGCCCGGTGATGCTCCCCTCCTCTTCGCCCCCGGTGCCGGCGCGCTCCAACAGGCGCGGCAACAGCGCGAATACGCTGGGAGTGTACCCCTTCGTGGCGGGCGGCTCGCCGATGGAAAGCCCTATCTCCCGCTGGGCCATCGCGAAACGGGTCAACGAGTCCAGCATCAAAAGCACGTCTTTCCCCTGTTTGCGGAAATATTCGGCGATCGCGGTGGCGGTGTACGCGGCGCGCAGGCGCACCAGCGGCGTGTTGTCCGACGTCGCCGTCACCAGCACCGACCGTTTCATTCCCTCTTCGCCCAAATTCTTCTCGATGAACTCGCGCACTTCCCTGCCGCGCTCGCCGATGAACCCGATCACCGCCACGTCGGCATTCGTGAGTTTCGCCATCATTCCCAACAACACCGATTTGCCCACGCCGGTCCCGGCCATGATGCCGATTCGCTGTCCGCGCCCGCAGGTCAAAAGGCCGTTGATCGCGCGGATGCCCAGGTCCAGCGGCTGGCTGATACGCTTTCTGCCCACCGGGTTCACGGGTTCGGCGTACAGCGGCATCTCGTGCCTGCATTTCAGCGCGCCCTTGCCGTCCAGCGGCCTGCCCAGCCCGTCCAGCACGCGCCCCAGTATCGTTTCGTCCACGCTCACCGTGGCTTTGCCGCGGATGGCCTCGATGCGGCACCGGGGCGAGATTCCCTGCGGCGTGGCCAGCGGCATCATCAGTATCCGCCCGTCTCGGAAACCCACCACCTCCGCTTCCACCGGCTGACCGGCTTCCCGCGGAAAAATTTTGCACATGGATCCCACGGGCACGTCCGGCCCGTCCCCCTCGATGACCAGGCCGATGACGCGCGTGACCGCGCCGACCGGGATGATGTCCCGCGCCGTGGCGACGGCATTCCTGAATCGGGAGAGGTCCACGGTCATCGGTCACAGCTCCAGTTGTTCGCGGAGGGATTTATGGATGTTCAGTATCCGCGTTTCCACGGTGGCGTCTATTACGCCGATGTTCGTCTCTATCACGCACCCGCCGGACCGTATGGCCGGGTCGGTCTTCAGTTCCACATTTTCCACCGTCGCCACGTCGCGCACCAGGCTTTCCCGCATTTTCTGGCCGTATTCCACATCCGCCGGGTTCAGACGCACCGTGATGTTCTGCTTGGCGTGGAGTTGCCCCACCGCCTTGCGGATGACGGAACCGATGATGGAGGGATCCTGCGAAATTTCGCGGCACACGAGTTCGGACGCGATGAGCGTCACGAGGTCCACCATTTCCTTTTCCGCCTTGCCGTAATAGGTGTTGCGGGCCGTGTGCAGTTCGTTCACCGCCACCACCAGCGCTTGCATGAGCGAAGTGGCCTCGGCGAAGCTTTCTTCCCTGCCCTGCTTGCGCCCCTCTTCGCGCCCCTGTTCGTACCCCTCTTTTTCGATCTCGGCCACGCGGGCCTTCGCCGACGCGATCATCGCATCCGCTTCATCGGAGGTTTTTTTCAATATCTCATCGCGCCGGTAGCCGCCGCCGTATTCAAAATCGAACCCGCCCAGGATGAACTCCTCGGCTTCGCGTTTCTGGTATTCGGATTTGAACTCCTCTTCCAGATGCCGCTTCTTGCGCTCGGCGGACTCCACCTCTTCCGTGAAGCTGGAGAACTCCAGCTTCGGGAACTGGTCGGCCTCCTCGCCCTTGACAAGCTTAAACAAGTTCCTCGCCTCCGCCCGCCAGCACAACCTTGCCCTCTTCTTCCAGCTTCTTCACGATGCGGATCACGCCCTGTTGCGCCTTTTCGACGTCCGAGAGCTTCGACGGTCCCAACGACGCCAGGTCTTCCTTGAGCATCTCGGCGGCGCGCTTGGACATGTTGTGGAATATCTTTTCCCGGAGCTGTTCCGAAGCGGTCTTGAGCGCCAACACCAGATCTTCGCGCGGCACTTCCTTGAGGATGGCCTGCATCCCCTTGTCGTCCACGTTGAGCAGGTCTTCGAACACGAACATCAGGTTGCGGATGGACTCGGCCAGTTCGGGATTGTACCCGTCTATCTCCGCCAGTATGGCCATTTCCATGTTGTGGTCCAGGTTGTTCACGATCTCGGCCACGGTATCCACGCCGCCCAGCCGACTTCCCTCCATCGCGCCCGCGCTTTGGAATTCGGTCGCCAACGCGCGGTCAAGGTCCGCCACCACGCTGGGACTCACGCGCTCCATCGTGGCGATGCGCAATACGATCTCGGAGCGGAACCGCTCCGGCAGGTTCTTCAGTATTTCGGCCCCCTGCGCCGGATCCAGATGCGCCAGCACGATGGCCACGGTCTGGGGGTATTCATTCCGCAGGAAGTTCGCCACGGTCTTGGGATCCAGGTGGCGTATCGCCTCCAGCCCGCCGCCCAGTTCTTCGGTCTGGCCGGGCGCGGCGATCTTCGAGAGCACCTCGTTCACCCGGGTGGGGTCCATGGTGCGTTCCAGCATTTTCCGCAGGTATTCGCGGCCACCCGCCAACATGCCGCCTTCGCCCCCCTCGAGGGACTTGAAGAAATCCTTTACCACCAGCTCCATCTGCTCAGGCTCGACGTTTTCCATGAACGACATGTAGTTGCCGACCTGCTGTATCTCTTTTTCGCTCAGTTGGCCGAGCACTTTGGAGGCAAGGCTGTCCCCTAGCGAGATCATCAAAACAGCCACTTTTTCCGCCCCGATCAGGGCCGCCGGTCCGCCTCTACGCGCCATCGCTTTTCTCCTGCCTCTCTTCTTATCTTACGCCTATTTGGCCTGTTTCTTCAGCCACAGCCGAATAAGCTCGGCCGCCTGTTGCGGGTTCTCCGCCACCAGTTCGGACACGCGCTTGCGGTAATCAACTTTTTCCTCTTTCGGCGCCAGCAGGGCGTTCAGTTCCTGTTCCATCTGCGACACCGTCTGCGGGAAGCTCCGTAACTGCTCCACCTCGCCGCTGGCGGCCGACATGGTGCGCATCAGCGGCCGCACCAGGAACAGGAATATCATCACGCCCACCACGCCCATCACGCCGTACTTGAACATCGTGAGGGTGTGTTCGCGGTCGGCCTCGGCGTCGAGCTTCGCCGCTTCTTCCATCAGCGGGGTCTCGTCGAACTGCATGCTCTCCACCGTCACCGCGTCCTGCCGGTTCGCGTCGAACCCGATCGCGGTGCGGACGAGGTTTTGCAACGTGCTCTTTTCCTCGGCGCTGATCGCCTGGAACTCCCGCGTCTTCTTGCCGTCCGCGGCGGTGACTTCCTTGTATTTCCCGTCCACCATCACGGCCACGGAAAGCTTCTTCACTTGCGTGCCCGGCTCCACCACGGTCTTGACCACCTTGTTTATCTCGTAGTTCACCGTTTCGTTGGTGCGGGTAGATTCGGCGGGCTTGCCCATTATCGCGCCCGCTTCGCCGCTCTCCGGCAGGTTGCTCTGCACCCCGGCCACGCCCACCGGCAGGGCCGCCCCCACCGTGCGCTCTTCGTTCCTCTGCTCGCTCCGGGCCACCTGGCTTTCCGGATCGTAGATCTCTTCCGTCCGTTGTTCCTGCTTGAAATCTATCTGCGCGCTCACGCGGACCATCGCCTTGCCGTCGCCCACGGCTTTTTCCAGCATGGTGCGGATGCGCTTCTCAAGGTCCGCTTCGTAGCTCCGGCGGAAATCCATCTGCTTGTTGGAGAGCTTCACCGCCTCGTCCTCCCCCTCTTCGGGCAGGCTCAGGATGTTGCCGCCGCTGTCCACGATGGTGATGTCGGTGGACGAAAGCCCCTCGACGCTGGACGCGACGAGATGCGCTATCCCCTCCACTTGGGCGCGCGCCAGCTTTTTGCTCCCTTTGAGTTTCAGCACCACCGACGCGGTGGGCTTTTGCTTGTCGTCCTCGAACAGCGATTTCGCCGGAATGGAAATATGCACCCGCGACGACTGCACCGCCGCGATTGAATTGATCGTCCGTTGCAGTTCCCCCTGCATGGCCCTGCGGTAGTTCAGCTTCTGCACGAACTCGGTCATGCCGAAGCTGGTCTTGTCGAATATCTCGAACCCCACGCCGCCGCCGGAGGGAAGCCCCTCGCCCGCCAGTTCCAGCCGGAGTTGGTACACGTCCTTCACCGGCACGGTCACGGCCGTCCCGGCGTGTTCAAGCTTGTACGGAATTTTCCGCTCTTTCAGCTTTTCGGAGATGGATAGCGCGTCCTCTTGCGAGAGGTTCGCGTACAACAGCGAATACTCCTCGCCGCCGGAGAGGTAGCTGGTCAGCAGGATGCCCACGAGCACCAGCGCCCCGAACGCCCCGATGGCGACCTTCTTGCCGAGCGGAAGCTCGTTGAACATCCGGATGAACTGCGATACCGAGTTCTTCAACTGATTGAACATTCCCTACCTCACCTTCTCCACCCGCTACCTTACCTGTTCCCTATATCAATCGCCCGCTGGGCCATCGTCTTCACCGTATTGATGACCGCCGCGTTCGCCTCGTACGCCCGCGTGGCGGAAAGCATGTCCACCATCTCTTTCATCAGGTTCACGTTCGGCATCGAAACATACCCTTCCGCATCCGCGTCCGGGTGCGCGGGGTCGTACACTTTTTGGAACTCGCTTTGGTCCTCGGCCACCGTCACCACTTTCGGCTCGCTCACCTGTTCGGCCAGAATTTTCCCGAAAGAGTCTTCCGCGGGGGCGGCCGTCAATATCACTTCCTTGCGGCGGTAGGGACCGCCCTCAGGGGTGCGGGTGGTATTGATGTTGGCCAAGTTGCTGGAGACCACGTTCATTCTCGTGCGCTGGGCGCTCAAGCCCGCCGCGCTTACTTTCATGGCCGTCATCAAATCCATATCGTATCTCCTTTACTTATCCCTGCGTGTTCAGGCTTATCGCGCTTTTCAACATTCCCAGTTCCCGCCCCACGATCGTGGAGTAGGCGGAGTATTTCAGCGAAAGGCCGCCCAGCCGGGCGCCTTCTTTTTCCATGTTCACCGTGTTGCCGTCCAAGCTTTGCGCCTGTGTCTCTTCGATTATCGCCGGCGCGATCCGGTTGAGGTCCGCCACCGGGAAATGCCGGGGATCGGACTTCGCCATCCCGCCTTCGTCCACCCCCTTGAGCGCTTGAGCCATCACTTCTTCAAAATCGCCGGGCGTTGCCGCCTTGTAGCCGGGAACGGTGGCGTTTGAGATATTGGCGGCGGCTTGGGAAGTGGCATCCGCCACGAAATCGAGCGAGCGGGAGGCTATCTCTATTCCCTTTGTCGTCAGTCCAAATATCTTCATACCGTCAAAATTCCCTACAGCAATACACCATAAACGTATTTCCATCCATTACTTAAGCAATCGCTGTGCCGAATTGCATACCTATGTATTTTCAATACGTTCAACGTACCCCCTCCCATCCCCTCCCTCTAAACGCGATTCTCCGTCAAAAAATGCAATTCCCGGTTTCCCATATACAAAAGAAGGGAGCAAATCCCGAACCATTCCCGTGAGGTGATTATTGACAGGGGGCTAGAAGCGGGAAACTAAGATTAGGGCTAACGCCATTAAAACAAGCCCGATGGGCATCAGCCCCCCTTGGAAAAGATTGAAGTCGGAAAGAATCCTCTTCCAAGTAAAACGGAAGGCCCGGCCCAACCCGATGTCGAACGCCACCGTGAGGATCGCCCAAAGAAGGCCGACCCCTATTCGTTGACCATCGGTGGTCAATCCCATCCAGCCTTCGAATAGAAACGCGATGGAATAAATGATGAGCGTGCCGGTGAACACCGCTATCTGCCGGGCGCGGAAATCACCCGCTATGGGGACAAGGAATTTATTGCGCAGGATGCCATGAACCGTCTCGGCCAAAATGATGAGCGCCCAAACCGCCAGACTTTTAACCAGCCAAGGCCATTCCTGCATATCACCTGATGTCATACTGGAAAAATCATAGATACGCCGCCAATATTTTTCAAGCAACGGCCGGATTGGCTAGGCAAAATTTTCCGGTTTTGAAAGGAGAGAAGGAGCAATTTACCGCCCCATGTCAGCACCTGTTAGCGTAACGCATTGATTTGCATAGCTGTACTCAAATGGCACAAGGGTTGAATTAACTTATCGGCGAACAGGACAAATAACTTAAGAGGTAAAAATGAATTTGGGAATAGAAACGGCGGCGCAAAAGACAAACGGTAACGCGGCCCTCTTCTCCTTCACGGCGGGCAATCAGGAGGGCAAGACCTCCTTCTCCGACATTCTGAACATCGTTCAATCCGAAAAACAAAAACCGGAAGAAACCATCCAGCCGAAAGCGAAGGTAGTCTCAAAATCCGTTTCGGCCTCCAAAGCGGCGAAACATGAAACGAAAGAAACAGTAAAAACGGACAACGCGGCCACCGCGCAAGAAGCCACCGCCGCGGAACAGGCGGAGACCGCAAACGCGGAAGATGCGGAACAGGTAAAAAATGCGGCTGAAACGAAGGCGGATGCCAAGGCCGAACCGGTGAAAACCGAAAATAAAAACAGCGAAACCCCCGCCATCGTCCAAACCATCAGCATGGCGGAACTGATCAAGTCCTTACAGCTCACCGACGAACAGGTGGCGAAGCTGGCCGATGCGGCGGGCATGAAAGTGGACGAACTCCGGCAGGCGAAGCTGGAAGTCACCACGCAAACCGGCAAAGACGCGCAGGCCGGCCTCGTTCAGTTGAAGGCGGTCCTCGCGGACGGCAAGGAGAAAGACCTCGCCAAACTCCTCGGCGCGGACGCCAAGACGGCGGCAAGCGCCAAGGAATTCGCCGCGAAGATCGCGGACCTCCTGAAGCTCGACGAAAAACAGTCGCAGGAGATGTTCTCCGCGCTGAACGTCTCTTCCCTCGAAGTGAAGCAGGAAGTGAAACCGGCGGAACTGCCGCATCAACAGCAGGCAAGCAAGACCGCGCCGCTCACCGTGGCTCAAGCCTCGGCCTCCGCGGTGAAGGAAGTGGCGAACACCGAATCGAAAGACAATGGCGGCCTAAACACGAAGGCGGAAACGGAAAAAGGGATCGCCGAAACCGCCACGGTGAAAAACGAGTCCGGCAAATCGGATTTCGCCACACTGCTGGACAAGGCGGCCAATGTGCAAACCCCGCACACCATCGCCGCCCATGCCGCCGAGAAGGCCACCCCCACCCACGCGGTGGAATCGGTGGCCGCCGCCGACAAGGCGCACGGCGCGCGGATCATGAACCAGATCACCGAAAAGGCGAGCATCCTGAGCCTGCCGAACGCCACCCAAACGAAGATCACCCTCACCCCCGAATCGCTCGGGACGGTGGACATAAAGCTCCACATGGCCGACGCCACCGTGAAAGCCTCCATCGTGGTGGAATCCGCGGCGGTGAAACATGCCGTGGAGCAGAACCTCGACCAGCTGAAATCCGCCCTGCACGAGCAGGGGATCATGGTGCAGGAGATGAACGTCTCCGTGAACCAGAACAACGGCGGCAACAATTTCGCCGCCCAGTCGGAAGCCCGCGAATCGCAGGCGGCTGAGAACCGCGAATCGCGCGGGCCGAAAAACGTGGAGTCCGCCCCGGCGGCACGCGCGCCCCGCGCGCGGCGCGGCAACTCCCTTGTGGACGTCACGGCGTAAAGGAGCGGGACAATGATCGTCACATCGGCCACTGAAACCACGGCGACCCCGTCGAGCACCAAAGCGTCCACCCCCTTGAGCAAGAAGGACGCGATGGGCAAAGACCAGTTTTTGAAATTGCTCGTCGAGCAGTTGAAGCACCAGGACCCCCTCTCCCCGATGCAGAACACCGAATTCACCGCGCAGATGGCGCAGTTCAGCTCCCTTGAACAACTCTACAACGTGAACACCAACCTGGGGAGCCTCTCGCAGATCAACACCTCGGTCGCCAGCGCGCAGAGCATGGGCATGATCGGCAAGGAAGTGAAAGCGGCGGGCAACGGCGTGGAAATAAAGAACGGCCAGGCCACCAACCTCAGCTTCCACATCCCCTCGGACGCGGGCACGGTGAACATCCACATCACCAACGGCGCGGGCGAGGTGGTCTCCACCATCAACCAGGGCGGACTGTCGGAAGGCGATCACACCATCCCGTGGGACGGCAAGGACCTGGGCGGCGGGAAACTGCCGGACGGCTCCTACACCTACTCCATAGACGCGCGGAGCGTCACGGGGCAGGCGATAGACCCGACGACCTTTATGCGGGGCATCGTGAAATCGGTGACCATCGAGAACGGCAATACCTACCTGAACGTGGGCAACGTGAAGGTGGCTATCGGCGACGTAATGGAAGTAAGCCAGCCGGCGGCTGGAGCGAGCGCGAACAAAGGCGGAAATTTAATTTAAAGCAAGGAGGCAGTTATGAGTTTGAACAGCGCAATGTATTCGGGAGTGAGCGGCATACTGACGCTCGGCAACTCGATGAACGTGATCGGCGACAACATCGCCAACGTGAACACCATCGGCTTCAAGGGAAGCCGGACGGCGTTCGCGGACATCCTTTCCAACTCGATGTCGAACGGCTCCACCACCATGCAGATGGGCCGCGGCACATTCCTGCAGAACGTGCAGACCAGCTGGTCGCAAGGCTCGTTCGAGACCACGGCGAACGCCACCGACATGGCGATACAAGGCTCCGGCTTCTTCGTCGTGCGCGATACGGCGAACAGCGCCAACTACTACACCCGCTCCGGCCAGTTCACCCTGGACAAACAGGGACTGCTGGTGGACGGCACGGGTAAAGTGGTGCAGGGCTTCCGCGTGACGGGCACCACCAACGGCGTGGTGAGCAACTCCGGCACCGTGGCGAACGTAAGCCTCGGCGGCGTGCAGTCACAGCCGAGCGCCACCACGAACTTCCGCATGGGGGTGAACCTGAACGCCTCGGCCAGCGCGGCGGCCACCTTCACCACCAGCTTCGACGTGTATAACAACCTGGGCGGCAGAACGACACTTACCGCCACCTTCACCAAAGGCGCCGTGAACGCCACCGGCGCGACATGGACCTACGCGCTGGCCTCTTCCTCCGGCGCGGTCACCACCGGCAACACCGGGACCATCCAGTTCAATTCGTCCGGCCAACTGGTCTCCCCCACCACCAACCCGACGGTGGGCATCACGGGATTCACCACGGGGGCGAACCCTCTGACGATGACGTGGGCGATGTTCAACACCACGACCGGCGCGGCCTTGAATGAAATATCCGGTTACTCCGCGCCGTCCACCACGACCTCCATCATTCAGGACGGCTACTCCACCGGCACCCTGAAGGGGCTTTCGGTGGACGCCAAGGGAGTGATCTCCGGCCTGTTCTCGAACGGGCAGACGCAATCGCTGTACCAGCTTGAACTGGCGGACTTCCCCAGCCCCTGGGGCCTGAGCCGCGTGGGCGGATCGCTGTACGGCGAAACGGCGCAAAGCGGCCAGCCGCTGTTGGGCACCGCGGGCGGCGGCGGATTGGGCACCGTGCTGGGAAGCTCGCTGGAACTGTCGAACGTGGACCTTGCCACGGAGTTCGTGAAGATGATCCAAAACCAGAGAGGCTACCAGGCCAACTCGAAGATCGTGACGAGCGTGGACGAAATGCTCACCGAAGCCGTGAACCTGAAGAGGTAAACCGGATTAGATAACGGCGGTGGCGCGGACTTCAGTCTGTGCTTGCCGCCCCCGGCGGCAACGACAGGATAAATCCCGTCCTGCCGGCTGGAAATGGAAATTAGGTTTTAACAGGTTTGTTCTTCGACCGCCTCCAATAAGAAGACGCCTGAAATAAACGCCGCGTCCTGTTCACGCCGGGCTCCGGGAAACCGGGGCCCGGCACTCGCTCTCCCACTTTCAAAGCGGGGAACAACACCGCAAATCGCACCGACTTCATCAATTCCACTCACAGCCCCAACCCCGCATCGCCCGGAGGGACAAGCAAATTCCTCGGCATGTGGTTGCGGAGGCGCCGTAAAATCTGGACGGGACACGGTTCTTGTGACCTTCGTGTTGGTACGCGGCGCTTGTACCGCCGGGAAATGTCGGGTAAATTGGAAAATATAGGAAATGAGCGATGTATACGAGCACAAAAGATCCTGTATGCGGAATGACCGTTTCTCCCAATAGCACCTTCCGCCACGTTCATCAGGATATTACCTATCTGTTTTGTAGCCCGGCCTGTCTGGCAAAGTTTCAGGCGGCGTTTTCTGAATTTGCACGGTCGAAAATAGCCGAGGACGGAATCACCTACGGCTGTCCTTTACATCCCGAAGTGCTGATGTTTGAGCCGGGCAAGTGCCCCAAATGCTGGGTGGAACTTAAGCAAAAATAGCCCAAATCCCGTTATTTGAACAGATAGCGTAGAAAACGTTTTCTGTCCCGCATGGCTTTTCCTACATGGGAAATGGCTTGGACGGAGGTTCTCTGTAAAATGTCGGCCTGCCCCACCCGCTCCTGATCCACCCTCAAGTTGCCACTTCCTCCCGTTCCCTGTATCCTGCGATCACCATGGAAAACAGCGAACGCGAGACCGATAACGTCCGCCTGCCGGACCGCCACCCCACCCTGCGCCTGCTCGCCATGCCCGCCGACGCCAACGCCAGCGGCGACATCTTCGGCGGCTGGATCATGTCGCAGGTGGACATCGCCGGGGCCATCGAAGCGATGCGGCGCACAAAGGGGCGGGTCGTCACCGTGGCGGTGACGGAATTCACCTTCAAAAAACCGGTGTTCGTGGGGGACCTGGTGAGTTGCTACGGCGAGGTGGTAAAAACGGGGCGCACCTCAATCACCGTGGACGTGGCGGTGTTCGCCGAACGCGACCGGCATCCATCCAACTGCGTGAAGGTGACGGAAGCGAAAGTGGTGTATGTGGCGGTGGACGAAGACCGCAACCCTCGACCCGTCCCGCCGCCCGAATAGATCACTTCCGCGGGAACTGAGTCCGGCACCCCTTTTCCACCAATATCCGCGTACGGGTGTTCGTCACCCCTTGCATGTTTTTTGTGATGCATTCTTCGTAGGTTTTCGGCTCGTCAGCATAGAAGGGTTTGCACGCGGTGAATATGGATAGGGCCACCCCCACAACAATAACCGCGCCAATGATAGCTTTCTCTCTCCGCATTACCTTGCTCTCTCCGTTTGACTAAAATGGCATTTTCCGTAACGCCATTATAACGCCGCCCCAGCCTTCCCCCACTTTCCAAAATCCCAAAAGTGTTATCGGAATATCTTGGAAATAATTTCTGTTGACTTACCTACCTAGTGGTAGGTAGAATGACTGCAGGTGAATATATGACCACGTCCGTAAAGACCGATACGAAAGAAAAGATCATCGAGCTGGCAACCGCGCTGGTTGAAGCCAAAGGGTACAACGGCTTCAGCTACCAAGACATCTCCGATATACTCAAAATCAAAAAAGCGAGCATCCATTACCACTTCCCTTCTAAAGAAGACCTGGGGCTGGCCGTGTTCGATGCGTTCCGCAAAGGGGTGGATGCATACATCGAGCAATCCTTCTTTGAAAAGCTTTCCCCCACTCACAAGCTTCACGGATACTTCCAATACCATGCGGATATCGCGGCGCAAGCGGCGAATGACTGCTCAAAGATATCCTGCATCGGGGCGATGGCCTCGGAATGGAACATCCTGCCGGAAAAACTGCGCGAGAAGGTGGAAGAGTTCAACAAATGGCACGTCCGTTTTATCGTTTCCATTCTGGAAGAAGGGATCGCCAAAGGGGAATTCAAGCAAAACGGAGCGGTGGAAGACACCGCGATGTACGTCATCGCCTCCACCAAAGGGGCATTGCTGATGGCGCGCGAAAAACAGTCGCAAGCCCTTTATCACACGGTAACGGGCCAGATTCTGCGGTGCCTCAAATGTTAAAAAAAATTGTCCTCACCACCTATCTACTAGTAGGGATGCTGTCCGCTTTTCTTCTCATCAAAGCAACCATGCACTTCACGCAACTGGTCACATTAAATTTTTTGGGAGGCGCAAAATGAGAGCTTACATCGAATGGATCATCAAACACCGGAAGGCGGTCATCGCGCTCACCGCACTCGTCACGCTGGGTCTCCTGTTCCAGCTAAAGAGCCTATCGGTCTCCATTGACCCCGCCAAAACCCTTCCGCAGTCGCACCCGCTGGTGGCCACCGGCACCCGCGTGGAAGAGATTTTCGGGAACAAGCACACCGTGGTGGTGGGCATCCACGCGAAAGAAGGCGACGTGTACCAGCCCGCCATCCTCGCGAAAGCGCAACGCATCACCGACGGCATACTGAAAAGCGAAGGGGTGGTGAAGAGCAACGTCGTCAGCATCTCCGCGCGAAAGGCGAAGAACATCGTCGGCAACGAGTGGGGACTGGAAGTGAAGCCTTTGATGGGCGCCGTCCCGCGCACCGAAGAGGAGATGGACAAACTGAAAAAGGCGGTGGACGCGAACCCGCTGTACTCCAACCTCATCATCGGGCAGGACCGCAAAACGCTCGCGGTGGTGGCGGAGTATAAGGACATCGGCGGCTTCACCAAGATCGTGGAGCAGGTGAAAGCGGTCGTCGAAAAGGAGCGCGACCCCTCGGTGGAGATCACGCTTGCGGGCGGCCCGGTGCTCCTATCGATGATCGAAACGTTCTCCCAGCGGATGGGTTTTTTCTTCCCGCTGGCGCTCCTCATCATTTCGCTGGTGTTGTACGAGGCGTTCCGGAGCGTGCAGGCGCTCTTTTTGCCCTTGGTCACGGCCCTGCTGGCGGTCATCTGGAGCCTCGGCATCATGGGGCTTTCCGGCGTGGCGCTCGACCCGTTCAACGCCACCACCCCGATACTCATCCTCGCGCTCTCCGCCGGCCACGCGGTGCAGATAATGAAACGGTATTACGAGGAGTACCACCGCATCCGGCATGACCATCGCGTCGAGCCGCAAGTGGCGAACCGGCTGGCCGTGGCGGATTCGGTGACGAAGGTGGCGCCGGTGATGCTGGCGGCGGGGAGCATCGCCGCCACCGGCTTTTTCTCGCTGGTGGTGTTCGACATCAAGACCATCCAGACATTCGGTATTTTCACCGGCTCCGGCATTTTAAGCGCCATGCTGTTGGAGCTTTCGTTCATCCCGGCCCTGCGCTCGTCGCTGAAAGCGCCCGGCGAGCGGGAACGTGCGCGGGAGCAAAAGCACACATGGCTCGACGCGTTGGTGAAATCCGCCGCCCGCCTTGTGGCGGGGAACCGGGGCCGCGTGTACGCCGTGGCCGCCGCCGCCATCGGCATCCTTTCGCTGGGCGCCGCGCATGTGGCGATAGACAATTCCACCAAAGGCACTTTTTACGGCGACCTGCCCGCCATGAAGGACGACGACGCATTCAACAAAATGATGGCCGGGGCCAACACGGTGAGCATCCTCATCGAGGGAAAAGAGGACGACGCGCTGAAAGACCCCGCGGTGCTCAAAGGAATGGAAACGCTCCAGCGCGAGATTGAAAAAGACCCGATGGTGGGCAAGACGCTCTCCCTCGCCGATTACATTAAGAAGATAAACATGGCGATGAACGCCGACGCCCCGGACTTCAACCGGATACCGGACGACCGCAACCTGGTGGCGCAATACCTTTTGCTGTACTCCACCTCCGGCGAGCCGGGCGATTTCGACAGCGTGGTGGACTACGGCTACCGCAACGCGAACATCCTCGTGTTCCTGCGGACGGATTCCAGCGCGTACATGGAGACGTTCGTCAGCCGCGTGCGGGGAATCGCCAACACGGCGTTCGGGCCGGAGGTGAACGTGCGCGTGGGGGGCGGCGTTTCCAGCGGCGCGGCGCTCAACGAAGTGCTGGTGCGCGAGAAACTGCTGAACATCGCGCAGATCGCGGGGGTGGTGTTCCTCATCTCCTCCCTCGTGTTCCGCTCGTTCCTCGCGGGGGGGCTGGTGCTTGTGCCGCTCGTCGTCACGGTGGCGGCGAACTTCGGCCTCATGGGCTTTTTGGGCATACCGCTCCAGATAGCCACCTCCACCATTTCGGCGATGGCGGTGGGGATCGGCGCGGACTACGCCATCTACCTCGCCTACCGGCTGAAGGAGGAACTGGCGCGCGGGGAAGATGAAACGGAAGCGGTCCACCGCGCGTTCGCCACGGCGGGCAAGGCTGTTTCGCTGGTCGCCATTTCCGTGGCGGCGGGGTACTTCATTCTCGTGTTCTCCTACGGATTCCTCATCCACTTCTGGCTGGGCCTGCTGATAAGCCTGGCGATGGTGGCAAGCGCCATCGCGTCGCTCACCCTATTCCCGGCGCTTCTGCTCACGCTCAGGCCGAAATTCATTTTCGGTGAACAGGAGGAAAAACAAGGCGCCGCGCCCGTCACCGCCGTGATCGCCGCGTTCGTCACGGCGGCGGCGCTGGGCATCCCGCTGGCGGGGGCGGAAGAACTTTCGGCGAAGGAGATAGCGCGCAGGAACTACGCCATCTCGAAAACCGCCGATTCGGAATCGGACGCCACCTTCCGCCTCATCAACGCGGCGGGCCAGGAGCGCCTGCGCAAAACGCGCGGCGTGACGAAGCTCATCGGCGGCACACTGGACAACATGCGGCTGGTCCGCTTCGTCGCGCCGCCGGACGTGAAAGGGACCGCGACGCTGATGGTGGAGCACAGCGGCAAAGACGACGACCTGTGGATATACCTTCCCGCCCTCAAAAAAGTGCGGCGGCTCGTGTCCAACAACAAAAAGGACAGCTTCGTGGGGACCGACTTTTCCTACGGCGACGTGATGGGGCACAAGCCGGAGGACTGGAACCAGAAGATCCTGCGCTCCGAAACAGTGGAGGGGGTGGACTGCTGGGTTATCGAATCGCTCCCGGTCGGCGACGCGGTGCGCGAAAGCTCCGGCTACTCGCGGATGACGGGCTGGATACGCAAGGACAACTTCGTCATCGCTAAAGGGGAATACTACGACGACAGGGGCGAACTGCTGAAACTGTTCACCAGCGCGGATGTGCGCCTGGTGGACGCCGTGAACAGAAAATACCAGCCGATGCGGCTGGAAACGCGCAACGTGCAGACCGGCCACACCACGGTCATCACCTTCGAGAACTTCAAGGCCAACGTTGGAGTGAAGGACGAACTGTTCACCCCGCGTTACATGGAGAAGGAATAAGCGGGGAAGGCTCAATGAAGAAAACCTGGCATACCCGTCTTATTCAACATCCTCCCCTTTTCAAGGGGAGGACAAAGGTGGGGTTAACCATAACCACCCCTGCACCCCTCCTTGAAAAGGAGGGGATAACCTTTTCAATTGTCCGGAAGTCCTTTACCTCTCTACTCATCACCCTTTTTACGCTCCTGCCCGGCGCCCTGCCGGGCAGGGGATCTTCCCCCGCATCGGCGGATGAACCAAGGGAAACTCTCGGCATCACTGGCTCGGTGCGCGGCTCGTGGTGGAACGCGGAAAAAAAGGCGGAAAAGAATTCCGGCGCGGGGAGCGCTTCGCTGTGGCTGAAAAGCATCCCGCAAATCGAATCGGATGTTGCCACGCTTCAGTTCGAAGGATGGGTGCGCAACGACGATATTTCGCGTGGCGGGAAAACAAAAGGGGATTTGACCGAGGGGTATGCGGACCTTTCCTTCGATTCGCTGGACGTCCGCATCGGCAGGCAGATGGTCGCGTGGGGCAAGGCGGACGCGGTGAATCCCACCGACAATCTAGTGGTACGCGATTTCACGCTTTTGACCCCGGACGACGCGAACCAAAAGTCCGGCGTTGCCGCCCTGCGCGGCGCGGTGAACATGGATGAGTTGCGCCTCACCGCGCTGTGGCTCCCGGAATTCCGCGGCAACACCCTCCCCTTGCCAACCATCGGCGGCATACGCTTTTCGGAGGAACTCCCCGACAATGCTTGGGGACAGTGGGGAATAAAGCTGGAACAGTTCGCCAGCGATTACGACTGGTCGCTTTCGTATTTCGATGGATATGACCGCAACCCCGACCTCGCGCTGAAAAACGCGGGGGCGCTGGGAATTGACGTGGCATTGAGGTACGGGCGGCTCAAGGCGTTCGGCGCGGATGGCGCCCTGAACTTCGGGCGGTACGGACTCCGCGCGGAAGCGGCGTACCTGGAAACGGGGGACACGGACGGCAAAGACCCGTTTGTGAAGAACCCGGTGTTCTACGCGGTGGCGGGCGGCGACAGGACGTTTTTGGAAAACCTGAACGTCAACCTCCAGTTCGTATACCGGGCTGTTGCCAACTTCACCGACGCGGACTCGTTTGCCAATCCCGGCGTTTCGGCCATCGCATATCAGGAGCAGTTGGCGAACAACCAGATGGACTCCGCGCAACAAGGCGTTTCCTTCCGGATAAACAACAAATGGCTGAACGAAACCCTGGAAGCGGAGATTTCGGGACTGGTCTGGTTGAAACGCGGCGACAGTCTTTTGCGCCCGCGCCTGAAGTACGCGGTGAACGACGCGCTCGGCATCACCATCGGCGGCGACATCTACCAAGGCCCCGCCACCAGCTTCTTCGGGCGGCTGAACGACGCCACCGCCCTGTTTACGGAGATACGCCATGTTTTTTAGGATGAAGGCAATGACCACAAGAACGGCAATTCTTCTTCTCCTGCTCTTCATCACGTCTCCCGCAAATGCCGAAGTGAAAGAGGAGAAAGCATCCGCGCAAACGGCGGGCATCGAGCTTGATGTGTTTCCCTACGCCACGGGCGGTTATTACGGTTCGGCTTGGTATGGAGAAGACCGTCTCAGGATACGGGGGATCATCGCACAGGTGAACACCCCTTCGTTCCTTCTTGAAAAGGGGTTCAAAGATAACCGGATAACCGCGTATGCGGCGGTGCTGGATTATTTCGTCGATGAAGGTTTTAAGGGATGGTGGTTCGGGGGCGGGGCGGAATATTGGGATAGCTCCATCGCCCATGATGAGGAACGCCCCACTGCCCGCTACTCGAATGTGGTAGCCACCGCGGGATGCGGCTACGTCTGGGAGCTGTCCCGCAACTTATACCTGAACCCGTGGGTCGCCGGTCATCTGATGGTGGGAGGGGAAAGAACCGTGACGGTGGGAACAAGGAGTTACGATCCTCCCCGGTTCGTGCCGGAACTTTCGATAAAAGTGGGGTGGAAATTCTAGGCGGGCGCATTTTTCCACAGGACTCAAGCGGGGATTTTAATTAACGCGCGGCGGGAAGCGAGAAGTGGAACACCGTTCCCACCCCCTCTTCCGATTCCGCCCATATCCTCCCGCCGTGCCGCTCGATGATCCGGTGGACCAGCGCCAGTCCCACGCCGGTTCCCTCGTAATCCTCCTGCGCATGGAGCCGCTGGAACACCTTGAAGAGTTTTTCGGCGTACCGCATGTTGAACCCCACCCCGTTGTCCCGCACATGGTACGTCACCACTCCTTCGCCCGCCTCCCCCTCCACCGCGATGACGGCGTTTTCGCGCGTCTTGGTGAACTTGATCGCGTTCGACAGCAGGTTCATCATCACCTGATGGAGCATCATCAGGTCCCCCCGCACGGCTGGCAACGCCCCGCACCGGAAGGAAACGGAGCGCCCCTCGCGCGCGTGAGCCAGTTCGATGAACACCTCTTTCGCCAGATGTTCCATGTCCACCGTGACGTATTCCATCGCGCTCCGGCGCATCCGGCTGAAATCCAGCATGCCGGTGATGAGTTGGTTCATCCGTTCGGAATTGCCGACGATAAGCTGGAAGAACTCCCGCGCTTCCGGAGGCAGGTGCGCCCCGTGGCGGCTTTGGATCAGTTGGGCGAAACCGGTTATCGAACGGAGCGGCGCGCGCAGGTCGTGGGAGACGGAATAGGCGAACGCCTCAAGCTCCTTGTTCACCGCGGCCAACTCGGCGGTGCGCTCTTCCACCTGGCGCTCCACCTCCGCTTTCGCCGCCAGCGCCTTTTTCCGCGCGAGCGTTTGCGAAACGATGATGCTGGCGATGCCGGACAGCAGTTTGAGGATGCCCGGAAGCCGCTCCTCGGCCATGACCGGCACCTCGGCCAGAGCTTTTTCATACTCATCCGCGGGGAAACCGAACTCCTCCCGCTGGCGCCTGAAAAATTCCATATCGGGCGACGCCAGGAAAAATTGCCCGGTGAAAAGGTTGGCGATGTGCCAGCCTTCGATGACGATCGGCGTGGCGCAGTCGGTCAGGCCGTTTCGGCACCGGTAGATGGCAAACTGCTTCCCCTCTTGCATGACTTGCGCCAAATGAATATCGCTTTCAAGACAACGGCGCAAGGTTTCCGGATTTTCCCGGTGAAACTCAATGCAAACCCGTTGCCACCTGCTGGAGGCGAGCACCCGCCCTTTGAGGTCTATCAGGGCCGCCGATATACCGATCACTTCCTGCCAGCTTTGGAGCACCTCGCTCAACTGGGAAAAATCGATCAACTCGCCCAGGTCGGCGGTCTGCGGGGATAGAGCGATATTCCAGTCCGTACTTAATGGATCGTTCGGCCGCGGGCCTTGCGGTGTTTGCACCATCGGCGCGGGTATTTTCGCCGGAGGTTTTTTCTCGCTGTCCATGGTCTGTCATCCCCTGTGTGCAACTACCAACCGATCTCCATTATACCGCGTAATACTCCATAGGCGCACCCGGCGGGCGGCCCGCTTTATTCCCTGGAGGAAGTTGCAAGAACTACTCTGTTCAATTACAATCAGGCATCGTGGAAAAAAGGGGGGTTGGAGGAAAATCCCATCACCTCAATCTAAAGAACACACATTCTTTAGCCGTTTACATTAAGGAGGAAAGTATGCCATTTAAAAGGTTCATTATCGGAGCCCTTATGCTCCTGCCGCTGGCCGCCTGCGGAAGCAACGCGTTCGACAGCCTTGCGGACAAAAATTCCGACGCCGCCAAAAAAGAAGCGGCGCAGATGGCCATAGACTCCGGCGACTACGCCTCCGCGATAAGCATCCTGGCGGCAAGCTGTCCGGGCAACATTTGCCCGGATCAGAAAACGGGGCAACAACTCGCCGCCGCCTACATGGGGCAAGCGGGCCTGAACGTGATGGATCTGGCGAAGATCGCCGACCAAGCGACAAGCTCATCCGCCACGAACGCGGACTTCACCACCATCACGAAGTCGCTTTCATACACTTCCACCAGCGCCACGGCCATCGCCAATGCGGTGGCAACCCTGCAGGCAAACCCGCCCGCCTCCGGCGCTTCCACCGACCAGAAGAACGATTACTACATGCAACTCGGCGTGGCCAGCGCCACTTCGGCCATCGTTCAGATAGGAACGGCCACCAGCGGGTTCGACGCGAACGGCATTCCGACTTCCTGCAACGGCAACTGCACCACCACACCGCCGACCATTAGCGCGTCCACGGCCACCAATGTGGCCACCAGCCTGGTCAGCGCATCCACCAGCCTGGCGAACATATCGACCGGTTCCAACAATACGGCCAGCCAGGCGGTGAACGATCTGGTGAACAACATCGCCGCCATCGGCACCAGCGGCACCACCTGCAACACCTATTCGAATAGCACCTCCGCTCAGTCCACCGCCACCACGACAAACGTGGCCAACGGCGTGCAAAACTATGTCACCACGTGTGTGAAATAAGGGGGGCGGGAAATGAATAATACTATTTTCAAGGGTTCCATGAAAAAGAAAATGTTCCTCACCGTTCTCGCCGCATTCGCCGGCCTTCTGCTCTGCGGCACGGCGCAGGCGGTGGAAAACAGCTCGTTCTACCGCGGCATCCGCCCGCTGGGCATGGGCGACGCATTCACCGCGCTGGCCAACGACGAGAACGCGGCATTCTACAACCCCGCGGGGCTGGCCTCCGTTTCCGAAGGGAAGATCGAGATCTTCAACCCCCTCATCGAGGTGGGGAGCAACACCATGTCGTTCTACAACGACGCGAAGAACCTGAACACGGGCGATACGGCCTCGGCGGTCGACTTGATGAAGGCCAACGTGGGCAAACACCAGCACGCGCGGTTCTCCATTTTCCCGAACTACACGCGGCATAACTTCGAGATCGGCATCATAGGACAAGGCACGGTGGACGGAGAGATACACTCCCCCGCCTACCCGGTGATGACGATGGACGTGAAAGTGGACGCGGGCGCTTTGGCCGCGATAGCCGGCACGTTCATGGAAGACCGGCTCCAGCTTGGGGGTACGCTGAAATACGTCCAGCGGACCCGCTTCTACAAGGACTTCACCGCGGCGATGGTCGCCAACTCCAACACCAGCTACAGCTTCGACCAGGACAAGAAAACGGCCAGCGCGGTGGGGCTGGACGTAGGAGCGATCTACAAACTGAAAAACGAAACGTGGAATCCCACCCTCGGCGTCGCCATCCTGAACCTGGGCGACATGAACTTCGGCGATATGACCGTGACCACCTTGTCTTCCCCGCTGGAGAACAAGATCAAGCAGAGCATCAATCTCGGCGCGGCGGCCAGCTACTCGCTGGCGTGGGCCAGCCTCACTGGCGCGGTGGACATAAAGGACATCGCCAACAACACCTCCACCGATTCCGACAAAGGGAAAAAGCTCCATGTCGGCCTGGAGGCAAAACTGCCGAAGATACTCACGCTCCGGGCGGGATGGAACCAAGGGTATCTCTCCTACGGCGTAGGGGTTGATCTCTGGCTCCTGAAACTCTCGTATGCGTACTACAAGGAGGAGATCGGGGCGTACGCGGGCCAGCGTGAAGACGCGCGGCACGTTGTACAGCTCAGCCTCGGCTGGTAACGCTCGTTCTGTTCAACGTGGGCCGTCCGGGAATCCCCGGACGGCCTTTTTTATCCCATAATTTTGGGGACACAATACTAAATTCAAGGCGGAAATCGGAATAATTTAGTATTGTGTCCCCAAATTTTGCATGCATCGCTTTGAAATTCACCCACCCCGCCGTATAATCGCCGGACAATGAACCTGCAAGACATTATCTTCACGCTCCAATCCTACTGGGCCAAGCGCGACTGCCTGGTCATGCAACCGATAGACACCGAGGTTGGCGCTGGCACATTCCACCCCGCCACGTTCCTGCGTGTGCTGGGGCCGGAGCCGTGGAGCGCGGCGTACGTTCAGCCGAGCAGAAGGCCCACCGACGGGCGCTACGGCGAGAACCCTAACCGCCTTCAACACTATTACCAATTCCAGGTGATACTGAAACCCTCGCCGGACGACGTGCAGGAGCAGTATCTCGCCTCACTCAAGGCGTTGGGGATAGACCTGAAGGCGCACGACATCCGCTTCGTGGAGGACGATTGGGAATCGCCGACGCTGGGCGCGTGGGGATTGGGCTGGGAAGTGTGGCTGGACGGCATGGAGATTACGCAGTTCACCTACTTCCAGCAGGTGGGGGGCATAGACCTCAAGCCGGTATCGGCGGAAATCACCTACGGGCTGGAGCGCATCGCCATGTACCTGCAAAACACCGAATCGGTGTACGACCTCAAGTGGAACAAGGACGTGAAGTACGGCGAGATCTTTTTGGCCGACGAACAGCAGTTCTCGAAATTCAATTTCGAGATGAGCAACCCGCAATTCAACGCGGAGCTATTCGACAAGCTGGAAGCGGAAGTGAACAAACTTCTGGAGGCGGGCTTGGTGCTCCCCGCGTACAACACCGTGCTGAAATGCTCGCACACGTTCAACATGCTGGACGCGCGCGGCGCGATAGGCGTGGCGGAGCGGACGCAGTATATCGGCAGGGTGCGCAAGCTGGCGGGCAAAAGCGCCAAGGCATACCTGGCGTGGCGCGAGGAACTGGGCTTCCCCCTGCTGAAGAAATAACCCGCACGCCAATAACTTCCCCGGTGGCATAGGCATTCTTGCCTGTGTTCGATGTGTCAGAGCCGATCCAACTTCTTGGAATTGGGATACGCCACAGAGACACAGAGGCACAGAGAGGAAGAAGCACCACAGATAAACATGGGTGAACGCGGATGTGTGTCCTCCCCTTTTCAAGGGGAGGCGCAGGAGGGGTTAAGGTGAACCACCCCTGTATCCCCTCCTTGGCAAGGCGGGGTGGCCGCATCTGAGCATTTTAATTTATCTTGGATGCGCCGCAGTGTCATTCTGAGCGAAGCGAAGAATCTCAACGGTGAGATTCTTCAGTCGCTTATGCTCCTTCAGAATGACAGGGTACTGCATGAATATTAAGTTTAAATGCTTCAGTGCGTTTCGCCCTTTTGGATGCGCTCGATGGCCAGCTTTATCATGTGCTGGGCGATCTTCGGCGTTATCTGCACCGTTATCTTTTCGATGATGCCGAGCATCTTCGGCATGGATTTCTGGAAACTCGCCGCGATCATCTTCGCCGTTTCCTCGCGCAACGCCTTTTCCATCTGCGTTTCAAAAATCTCTTTCACATGGCGGTCAATGGCTTTCGACATCTCGTCCTTGAAAATATCCGGCGCCTGCGTGCGGATGAACTCCGCAACATTATGCTCTATGGTCTGGCGGAAGATGGCTTCCATCTCCGGCGCGGAAAGCGACTGCTCGGGTGCGCCAGCTTGCGCTCCAACGGGAGGCGCGAAGATGGTATCCACGGGCGCGGCCTCCTGCGGCTCTTCCGAGGGCGTTGCCGCCACTTTCATCTCTTCGCCCAATTCTTCCAATGTCTGGTGCCACAGTTCCTCTTCGCCCACCGTGGCGTCCCCCGCTTCTTCCTGGGCCACCGTGTGGGCCACATCCGGCTCTTCCACCGGAAGCTCCTCCGCCGCGGGTTTTTCCTCGCCGAAAACGTCGGCCAGTATCTTTTCAGCTTCTTCGCTTTTGCGCGCCTCCCGCCGCTCAAATTCGGAGGGTGGCTCTTCCGTCTCGTAGATGCTGAACCCTTCCCCAATCTCTTCCGGGGCGACTTCCCGCACTATCTCTTCCCCCCGCGAGAGGGAACCGAACCCTTCCAGCACATTCTCCATTGCGGAAGCATCTTCCGGCTGTAGAACATTTTCGACTTCTTCTTCCTCCGGCGCTTCTTCCTTCAGGGATGGCTCTTCCACCGTCTCGTCTTCCGGCTCTTCCGGTTCCAGCAGGTCTTCCTCAAGGCCGGGTTCCACGTCGTCCAGTTCTCCCGCAAGGTCGTCTATGTCCTCGTCCACTATTTCCACTTCCTCGTCGTTTCCGGCGCTGGCGGCTTTCGTTTTGGTCACCAGTTCCAGCACGCTGGGCGCGGCGGAAAGTTCCGCTTCCTTTTTCGCGGACTGCTTGCGCGCGGGTGAGCCGCCTTTCGCGGCGATCTTTTGGATGGTCTCTATGAACTCGGACGATTTGAACGGTTTGGTGATGTGCCCGTCTGCCCCCGCGGCCTTGCCGCGCTCCGCGTCGTACTGCTCCAATTCGCCTGAAATAAGGATGACCGGGATGCCCGCGGTAAGCGGATCCCGCCGCAGTTTTTCGCACAGGTCGTAGCCGTCCATGCCGGGCATGGAAACGTCGGCGATCACCACATCGGGCGTTTTTTCGCGCACCAGCGCGTAGGCGGCGTTACCGTCGCCCGCCACGGACAGTTCGACATCCTCGTTCTCCAGCGTCAGCTGGATCACCTTCTGCATGGTGACTGAATCGTCGGCGAACAGCAGTTTAATTCCCATGTGGACGCACCCTCATCGTTTCCTTAACGGAATCGCTTTTCTGAACTTTAACGGCCACACAATATATTTTCCCGGTCACACCGCGTCGAGTATCGCCTGCGGGATGTTGTTCAGCGAAACCACCTTGTCCACCGCTCCCACCTTGATCGCCTCTTTGGGCATGCCGAACACCACGCACGACGCCTCGTCCTGCGCGATGTTGTGCGCGCCCGCTTTTTTCATTTCCAGCATTCCGGTGGAGCCGTCGTTCCCCATGCCGGTGAGCATCACGCCGATGGCGTTCGCGCCGCCGTATTTCGCCACGGACTGGAACAACACCTCAACGGACGGCCGGTGCCGCATGACGAGGGGCCCCTGTTTCACGTCCACATAGTACCGCGCGCCGCTCCGGCGCAGGAGCATGTGCGAATTGCCGGGGGCGATGAGCGCCCTGCCGGGTATAACGCCGTCGCCGTCTTTGGCTTCCTGTATCTGCATCGGGCACAGGCCGTTCAGCCGGTCGGCGAACGCGCGGGTGAACCCCTCCGGCATGTGCTGGACGATGAGCATTCCCGGCGTATCGGTGGGCAGGCGCAGGAGCACTTCTTTCAGCGCTTCGGTGCCGCCCGTGGACGAGCCGACGGCGATGATCTTGTCCGTGGTCTTGAGCATGGCGGTGGCCTTGTGCGCCATCACCGGCTTGGCGGTGCTGGAGAGTTGCGAGGCGTACACGTTCATCTTCGCCTTGGCGGCGGCCTTCACCTTGTCCACCACTTCCATTTCGATCTCGCGCACGCCCACGCGCTGGTCTATCTGCGGCTTTGCCACGATCTCCACCGCGCCCGCTTCCAGCGCGGCAAGGGTGGTGGCCGCGCCCGCCTGCGTGAGCGCGCTCACCATCACCACCGGCATTGGTTTGGCGGCCATCAGTTTCCGCAGAAAAGTGATGCCGTCCATGCGCGGCATTTCCACGTCCAGCGTTATCACGTCCGGATTGAGCTGGACGATCTTCTCGCGCGCGATGTACGGATCGGCGGCGGTGCCCACCACTTCGATCTCGGGGTCGCGCCCCAACGCCTCGGAAAGGATGTTCCGCACAACGGCGGAATCGTCCACTATCAATACCCTGATCTTACCGTTGCCAGCCATAGTTAAAAGTATTTCTCCTTCACGTCGCAAAAGGTTTTAATGTCCAGGAGCATGACGGTCTTTTTTTCGGCTTTCCCTATCCCTTCGATGTAGCCGCTCCGCATGTTCCCCAGCGCCTGGTCGCCCGCCACGATCATGTTTTCCTCCAGCGACAGGATGTCCCGCACCTGGTCCACCAGCACGCCGGTGATCGCTCCTTCGTTCTCGATGATGATGACGTTCTCCCCGCCGCCGTCCGCCGAGGCGAAGCCGAGCTTCTTCTTGGCGTCCAGCACCGGGATGACCATGCCGCGCAGGTTCATGATCCCCACGAGGTAATGCTTGGCGTTCGGCACGCGGGTGATGTGCCGCCGGATGATGATCTCGCGCACGGAGGTGATGGAAAAACCGTATTCCTCGCTGTTCAGCGCGAAGGTGAGGAACGACCGCTTTCCGTGCACCGCTTTCCGTTGGGGAGCGTCGCCCGCCTTGTCCGCCTTAGCTTCTTCGTGGCCCGCCTCGTGTTCCTCCTCGCTTTTCGCGGGATGCTCTTCGTGGTGTTCCTCGTGATGCTCACCCGCTTTCGGGTCGCCCCCGCGCGATTTGTCCACCATTCCTTTCACCTTGTCCAGGCTCTCGAACAGGTGATCCCTTTGAGCCTGCGTCACGGCCTGCTTCGCCGTGCGTATCTGGTCCAGCATCGTTTCCACTTCCGTGGCTATGGCGTGCACGTCCAGTAGGCCCACCAGCCCGGCGTTCCCTTTCAGGCTGTGCACGGCGCGGAACAGCTCGTTGATGATGTCCATGTTCGCTGGGGATTTTTCCAGCTCCAGGAGCGAGTGCTCGATCACCTCGAAATGCGTATCGCTCTCGCTGAAAAAGGCCGCCAGCACGCCGGGAGAAGCCATTTACATTTTCTCCATCAATCCTTCAACGTTTATCACAAGCCCTATGGAACCGTCGCCCAATATCGCGCCGCCCACGATGCTCTTCACCTGCCGGAACGGCCGTCCGAGGTCTTTTAAAACCACGTTCTGCTGTTCCACTATGGCATCCGCCATAATGCAACATTTTTTGCCACTTTTTTCAATAATAATTCCAACCCCCGCCACCGGATCCTGTACCTCCGTGTCCAGCCGGTAATTCTGGTACAGGCGGACCAGCGGGTACAGGTTCCCGCGGATGTTAACCATTTCCCCATCTTCCCTCACCGTGAATATCTCCTCGCGCGTGGGGCGGATGGATTCCTTCACGTCCTCCACCGGCAGGATGAACTTCAGGCGGCCCACCGCCACCACCAGGCCGTTGATGGTGACGAGCGTGGTGGTGATGGGGAGCGAAATGGTGAACGTGGTGCCGAACCCCTCGCGGGACTGAATCTCTATTTTCCCTTTCACGTCGGCCAGCGCGCTCCGCACCACGTCCATCCCCACGCCGCGCCCGCTGATGTCCGTCACCTTTTCGGCGGTGGAGAAGCCGGGGGCGAAAATGAAATCGAACACGTCCTTGTCCGGCAGAAGCTCGCCCGCCTGCGGGGTGACCAACTGCTTGCCGATGGCCTTTTGCAGGATACGGTTGCGCGCGAGGCCCGCGCCATCGTCCTTGAGGACGATGAGGAGGGAGTCGTTCTTTATCTCCGCCGATATCTGGATGGTGCCGGTCTTGTTCTTCCCCGCCGCCTCGCGCTTGTCCGGCATTTCCACGCCGTGGTCTATGGCATTACGCACCATGTGGACGATGGGGCTTTCCAGTTTTTCCAACAGGCTTTTGTCCAACATCACGTCGTCGCCGATTATCTCCACGTTGGCGCTTTTTCCCAGGAACGTGGCGGTATCGCGGATGATGCGCGGGACTTTTTGGAACAGCCCCTTGATGGAGACTTTGCGCACTTCGGATAGGCCGTGCTGTAGCTGGTAGGTCAATTCGGAAAAGGCGATATTGGCGTTCTTGAATTCCTTGGAGACAGCCGATGCGCCGGGGATCACGTCGAGCCGTTTTTCAAGGTAGTTGAATGTTTCGGAAATGATGACCAGTTCGCCGATCTGGCGCATGAACTCGTCCACCTTCTCCTCTTCGATGCGCATGGTCTTCTTCACCGCCGACTTGGTCTTGGCGGCTTCTTCGGCCTGCCGGGCCTGCGAGTCCATTGCCTCCCGCACCACTTCTTCGCTGGCCACGCCGGTGCGCACGAGAAGGGCGCCCAGCTTTTCCCCCTCCATCCTCTGCTTCATGGCCTCGGCCATTTTTTCGGCGGATACCTTGCCGCTGGAAATGAGTATCTCGCCAAGCTTTTCCACCTTCGGCTCTTCTTCGGCCTCACCCTCCTTCTTCGGCGCGGGCGCGGCAGGGGCCGGAGCGGAAGGAGTGGCGGGGGCGGGCACTACCGCCGCCACCTTGTGCACCAGCCCCAACGCGGCTTCGAACTCGGCCACCAGCGCCGCATCGGGATTAGCCGACTTTTTGTATTTTTCCACGAGCGCGGACATTTTCAGGAAGCAGGTTTCCAGGGTATGGACCTCTTCTTCCTTTTCCTTTGCCGCTTCCTCTCCCTTCGCGCCGATGCGCGCATCCAACCCCTCGATGAACTGCGTTTCTTCCGGAGTGAGCGCGAAGTTCATGTCGCCGGCCACCACCCGCTGGAACATCGCTTTCAGGAAATCGGTGCCCTTGAGCAGGTTGTCTATGATGACGGGCGTGACCGCGCGCACCTCTTTGCGCAAGTCGTCGAGCAGGTTTTCGAGCTTGTGCGAGAACCCCTTGACGTGATTGAGGCCGAAGAAGGCGGAACTCCCCTTGATGCTGTGCACCGGGCGGAAAATGGAATCAATGATCTTGGTGTCTTTCGGGCTTTGTTCCAGCGCGACGAATTTCTCGTCCAGGCCGTCGAGCGATTCAAAGACTTCCGCGAGGTATTCCTTGAATACCTCCGGATCCATCATTTCTTCGCTCATCTACGCCTTTCCCCGGCAGGCGGAAAAAACCGGCTTTGCCACCCCTTTTCTCCGTCCCGATTAACGATATGTCGTGGGGCGTATCCCGCCCTCTTTTGAATCCTCTTAAACCGGAGCCATTATAACATACAAAAAGTTGCCGTCCGCTCCCCGAACTGGCGGTTTATCCGCCATTTCCGGCTACTTTTGATAGACCGTCGGTTGCACATACTTATAGTTGTGTTTCAGCCCCGTAAGGCTTTCCGAATGACCGATGAACAGGTAGCCACCCGGCTGTAGCACGTCGTAGTATTTGTTCACCAACGTTTCCTGCGTGGGCTTGTCGAAATAGATCATCACGTTCCGGCAGAAAATGAAATCGAACTTCCGCTTGAAAGGGAACCGCGGTTCCATCAGGTTGAACCGGCGGAACGTGATCATCTCGCGCACTTCGTCCGCCACAAACGCCACCGGGCGGTTATGCAGGATCTTGCCGCTTTTCGTCCGCATGTCCCCTGTTCCCCGCGTGAAATAAGTGGAGGCGATGTGCTGTGGCACGTCTTTGAGCCGCTCTATGTCGTATTTTCCTTCGGCGGCCTGCTTGAGCACTTCCACCGAAAGGTCGGTGGCGAGTATCTTCAGGTTCCACTGGCGTATTTGGTGTTCCAGGAATTCCAGCATAACGAACGCCAGCGTGTACGGCTCTTCGCCGGTGGAGCACCCCGCGCTCCATATCCGCCACCCCATATCCCCCTCGCGCCGCTTGTTGGCGATCCATTCCGGGAGTATCTTCCGCAGTAAATTGAAATGGTTTATCTCCCGGTAGAAACTGGTGAGGTTCGTGGAGATGTCGTCCAAGAGCGGCACCAGCGCCTGCCCGGTCTTGTCGTCCCTCACGAAGTCCAGATATTGGCGGTAGGAGGAGAACCCCTCGCGTTCGATGCGCGCGCGCAGGCGTGTGCGCAGGAGTTCCTTTTTGCTCTCATTGAGGGCGATGCCGCTTTTCTCATAGATGAGGCGGCGGAACATCTCGAAATCGGAGTCCGTGAGTTCCTTTGTGATCGCCATACCGGTAGGGCTATTCTATACGAACCGCCCGCCGCGTTGCAGGGAATTCCCTTTGCGGAAGGCGGGGTCCGAATTCAACCAATTCAGGCCATCTCGGACGCGACCACTTCCAATTCTTCGCTGGAAAGCACCTTGTCTATATCGAGAAGGATCTTCACCTTCCCTTTCACTTTCCCCATGCCGAGGATGAAATCGGTCTTGATGGCGCTCCCGAACGTGGGGGGCGGGTCTATGTCCTTTTCGGAAATGTCCAACACTTCCGCCACAGTGTCCACCACGATGCCGAGCAGGAGGTCGTGGACGTTGACGACGATGATGCAGGTCTCGCGCGTGTATTCGATGGCGCTCATGCCGAACTTCAGCCGCAGGTCTATGATCGGTATCACCTTGCCGCGCAGGTTGATGACCCCCTTGATGAACGGCGGCACCTGGGGCACCTCCGTGATTTCCATGACGCTGATGATCTCGCGGACCTTCAGTATCTCGAGGCCGTATTCCTCGTGACCCAGCACGAACGTGAGGTACTTCCCCTCTTTTGCCCGCGCCTGGGATTTATGGTCAATGGTCGCCTGTTCCATCCGGTTTACCTCCTCAACTTCGTCCGCAACGGATGGCGGACGGTTCCAGTTTTCCCAACCCCTTATTAATCGGTTTTATTTTACACCAATTTTCCGGGAAAAGCCCTTCCCGCCACGGCTAGGCCGCGGCAAGTTCGAAAACGCCCCCCACGTCCAGTATCAGCCCCACCAGGCCGTCGCCCAGAATGGAACTGCCGGAGAAGCCGCGTATCCCCTGCAGGCGCTTGTCCAGGTTCTTTATCACCACCTGTTGCTGGCCCAATAGGTCGTCCACCATCAGGCCGCGTTTTTCCTTTTCCGTTCCCACGATGATCACCAGCCCCTGCGTCACGTCCTTGCGCGCGCCGGAAATGCCGAAAAGCTCGTGCAGGCGCACCAGCGGGATCAGCTCGCCGCGCACGTTCATCATCTCGCCTTTGTTGGTGACGGTGCTCAATTGCTCCGGCTTCGGCTGAATGGATTCGCTTATCGTCACGGTGGGGATGATGAACCGCTCGCTCCCCACCTGCACCAGCATCCCGTCCACTATCGCCATGGTGAGCGGGAGCTTCACCATGAAGGTGCTCCCCTTGCCGGGCACCGAGAATATCTCCACCCGCCCGCCGAGTTGCTCCACGTTGCGCCGCACCACGTCCATCCCCACGCCGCGCCCGCTGATGTCGGTGGCCACCTTGTGCGTGGAAAAGCCCGGCAAGAATATCAGGTTGCGTATCTCCTCTTCCGCGTAGGTGCGGTTTTTGTCTATCAGCCCGCGCTCGACGCCGATGCTCTTGATCTTCTCGATGTTCAGCCCCTTGCCGTCGTCCCGTATCTCGATGACCACGTTCCCGCCCTTTTGGTACGCGGCCAGCGTGATGGTACCCTCGGCGCTTTTCCCCTGCGCCTTGCGGTCCTCGGCGGATTCCACCCCGTGGTCCACCGCGTTGCGCAAGAGATGCACCAGCGGATCGTTCAACTGTTCCACGATGGTCTTGTCTATCTCCGTTTCCTCGCCATGCACCACGAAATTAACTTCCTTGTTCGTTTTCCGGCACAGATCGCGCACCAGGCGGTTCATTTTCTGGAACGTCTGGCGCAACGGCACCATCCGCAACGACATGATGTGGTCCTGTATGCCGCCCGTGATCTTCGCCATCTCGCCGATGTCTTTCGAGAGCTTGATGTTTTGTTCCGATTGGAGCCCCTTGTTCTGCGAGATGATGGCCTGCGCGATGACCAGTTCGCCCACCAGTTCCAAAAGGGTGTTCAGCTTTTTGGTATCCACCTTGATGGCGGCCACCACCGGCGCCTTCGCCTTCGCCTGCTCCTGAAGCACCTCTCCGATCTTTTCCTTCGGGGCCGCCCCCATGTCCACCAGTATCTGCCCTAGCGGCTTGTCCCTCAGATCCAGCGCCTGTTTCAACTGATCGGGGGTGACGATCTTCCTTTCCAGCAGTATCTCGCCCAGTTTCGGCTGGGCAGGCTCTTCGTCGGTGCCGCCGAACAGCTTGCGGTCTATCAGCTGTATCACCTGCTCGATGTTCAGGTGTTTCACGGGGCCGGTGAAGTTCGGCAGGTTCTGTTTCCCTTCCGCCAGCGTTTCGCCGATGGCGGCCAGCCCCTTTTCCAGCATGTCGCGCACCACCATCACGATGTCGGAGAACTCGCGGTCCACCTTCATCTTCCCTTTGCGGGCGTTGTCCAGCAGGTTCTCAGCGTCGTGGCACAGGGTGTTGATCTCGTTCATCCCCAAAAATCCCGCCGCCCCTTTCAGGCTGTGGAACACGCGGAACAGCGAGTTGATGATGTCCATGTTCTCCGGGTTCTCTTCCAGCGCCATCACATATTCCTCGATCTTGTTCACCATGTCGGTGGACTCGTCCAGGAACCCGTCGAAGATCACCGCGTCATTTTCGTCCATCAGCACGATCTTGGAGCCTATCGGCGCATCCCCCTTTGCCTCGGCGGCGGGGGCGGGAGCGGGTTGTTCCGCGGGCTTCGGCTCCGGCGCGGCGGGGGCGGCGGCCTTCGGCATGTCCGGCGCAATGCCGAACGATTCTTTCATCGTGGCGAGGAACTTGTCCACCCGCGTCTTGAAATTCGCTTCGTCGTACTGCGCGCTCAGCGCGTCGCGCGAGAGGTTTATCGCCTCGTCCAAAAGCCCGATGGCCGCCGGGCCGTGGGCGGAATCCGTTTCGTTCATCAGGAACTTGTCGAGCGTCATGTTCAGCCCGTTGAAAAGCTGGGCAAGCTGGGGCGGCTGTTGGCCCGCCAATAGGTTTTTTAATTCTTCGACTTTCTGGCCGAGTTCCACCGTGGTCTTCAGGTCCGAGAGCGAGGGATCCATCATTGTGCAGTCGAGCGCCAGCACGTCGAGTTTTTGAAGTATCGTTTCAATGTTGGAAGCCATTACCTCTACCCACAAAAAAAGTCACGTCCCGCCGCGTATGCGCGCGGCAACGGCACAATCTCCTTTATTATGAACCGTACCAATGGAATGTCAACAGTTTACAGCATCGAGGTGGCACGTCCCGTTGCGGTTTCCGGCTGGTGCAGTTCCGGAAAAATGGCGTTTACCGGTTGCCTATCCCGGCAAATGTGGCTACAATAGCCACATTGTTGGGGGTTGCATGAAAGACAGCGGAACTAAAACCGCGGGCGGCGGAACCGTCGGGGTAAGGGAATTGAAAAACCGCCTTACTCATTACCTGAAAGTTGTAGGCAAAGGCAATCTCCTGGTCGTCACCGACAGGGGCAAGCCGGTGGCGGTAATGTCTTCGGTGGAGACCGGGGCCGGAGGACGAACGCTTGATGAACGCTTGGCGTTGCTTGCCAGCAGGGGGGATATTGCCCTGCCTTCAAAAAACGACTCTTTCAAAACACTCAAGCCGGTAAGAACCAAGGGAACACCCGCCTCCCGCCTCGTTTCCGAGGAACGGAGATAAATGCTCCAGTATGTGGATACCTCCGCATTGGCGAAGAGGTATTTCGCCGAACCGGGAACGGAAAGAATGAACGCACTCCTTGCGGGGAACGTCAAAACGGCCACTTCAATACTGACCTATGCGGAAATGCTCGCCGTGGCGGCCCGGAAACGGAAAGCGGGGGACATTACCGCCGGCCAACTCCGCACGATCGCACAGTCTTTTGAGGCCGACTGGAAACTTTTCCATGTTATCCCGCTAAAAGACGATATCCGTCCATTGATAAGGACCGTGGTGGGAAAATACCGTTTGCGCGGGGCGGATGGCGTCCATTTGGCCTCGGCCCTCTTTCTGGCCCAAGCCATTCAAAAAGAGATGGTCATGGTGGCGTCTGACATTGAACTTCTGGATGCCGCAAAAAAAGCGGGGTTCAAGGTCGTCAATCCCGCTCTCCAGCAATAACCAGCATTTTTTCGCATAAACCTGACTAATATGCTAAAGTATAGTAATCAATAGAAACCTTTGCACTGGAACAGGATTTTATGGACAACGAGAACGTCACACCATCCTTTAAGCGGGAAGAATACAAATACGGGTTCACCACCGCGGTAGAGTCCGACGTTCTGCCCAAAGGGGTGAACGAGGACGTGGTGCGCGCCATTTCCGCACGGCGCACCGATCCGCAGTTCATGCTGGATTTCCGGCTGAACGCCTTCCGCCAATGGCAGAAGATGCCGGAGCCGCATTGGGCCAACCTGAAAATCGAGCCGATTGACTACCAGGCCATCAGCTATTACTCCGCGCCCCGGCAAAAGCATAAACTGGAAAGCCTGGACGAAGTGGCCCCGGAGATACTGCACACCTTCGAGAAACTGGGCATCCCGCTCTCCGAGCAGAAGCGGCTCTCGAACGTGGCGGTGGACGCGGTGTTCGACAGCGTATCGGTAGCCACCACGCACCAGAAAAAGCTGAAAGAGAAGGGGATCATCTTCTGTTCCATCTCCGAGGCGATAAAAGAGTACCCCGACCTGATAAAAAAATACCTCGGCTCCGTGGTGCCGGTGACGGACAACTTCTTCGCGGCGCTCAACAGCGCGGTGTTTTCCGACGGCTCGTTCGTCTATATCCCGCCGGACACCAAATGCCCGATGGAGCTTTCCACCTACTTCCGCATCAACACGGAGGAGACGGGGCAATTCGAACGCACCCTCATCGTGGCGGACCGCGGGAGCTACGTCTCGTACATCGAGGGATGCACCGCGCCGCAGTTCGACACGAACCAGCTCCACGCCGCGATAGTGGAACTGGTGGCGCTGGACGACGCGGAGATAAAGTACAGCACCGTGCAGAACTGGTACGCGGGCGACCCGGAAACCGGCAAGGGCGGCATCTACAACTTCGTCATCAAGCGCGGCAAATGCCAGGGAAAAAACTCGAAGATTAGCTGGACGCAGATAGAGACCGGCTCCGCCATCACCTGGAAATATCCGGGATGCGTGCTGGCGGGCGACGGTTCCTCGTGCGAATTCTACTCCGTGGCGCTCACCAACGGCCACCAGCAGGCGGACACCGGCTCGAAGATGATACACATCGGCAAGAACACGAAATCCGTCATCATCTCAAAGGGCATATCGGCGGACGTGGCCAGCAACAGCTACCGCGGCCTGGTGCGCATGACCCCCGGCGCGAAGAACGCGCGCAACTACACCCAGTGCGACAGCATGCTGGTGGGCGACAAATGCTCCGCGCACACCTTCCCGTACATCGAAGCGGCGAACAACACAGCCCAAATTGAACACGAGGCCTCCACCTCCAAAATAAGCGAAGAGCAACTGCTCTACTTCCAGCAACGCGGCATCACGCGCGAGGAGGCCGTGCGCACCATCCTCAACGGGTTCTGCAAAGACGTTTTCAAGCAACTGCCGCTGGAATTCGCGGTGGAGGCGCAAAAACTTCTCGCCATGAAACTTGAAAAATCCATCGCATAAGGAACAAGGAACAATGCTCGAAATAAAAGACCTGCGCGCCGGCATCAACGGCACCGAAATCGTGAAGGGCATCTCCCTCACCGTCAACAAGGGGGAGATACACGCCGTGATGGGGCCGAACGGCCACGGCAAAAGCACCCTCTCCAAAGTGCTCATCGGCCACCCCGGCTACTCCGTGCTGTCCGGCTCCGTGACCTACGGCGGCAAGGACCTGCTGGCGATGGAGCCGGAAACGCGCGCGCTGGAGGGGCTGTTCCTCGCCTACCAGTACCCGGTGGAAATTCCCGGCGTGAACAACGCCGAATTTTTGCGGATGGCGTACAACGCCAAGCTGAAACACGAAGGGAAGGAACAGGTGGACCCGCTGGACTTCGAGGACATCCTCACCGCGAAAATGGACCTTTTGGGGATCGAACAGAAATTCCGCGAGCGGAGCGTGAACGACGGCTTCTCCGGCGGCGAAAAGAAAAAGAACGAAATACTCCAAATGGCCGTGCTGGAACCGCGGCTGGCCGTGCTGGACGAAATAGATTCCGGGCTGGACATAGACGCGCTGAAAGTGGTGGCCGAGGGCGTGAACAAACTGGCGAGCAAGGACAACGCCATACTCGCCATCACGCACTACCCGCGCCTTTTGCAGTACCTCAAGCCGCAGTTCGTCCATGTGCTCATCCGCGGCAGGATCGTCCGCTCCGGCGGGTACGACCTGGCGCACGAGCTGGAAGAGACCGGCTACGACCGCTATTTGCAGGACTGACATCATGGCAACCGCGGTTCAAGACACCAGCGCCACCTCCTCCCGCCTGCTGGAGCTTTACGGCAAGTTCGCGGCGCACCCGCGCCTGGCCGCGCTGAACGAGGCGGCGGCGAAACGGTTCGCCGAGGTGGGCATCCCCGGCAAACGGCACGAGATGTTCTCGTTCGTGAACCTGCGGGAGCTTCTCGCCGCGCCGTTCGAATTCCGCCACGGGGCGGCAAAAACGGTGGCGGAATCCGAAATAAGAAAACTGGTGTTCGCCGGGTGCGAACATTCGCTCATAGCGATGGTGGACGGACGGTATGAACCGGCGCTCTCCGATGTCACCGCCCACAATGGGGCGGTCACGGCACAACCATTGGAACAGGCCATCACCACGCCGATATTGGAACAGTTGGTGAAAGATACCCAAAGCGAAACGGATGTCTTCGCGGTGTTGAACGCTATGTTCGTCTCCGGCGGCGTTCTGATAGAAGTGAAAAACGGCGCGGACCTCTCCACGCCCATACAGATACTCCACCTCTCCACGGGGGAAGGCATAACCACCGCCGACGCGCCGCGCGTCGTGATCTCGGTGGGGGCGAATGCCGCCGCGCAGGTGGCGGAAAAGTTCGCCGGATCCGGCGGCTT
Organism: Nitrospinota bacterium; assembly: GCA_016212275.1. Lineage (GTDB taxonomy): Bacteria > Nitrospinota_A > UBA7883 > JACRGQ01 > JACRGQ01 > JACRGR01. The sequence goes on along the minus strand of JACRGR010000070.1, from coordinate 14,094 downwards.
TTTGAACGCCGTCACCAACCTGTCGCTTGGCGAAGGGGCGAACGTGCAATGGACGCGCCTGCAGACGGACGCAGACGCCGGTTTCCATTTCTCTAAAACGCATATACGCATGGCGAGGGACAGCCGGTTCAAAGGGGTTGCGGCGGCGAACGGCGGCAAGCTGGCGCGCCACAACTGCGAGGTGCGGCTGACCGGCGAAGGGGCGGAACTAACCCAGTTTAACGCCGCCGTGCTGGACGGCGCGGAGCAATCGCACAACTACTTCCGCATTCACCACGAGGCGCCGAACTGCGTGAGCTACGAGGTGTTCAAGCATCTCGTGATGGGGCGCTCCGCCGCCAGCGCCGATACCACCGTGGTGGTGCATCCCGGCGCGCAACTCACCGTCTCGGACCAGCTCATCAACAACCTTATGCTCTCGGAAGAGGCGCGGGCCGATACCAAGCCGAACCTGATGATCTACGCCGACGACGTGAAGTGCAAACACGGCGCGACGGTTGGACGGTTGGACGAAAACCAGATATTTTATATGGTAAGCAGGGGCATCCCGGCGGACCGGGCGCGGGCGCTTCTTACCGCCGGGTTCGTGAAGAGCGTACTCGCGGAGGTGGCGTTCGCCCCCGTTGCCCAGGAGGCCGCCAATCTCCTGCTGGCCAAATTGGAGAAGAAATGATCACACCCTCTGAAGTGGAAAAAATACGGGCCGAGTTCCCGATGCTCTCGACGAAAGTACATGGGCATCCGCTCGTGTATTTGGACAACGCGGCCACCACGCACAAGCCGCGCGCCGTCATCGAGCGCATCCGCCAGTTCGAAAGCGAGCAGTACGCCACCGTGCGGCGCGGCTCCTACACGCTAGGCGAAGAGGCCACCGAGATGTTCGAGGGCGTTCGCAAAAAAGTGCAAGTATTTATCGGGGCGAAGGACCACCGCGAGATCATCTTCACCAGCGGCGCCACGCAGTCCATCAACCTCGTGGCAAACAGCTTCGGGCGGACTTTCATCGGCGCGGGGGACGAGATAGTCATCTCCCACATGGAGCACCACGCCAACCTGGTGCCGTGGCAACTGCTGTGCCTTGAGAAAGGGTGCGTGCTGAAGGTCATCCCGGTCTCCGACAGCGGCGAACTGGAAATGGAGGCGTTCAAGAAACTGCTGGGGCCGAAAACGAAACTCGTCGCCGTCACGCATTCCTCCAACGTGCTGGGCACCATCAACCCGGTGAAGGAGATCGCCCGGCTGGCCCATGCCGCCGGAGCGAAAGTGCTGGTGGACGGCGCGCAGAGCGTGCCGCACACGAAGATTGACGTGCAGGATATTGACTGCGACTTCCTCGCATTTTCCAGCCATAAGATGTACGGCCCCTCCGGCGTGGGGGTGCTGTACGGCAAATATGCCGTGTTGGAAACGATGCCGCCGTACGTCGCGGGCGGCGACATGATCAACAGCGTGACCATCGAGCGCACAACGTTCGCCAAGCCGCCGGGCCGGTTCGAGGCGGGCACACCGCCCATCTCGCAGGTGATCGGCCTGGGCGCGGCGGTGGACTTTTTGACCGGCATCGGGATGGAGCGGATATTCGAATATGAGAAATCACTCCTCGAATACGGCACGAAAGTATTGAGCGGCATCGAGGGTCTGCGGATCATCGGCACCGCGCCGCACAAGGCGGCCATCATTTCGTTCTGGCTGGAGGCGGCCCACCCGCACGACGTGATAACGATCATTGACCGCGAAGGGATCGCCGTGCGCGGCGGCCACCACTGCGCCCAACCGGTGATGGCGCGGTTCGGCGTGCCGGCCACCACGCGGGCCTCGCTCTCCTTCTACAACAAGCCGGAGGAGATAGACCTTTTGGCCGGGGCGCTGAAGAAAGTGATACAGGTGTTCGGATGAGCTACCAAAGCGACCTGTACCAGCAGGTGATACTGGATCACAACAAGAACCCGCGCAACTTCCGGGAGATCGAGGGGCACTCGCACTCGTGCGACGGGCACAACCCGCTGTGCGGCGACAAGATACACATCCACATGAAGCTCAACGACGGCGGCACGATAGAGGACATCGCGTTCAGCGGCTCCGGATGCGCCATCAGCAAGGCCAGCGCCAGCATGATGACGGTGAACGTGAAAGGAAAATCGGTGGACGAAGCGAAGGTGATGTTTGACGAGTTCCACAAGATGGTCACGGGCGAATTCGAACCCCAGCCGGGCAAGCACCATCTGGGCAAGCTGACCATTTTCCAGGGAGTGCGGGAGTTCCCCTCGCGCATCAAATGCGCGTCGCTGGCGTGGCACACGCTGGTCTGCGCGCTGGACAAGACCGGCGAAACCACGATGGAGTGACCGCTTCAAAGGGGTGGTGAGGCGAACAATGGATATGAGTTTCGGACCGTCGTTTTTCCTCGGGGCGCTGTTCGGCATTTTCGGGATGGGATATTTCGCCTACGGAAAGAAGCAGGGGAACATGCTCGCGCTGGGAAGCGGGTTGGGACTGATGCTCTTCCCGTATTTCGTTTCGGACATCGCGGTGATGACCCTCGCGGGGCTGGCTTTGATGGCGGCTCCATTCGCGGCATCCCGCTTCCTATAGAAAAAGGCTACATCAGCCCTTTCTCTTTCAGTTCCTTCGCCACCACGTCGAAACGGTCGCTGGCTTCCACCGAATCCGCCCATGCGATAAGCTCTTTCATCCCGTTTTCAAAAGCCACTTTCGGCATGAAACCGAGCAGGTCGCGCGCATGGTCAATGTTGGCGTAGCAATGCCGCACGTCCCCCTTGCGGTACTTTTTTTCCACCGAGGGCTGAATCTCCTCCCGCCCGCACAGGCGCGCCAGCGTTTCGGCCACCGCCTTGATGGCGGTCCCCCTGCCGGTGCCGATATTGAATGTTTTTCCGTTCGCCCGGTCGCTCACCAGCGCCAGCATGTTCGCCTCCACCACGTCATGCACGGAAATGAAGTCGCGCGTTTGCTGGCCGTCCTCGTACACCACCGGGCGGTTGCCGTTCTTTATCCGGCTCATGAATATCGCCGTCACCCCGGTGTACGGGTTGTTCAGCGACTGCCGCGGGCCGTACACGTTGAAGTAACGCAGGGCCACCGCCGGAATGCCGTATGTCTTGCCGATGTTGAGCACCATCTGCTCCTGGTTCATCTTGGTTATCGAATAGATCGAGTTCGGAACCTGCCGGGCCTCTTCCCGCGTGGGGATCGGCAGAACCTGCATTCCGCAGTGGGTGCAATAATTTTTCCAGTCCTCTTGCGCCATGAGTTTTTCCGAGCGCAGGCCGGGCCTCACGAACCCGCAGTTCTTGCACCGGTATTCCCCTTCGCCGTAACTGCTCATGCTGGCGGCCACGATCACCTTGCCCACCTTGTGCTTTTCGTTGGCCAGGATGTCGAGCAGGTTGGAAGTGCCCATCACGTTCGTTTCCACGAAGTAATTGACGCGGTACTGCGACTGCGCCACCCCCACCGCCGCCGCCTTGTGAAAAACCGCGTCCACGCCTTCGAGCGCGTCTTTCAGCGCCGCACGGTCACGCACATCGCCCAGAATAAACTCAGCGTCAGGATTGAGGTGGGCGGGCGGTTTGCCGCCGGGATGCACTTGGGGATCGATGTTGTCGAATATCCGCGCCATGTGGCCGCGCCGCAATAACTCGTCCACGATATATGAACCGATAAATCCCGCGCCGCCAGTGACCAGTACTCTCATTTCTCTCCTGTTGCCAACCTGGAAATCATTAAAACAAACGGGGCGGGGAAAGTAAACGGCCATGGAAAATTATTTGCCGCAAGACGCGAATATCCCGCCGGAGGTAGCACGCCGCGTTACACGCTATGTAATAAGTTATGGGTCACTGGGCGGGAGCGGCTTCCCCTTTGCCGTTCGTGCCGAAGATGTAGCCGACCGAAAACACCACGATGTCCATCCGGCTTTCCGGCTGATAGACTCTCGCGGCCACCCCGTTGATAGTCACCGGCACCTTTGGCGATTCCGGGAAGCGGTATCCTTCGTAAGTCACCTGCGCGATGAACGGCGACGCGAAACGGTAGCCCAGCGAAGCGTAATAGCTCATGTTTTTCCCCGGCTCCAGCACGGGATCGGTATTGGTGCCCAGCGCGGTTTGCAGGTTGGCCTTCTCCCATGTGTACACAGGCAGTTTTACCCCCGCGCCCATTTGGATGCCGTGCCCGCCACGGCGCAATTCAAGCCCCAGGCGGGCGAACCCGATGAGATATTCCTCGACGTATCCCGCCGCAAACTCATTGACCGCGGCAACATACGTCCCTTTGATCTCCCGTCGCCAGAAATCCAATCCAAACCCCGCAACGGCGTCCAGAGAATAACTTCCTTTAAACACTCCTCCCGGCAAGCGGTAACGCAGTTCAAACTCATTCAGCATACCGCTATAGCCGGTGGTCGTGGAAACCGGAACACCGCTTTGCGTTTGGCCGTCATACCCGACCTCGCCGCCGTACACTTTGCCGCGATAGCCGAACAGCGCCCCCTCATCGCCGTCCTGAAGATATCCGAACGAAAAAAAGTAGCGGGGTCCGTTTTCTTCCAGGAGCCTTGTGCCGCCGGAGTATTCGCTCCAGGTGAAATTCTCTCTTCCGAGATTAAGGGATATTTCCGCGTCCGCCGGAGCGGAAAACGCCGCAAGAACCACCAGCGCCAGACATACGCCACTCGTGAGATAACGCCAAATCAGCAGTAAACCGTTCATGCCCTCTCCTCCGGAAACCGCGGCGGGAACAGGGGAATTTTACTACACCCGGGCGCGGGAAGGGTATCCATCATTGCGCCGCGGCGGGAACAACCGCCTGCGGCGGCGCAGGCATGGATACCGGCATTAATGGCGGGGATTGCGGCTGGTCCGGCGGCGGGAGCGTGGCCGGATCGGCGGCCTTGGCCGGCGTGATCTGCACTATCTCGTTCGGCTCCGTCCCCTCCCTGAACGCCTCAAAAATGGAGTCGGGGTCCTCCGGGGTGGTGAGGCCGCCCGTCACCTTGTTCACCCGCACGAACGTCACGTTTTTCGGCGGCACGAACGGCCGCACCGCCAGATCGCGTATCACACCGCGCATGTAGTCCAGCCATATCGGGGCCGCGGCGCGCCCCCCCGTTTCGTTCCTGCCGATCGGTTGGTCCTGGTCGCGCCCTATCCACACGCCGGTCACCACGCCGGAGGTATACCCCAAAAACCATGCGTCAATGTAGTCGTTGGTCGTGCCGGTCTTTCCCGCGGTGGGCACGCCCAGCGCGCGCACCGCCGTTCCGGTCCCCTCTTCCACCACTCCCTGCATCACGTTGTTCATCAGGAACGCCGTATCCTCCGGGATGACCGGGGCGGATACCGGCTCGGTCTTTTCCACCACCGCCCCGGAAAGGTCCTCGATGCGCCGGATGAAGTACGGCTCGTTGCGCACGCCGCCGTTCGCCAGCACGCTGTAGGCCGAGGTCAGCTCCATCAGCGTCACGCCGGAGGAGCCGAGCGCGATGGAGAGGTTGTTCTCCAGGCGGGAACGGATGCCGAGCTTTTGCGCGTATTCGATGGCGTATTGCAGGCCGATTTTCTGGAGCACTTTTATGGTGACGATGTTGCGCGATTCGATGATCGCGGTGCGGATGGTGGTGGGGCCGTAAAATTCGTTTTTGAAATTGCCGGGCTTCCAGTCCTTTTCTGAACTTTCAAACGTCATGGGGGAATCTATGACCACCGTGGCGGGGGTGAAGCCGCGGTCCATGGCGGCGGCGTAGATTATCGGCTTGAACGCCGAGCCAGGCTGGCGAAGCGCCTGCACGGCGCGGTTGAACGAGCTTTTTTCAAAGTCGTACCCGCCCACCATCGCGCGGACCTCCCCCGTGGTGTAGTCCAGGCTTACCAGGCCACCTTGCAGGGTGGGGGTCTGGTCCAATTCCAGGTGCAATGGCTCGCCAGAGAATTTCTCGCGCACCTTCACCTCGACGATGTTTCCGGGCCGCGCCAGCTTGGTGGCGTCCTTCACCGGCTCGAACGATCGCCCGTCCGTCTTCAGGTCGTACTTGTGGGCCCATTCGAATCCTGCCTTGGAGATGATCCCCCTTTTGCCGTTGAGTTCCACCACGATGTTGTCCTGCGTGACCATTTTCACCACCGCCTTTAACCGCTTGCCCGGCGCGAAATATTCGGCGTCCGTCATGTTCTTGCGCGGGGGGTTCAGTTCGTCCCAGTCCGGCTTGTCCACGCTCAGGTCCATCCACCCCAGCGGCCCGCGGTAGCCGATCCGCCGGTCGTCCTCGTCTATCCCGGCGGCGAGCGCCGTTTGCGCCGCCTTCTGCCAGGCGGTATCCAGCGTGGTGTACACCTTCAGTCCCTCGTGGTACACCTTGTCGGCCCCGTACTTGCCATAGATGTAGCGGCGCACATGCTCGGCGAAATACGGAATGTCGTTCGCCGTGCGCTTTTGCTTCGCCAGCCGGAGCGGCTCGTCCAGCGCTTTTTGTGCCTGCTCCTGCGTTATATAGCCGGTCGCCATCATCCGGTTGAGAACGAGGTTGCGGCGGTGGACCGCCCCCTTGGGGTTGTTGAACGGCGAATAGCCGTTCGGCGCCTTTGGCAGTCCCGCCAGCGTGGCCATCTCGGCCAGCGAGAGGTCCTGCACCCCTTTGTCGAAATACAGGTGCGCGGCGGCCTCCACGCCGTAGTTGCCGTGCCCGTAATATATCTGGTTGAGGTATATCTCCAGTATCTCCTCTTTGGAGAAGTTTTCCTCTATCTTTTGCGAAAGCAGGAACTCCTTTATCTTGCGCGCCAGGGTGCGCTCCCGCGTCAGGAACATCACCTTCGCCACCTGCTGGGTGATGGTGCTTCCGCCCTGCACCACGCCCCCCTCGCGCAGGTTCACCAGCGCGGCGCGCAGGATGCCCATGAAGTCCACCCCCTTGTGCAGGAAAAACCGGTCGTCCTCGATGGCGATGGTCGCCTTCTTCATCAGTTCGGGAATTTCCTTGTACGGCTTGAGCATCCGCTTTTCAACGTAGAATTCCGCCGCGGGCCTGTCGTGCCGGTCGTAAATGGTGGTGACCAGCGACGGCGCGTAGTTCTTCATGGTCAGCACGTCCGGCAGGTTGAGTTTGTAGAATTGCACGAGCAGGAACAGCAGTATCGCGCCGCCCAGCGCGGATCCCGCCGCGAAGTACACCGCCAACCGCGCCAGTTCCCTCGGCGGCTTGGCGGAGATCCACCGCCAAAAGCGGACGGCGTATTCCGCCAGCATGTTAGCGCGCGCGGCGATTTTGGTACGCATCTTTCAACATCAACAGGTCTTTCCACGCCTCTTTCTTGTACTCCGGACTCCGGTTCAGGAAAGACGGGTGGTAGGTGGCGATCAGCGGCACCCCTTCGTAGTCAAACCACTTGCCGCGGAGCCTGCCGATAGGCTCGTTGGTCTTCAATAGCGTGTGTGCCGCGTGCGCTCCCAGCGCGCAGATGAACGCTGGACGTATCAAGGCGATCTGCTCTTTCAAAAACCCTTCGCAATGGGCCACCTCGCCCGGTTCCGGCGGGCGGTTGTTCGGCGGACGGCACTTGAGCACGTTGGCGATGTACACCTCTTCGCGCTTCATGCCCAGCACGCGCGGTTCCTCTATCATCTTCGTCAGCGTTTTTCCGGCGCGCCCCACGAAAGGCAGGCCCTGCTCGTCTTCATCCGCGCCCGGCGCCTCGCCCACGAACATGATCTCCGCGTTTGGGTTGCCGCTCCCGAACACCGTTTGCGTGCGCGTCTTGTGGAGCGGGCATTTTTTGCACTTGGTCACCTTCGCGGCCAGCTCCGCGAGCTTGGCCTCTTTATCACTAACGATTGCCGGTTCCTCTTTCTTCGGCGCGGAAGCCGCGGACGGCGGAGCGGCGGCGGGTTTCTGTTCGGCGGGGATCAACGCTTGAACGGTGGCGGGCGATGGTTCCACATACTCCACCCCTATGGTCTTGAGGTATTTGAAATAAGTCACGGCGTCTTTCATCGGCCCCCCAATTTTTCGCGGTTCAGCCCTGCGCCGCCGCGCGGGAGGGGGGAAGAAGTTTCACGGCCTCGTCGAGTATCCGGTGGGCAAGCGCCCGCTTTTCCATGCGCCCAAGGAGTACCGGCTCCCCCGCGCGTCCGATGATATGCACTTCATTATATGCACTGTCGAAGCCGATGTCGCTCCGGCTTACGTCGTTGGCGCAGATGAGATCCAGATTTTTCTTCATCAGCTTTTCGCGCGCGTTGGCCAATAGGTTCTCCGTTTCAGCGGCAAAACCGATTATCACCCGCCCCCCTTTCATCCGCCCCAGCCGCTCCAGAATGTCCGGGTTCGGCTCCAGCGCAATGGAAAGCTCCGCGCCGTTTTTTTTCACTTTCGCGTCCGACACGCGGGCGGGACGGAAATCGGAGACCGCCGCGGCCATCACCAGCATGTCGCACGCGGCGAAGCGTTCCGTCAGCGCGTCCAGCATCTCTTTGGCCGTGCGCACCGGCACGTCCGTCATATTGTCCGGCACTGGCACCGCAAGCGGCCCGTGGATCAGCGTCACTTCCGCGCCGCGCTCGCGCGCCGCCTCGGCTATCGCCACCCCCATCCGCCCGGACGAACGGTTCGAAATGAAGCGCACCGCGTCTATCGGCTCCTCGGTGGGACCGGCGGTTACGATGATCTTTTTGCCCGAAAGGTCGGCGTTCAAACCCGCCGCTTTTTCCATCAGCGCCACCAGCGTTTCCAGCGCGGGAAGCCGCCCCTCGCCTTCGTCGCCGCACGCCATCGCCCCCGCGGAAGGGGGAATCACTGTGATCCCGCGCGCAGTGAGCGTCTTGATATTCTCTTGCACCGCCGGATTGGCGTACATCCGCGGGTTCATTGCCGGGGCGACGTACAGCGGACACTCAAGCGCAAGCACGGTGGTGAGCAACAGGTCGTCCGCCACGCCGTGCGCCAGTTTCCCCAAAAAGTTGGCGGTGGCGGGCGCGATGAGCGCCACGGAAAGCCCCGCCCCCACGTTCAGGTGGTCGAAGGGGTCTTCCTGCGTGTCCCAGTCGGCGGTCAGCACCCGGTGGCCGGATACCGAGCGGAGCGAAACGGGGGTGACGAACTGTTCGGCGTTCTTGGTCATCGCCACGCGCACGTCGAACCCCTTCTTTATAAGGAGCCGCACGAGGTCCGGGGTTTTGTACGCGGCTATCCCGCCCGTGACCCCCAAAAGCATTCTTTTCGCCATCCGTTCATTCTAACGTATTTTTGGTTGGGGACACCACGCACGAAGGGGAGATTTGGAAATCGCAACGCTACCGCAACAGCAGTTCAACCTTGCCTATCAAATCACCGATGGCGCGGAGAGCTTCTTCCCGGTCAATGGCCTCGTCGGTAGCGGACGATTCATAGCGGAACTGCACCGCGAATGCGTTGTACCCCACGAGGTCAAAAAAATGAAGCGCCTTAAAATCACTCTTGGCCAAATCCAGCATCATCAGCGCGTTCAAGGTCTTTCATACAACACCTTGCCCTCGCGCATGGCCCGCGCCACCACATGGTTCACCGAAGTCTTCCATTGCTCCACTTCCCGCCTTGAATAGATGAGGAGGTCTATAGGGACGGGGAATTCGGCGACCGCCCGTGACAAACGCACCAGTTCCTTGCGTCTGCTTTTCCCGCCGCCGAACTCGCCGGACTCCACCACCAGCAGGTCGATATCGGATTCAGCCTTGGCGTCTCCCGTGGCATGGGAACCAAAAAGAATTATCTTCTCCGGCGCGGCTTCCCGCGCAAGGGTCTCCGCGACCTTCTGCACCAGCGCATTCATGCCTAGACTATAGGGGGAATCACATCCGGGGGCAAGCACCGGGATAACGAAGGAGTTATGAATGAACTCATCCATTTTGTTGTTATACTTGGGCAGAAGCATATTACCTGCTATGGGGGGGGGGGAAGCTGGCGCCGCAGGACCCGGACGACGAACCGGCAAGCGCACTCCTCGCGCGCATCCGCGCCGAACGGTCAGAGGGACAGACATCCAAACGAAAAAGCGAGGGCCGCTCCCCCAAGCCGCGTAAAAGAGCTAAAATAGGCGCACGGTAAAGGAGCGAATAATAATGAACGGAATAAAGATTGAACTGCCGCAAGAGGCCATCGCCGAGATATGCAAACGGCATCAGGTGCGGGAGCTTTCCGTTTTCGGCTCCGCGGTGCGCGACGACTTTACCGCCGACAGCGATATAGACTTCCTCGTCGAGTTCCAGCCGGACGCCAAGATAGGTTTCTTGGAGTTTGCCGGGATGCAAATCGAGCTTGCGGAATTGCTTGGCCGTAAAGTTGACCTTGTATCAAAGAACGGGCTTAATCCGGTCATTAGGGACGAGATACTGGATAGCTCGAAGGTTTTCTATGCGGCGTGAAAAGCTTTATCTTGTGGATATTATCGAGGCCGCCAAAGCCATAAGCGGATTCATATCGGGCGCCACCATGGAACAGTTTTTGGACGACGATAAAATGAAAAGCGCGGTGCTTTATAAACTCATGATCATCGGCGAAGCCGCCTCGAAGATTTCCAAGGATACCAAGATAAAGTACCCGGAAATCGAGCGGGCCAAAATGTCTGCTTTCCGCAATATAGCCGTCCATGGCTATTTCGGGGTTGATTTGGGAATAGCATGGACGGCGGCCACCCATAACGCGCCCGATCTAAAAGAAAAGGTTGAGCGTATCCTCAAAACCGAATTCCCTTCCTGATAAGGGGAAACTATTTTGTCCGGAAGGTGTAAATGACCGAGAACAGCGCCGCCATTGTCCAAAAGGTGTGGAACTACGCCAACGTCATGCGCGACGACGGCCTTTCCTACGGCGACTATGTAGAACAGATCACCTTCCTCATCTTCCTGAAGATGGCCCAGGAGCGGATGGAACAGGGGAAGGACGTAAAAATAGCCAAAGACTACCAGTGGAAGAACCTTGCGAAAAAGGACGGCGACGATCTGGAAGCCCATTACCGCCACACCCTCGAGGCGTTGGGCAAGTATCCCGGCCTGCTCGGCGTCATCTTCAAAAAAGCGCAAAACAAGATAAGCGACCCCGCCAAACTTGCCCATCTGATAAACATGATCGGCAAGGAAGACTGGTCAAGCATGAGCACCGACGTGAAAGGCGGGGCGGGCCAGTACTTCACCCCGCGCCCGCTCATCCGCGCGATGGTGGAGGTGATGCGCCCCAAAACCGGCATGGTGATAGCCGACCCCGCGTGAGGCACCGGCGGGTTTCTGCTTGCCGCATACGATTACATCGAAAAACACCAGAAACTGGATAAAGGGGCCGCCCGCCACCTGCGGGAAAAAGCCCTGCGCGGGGTGGACATCGTGGACGGCGTGGTGCGGCTATGCGCCATGAACCTCTACCTGCACGGCCTCGGCGGCGACGAAAGCCCGGTGGAATGCAAAGACGCCCTGCGCGGAAAACCGGCCGAAGAGGTGGAGATGGTGCTGACCAATCCCCCGTTCGGGAAAAAGAGCAGTGTGACCATCGTGGGCGAGAACGGCGAAAAGCAACAGGACAAGATGATCTACGAGCGGGACGACTTTTGGGCCACCACCAGCAACAAACAGCTTAACTTCGTTCAGCATGTGGTGAGCATGTTGACGATGGGCGGGAGCGCCGCCGTGGTGGTGCCGGACAACGTGCTTTTCGAGGGGGGCGCGGGGGAGACCGTGCGCAAACAGCTTTTAAGCAGGTGCGACGTGCATACCCTGATGCGGTTGCCGACCGGCATCTTTTACGCGCCGGGGGTGAAGGCGAACGTCCTTTTCTTCGACCGCAAGCCCGCCAGCGAGAAACCGTGGACAAAGGAACTGTGAATCTACGATTTCCGCACCAATATGCACTTCACCCTGAAAGAGAACAAGCTGAAGGACGCGGCCCTTGACGACTTCAAAAGGTCCTACCATGCCGCCGACCGCTCCAAGCGGAAAGAGAGCGAACGATTCAAGAAGTTTTCCTACGACGACCTGATCGCCCGCGACAAAGTGAACCTGGACATCTTCTGGCTGAAGGACGAAAGCCTGGAGGACGCGGACAACCTTCCCGATCCCGCAATCCTCGCCGCCGAGATCGTTGAGCAACTCGAAGCCGCCTTGGACGAATTCAAAACCATCGAGGAAGCCCTGGGGCGGTGAACGGCTAAAAAGTCCGGGAACGATTCAAACCTGTTTCTTCCGCTTGGCGGCGGGGGCGGGCGCGTCTATCACCGTGCGGTTGCGCCCGCCGGTCTTGGCCTGGTGGAGCAGTTCGTCCGCGCGGCGCACCATTTCCTCCAGCGTTTTCCCCAGCCTGCTCGTGGCCCCGATGGAGACCGTCACCTTGCAGGGTTTGCCCATATATTGGATGGGACTGTCCTCCACCTTCTTCCGGAGTTTCTCAAACGTGGTGTGCATCCACTCTTCGCTCACGTTCGTCATCATGAAGCAGAACTCCTCACCCCCGAACCGGCACACCATGTCCGACTTCCTTATACCGGTGCGGAAAATGCCCGCCAACTGCTTGAGCACAGCGTCCCCCGCCTTGTGCCCGTGTTTGCCGTTCACTTCGCGGAAGCGGTCTATGTCCAATAGAGCCACGGTAACGCCAATGTTGTCGCGCCGCGAGTTCTCGTACAGCTTTTGGGCCAGTTCGAAAAAGTGGTTGCGGTTCGGCAACTGCGTCAGGAAATCGGTGTGGTGCGCCCGGCGAAGGGCCAGGAACTGCTCGGCAAGCTCGATATTCAATGAAAGCCGGCTGTACAGCTCCTCCCGCTGAAACGGGTGGACAAGGAAATCGTTTGCGCCATTCTTGAGGAAAACAGGAGATACCTCGCCGTGGGACGACATTCCTATGACCGGGAGCGCGTGCCAACTGTAAATGGTCCGTATGCGCCCGACCAGTTGAAACCCGTCGCCGTTGGGCAGTTCGGCCTCCACCAGCGCCGCCTTGGCGTCCGGATTGTGCGAGAGCACTTCCATCGCCTCATCCTCGCCTCCCGCTTCCAGCACGGAAAAGCGCGCCGCCTCCAGCAGACGCCGGGTTTTCGCGCGGGATTCTGGCCGGGGATCCACCACCAGCACCTTGCCGCCGTTCCGGTTCAGTATCCGGTCCGCCTCCAGCGCCACGGTCTTTACAAATTCCGGCCTTCGTTTCAAGACGTAATCCACCACTCCGGCGGAAAGGATTTTCCCGCGCATCACGCCGTCATAGGAAAGCGTCATGGCGAGTACCGGGATGTCCAGCGAAGCCACGAACGCCACCGCTTCCCCTTCGGGGGCGTCGGGGAGCTTGCAATCAACAATGGCGAGGGAAAAACCGTCCTTCCCCGTTTCCAGCGCTTTTCGCGCTTCGGCCAAGCTGGCGGCAACCGCCACCTTGTGCAGGTAGCCCCCTTCCAGTTCCTTTTTTACCGATCTGGCGACCTGGGGCGAGTCTTCCACCAATAGGATATTGGACATATCTTCTTATTAACGCTTCCTTCCCATTGTCTGAAAAAACCGAACCACAGGAAAATGGGCCGTAAATCCGGCAATTTCCATAGTTTATAACATTCATTACCGAATGAGGTCAAATGGCGGAAAGAAGGTCGAGCGGCAAAATTTTCCCTTTAGGTATTTTCCCGGCGGGACGAAAAGAGTAAGCATGAGACAACGCCCCGCAAGGGGCATGGAAATAAAAACTGTTTGGGATAGGAGGACTGGAATCAGGATGACAAAGTAGAACAAGGCGTAAGAGAAAAACCGTAATAAAACCCTAAAAGACGGCAAGGATGCCGCACCAACGAATTCAAGGAGGAACTGACAATGGCCCTGAGAATTTACAACAACCTGTTTTCCACCAACGCCCAAAGGAATTTGGGAAATAACAACGCAAACCTCGGCGGAAGCCTCGAAAAACTTTCGTCCGGTTTGAGGATCAACAAAGCGGCTGACGACGCGGCGGGCCTTTCCATTTCGGAAGGCATGCGCGGGCAGATACGGTCGCTCAACCAGGCGTCGCGGAACGCCAATGACGGCATCAGCCTCATAAACACCGCTGAAGGCGCGCTCTCCGAGCAGTCTTCGATCCTC
>JACRGR010000069.1 GCA_016212275.1 Nitrospinota bacterium | reverse complement strand
GCCGAATCGCAGATCCGCGACGCGGACTACGCGGGCGAGATCTCGAAGTTCACCCGGAACCAGATCCTGGTGCAGGCTTCGACGGCGATATTGGCCCAGGCCAACCTGGTGCCCCAGACCGTCCTGCAATTGCTCGGCTAATAGCTGACGGAAACAAGGAAGTGAATTAGGAGGACAAGGCGATGATCCAGAATGTTTCTGAAAAACTGGACAGCCTGGTGCAACACCTCACGGCGGGCCCGCAACGGTCCGCCGTGGAGGCCCCCGCCCCCCCGGCAAGGGGGGGAACGCCTCCGCAAACGTCCCCGCCCTCGTCGGGGCAGACGGATAATACGGATGCGGCCGTGACTGCCGCGGTTGACAAGGTGAACTACGAGCTGAAAAAGGCGGACAACCGCCTGAGCCTCGCCGTGGACAGGGACCTTAACCGGGTCGTGATCAAGTACAAGGATTCGAAGTCCGGCGAAGTGGTGCGGCAGATACCCACGGAGGCGGTGCTGGACATGGTGAAGCAGATAGACAAGCTGAAAGGCATGATGTTCGATTCCCACGGTTGAACCCCGCATGGGGCGGGAAACGGTTAAAGCGACGAAAGTCACCCGTAAAGCCGTTCAACCATACCATCGGGGGAGCTTATCCGGCTCCCCCGAATTTTTTTAATGGATACGATTCAAATCAAAGGGCGCGGAATTCCTCCGCTTTCATGCCGATGAGTTTCAATATTTTTCGTTCCACGCCGGGCGAAATATCGTTGCCGCCATGCCGGGGGACGGGAAAGGTGATATGACCGTTTGAAAAGATGACGTGCGAACCTTTGCCTTGACGGACGATCCGGTAGCCGATTTTTTTCAGTCTGCGTTCGATCTCGCGGAATGAATACGGCATTTCAGACGGCGGCCAGCTTCAACCTTACCTTGCGCTCGACCTCGATTTGCTCAAGGTGGTAATCGAGCATCATTTCAACCACGTTCCGCAGTTCCGCCTTGGCGTCCGGTTTCGTGGACGCCCATGCGAAAAGCTGTGGTTGCCCGGCCACTTCCGCCAAGTATCCGTTGCCATCTTTACGAATCTTTATTTTCATAGCCGTATCATACCGCATGAAAGGACACTAAAAAACCAGCCGGGAAAATTCGTTGTCAGCCGTCCAGCGCGTCGCGCATCTTCCGCACGAATCCGCACACGCCGTCAATCACCTCGTGCTGTGGCCGCACCGCTTCCAGCAGGCGCACCACCGCGCTCCCCACGATCACGCCGTCGGTGAATTTGCCTATCGCCGCCGCCTGCTCCGGGGTGGATATGCCGAACCCCGCCGCCACCGGCAGTTTCGTGGCCTTGCGTATCATCGCCACCTGGCCGCGGACCTCTTCCTCCAGCGGCTTTTGCTTGCCGGTGATGCCCGCCACCGAGACGTAATAGACGAACCCCCGGCATTTTTGCGTGATGGTTTTTATCCGCGCCTGCCCGCTGGTGGGCGCGACCAGGAATATCGGGGCTATCCCCGCCTTCTCCATCAGCGGCAGTACGTCCCCCGCCTCTTCGGGAATGAGGTCGGGAAAGATCACGCCGTCAACGCCGCTGTATTGCGCGTCGCGCGCGAACTTTTCGATCCCGTAATGGAACTCAAGGTTGAACGCGGACATATAGACGATAGGCCCGTCCGAAACCTCACGCACCCGCTTGGTCATCGCCAGTATCCCGCCGAGCGTCGTCCCCTGCCCCAGCGCGCGCATGAACGATTGCTGTATCACCGGGCCGTCCGCCATCGGGTCGGAGAACGGGATGCCGACCTCCACGATGTCCGCGCCCGCGTCGAACAGGCGCGGGATGAGTTTTTCGGTGGTGTCCATATCCGGGTCGCCCGCCGTGACGAACACGATGAGCGCCTTCTTCCCGTTGGCTTTGAGTTCCTGGAATTTCTTTTCTATCCGGTTCATTTGTTCTCCGCGAGCTTCGCCATGCGGTCCACGTCTTTGTCGCCGCGCCCCGAAAGGCACACGATGATGATCTGGTTCTTTTTCATTTTCGGCGCCACCTTGCACACCTGCGCCACGGCGTGCGCCGATTCCAGCGCGGGCATGATCCCCTCGGCGCGGCTCAACAGCCCGAACGCCTCCACCGCTTCCGCGTCGGTGATGGTGACGTACTCGGCGCGTCCGCTCTCCTTGAAGAAGCAATGCTCCGGCCCCACGCCGGGGTAGTCCAGACCGGCGGAGATGGAATGCGTTTCGGCTATCTGCCCGTTTTCGTCCTGCAAGAGGTAGCCCTTGCTCCCGTGAAGCACGCCCACCGAGCCGCGCGAAAGCGAAGCGCCGTGCTGGCCAAGCTTTTGGCCGGTGCCGCCCGCTTCCACGCCCATCATCCGCACTTTTTTGTCGCCGTAGAACGGGTGGAACAGCCCCATCGCGTTGCTCCCGCCGCCCACGCAGGCGATCAGCAGGTCGGGCAACCGTTTTTCTATCGCCTTTATCTGCTTGCGCGCCTCTTTGCCTATCACGGCTTGGAAATCGCGCACGATCATCGGGAAGGGATGCATCCCCGCCACCGAGCCGATGATGTAATGCGTATGCCCCACGGTGGATATCCAGTCGCGCATCGCCTCGCTCATCGCGTCCTTCAGCGTCCGGCTCCCGCAGGTGACGGGCACCACGGTGGCCCCCATCATCCGCATCCGGTAAACATTGAGCTTCTGGCGCTCCATGTCGTCGGTGCCCATGAACACATCGCACTTCAGCCCCAATAGCGCGGCGGCGGCGGCGGTGGCCACGCCGTGCTGTCCCGCGCCGGTCTCGGCTATCACGCGGGTCTTTTTCATCCGCAGGGCCAACAGCGCCTGCCCCAGCGTGTTGTTGATTTTGTGCGCGCCGGTATGGTTCAGGTCTTCGCGCTTGAGATACACTTTCGCGCCGCCCAACTGCGCCGTGAGCCGCTTGGCCAGGTACAGCGGCGTTTCGCGCCCCACATATTCGGCGAGGAGGAAATCCAGTTCCTTCTTGAACTTTTTGTCCTTTCGCGCCTTGTGGTACTCGGCCTCCAGTTGTTCCAGCGCGGGCACCAGCGTCTCGATGACGAACTTGCCGCCGAACGCGCCGTAGTACCCCCGTTTGTCGGGCAGTTGCATTTTCATACCGTCGGTATCATCCCAATTGATTTTTTAAGCTCTTCGTCCGGCAGGGCGAAATCGGTGAGCTTGCGCGAGAGGAAATCGTCATACGCCGCAAGGTCGAAATGGCCGTGGCCGGAGAGGTTGAACACTATCGTTTCCGCCTTCTTTTCGCGGATGCACCGCCGGGCCTCTTCCACCGCCCCCTTGATGGCATGGGCCGATTCGGGGGCCGGGATGATCCCTTCCGTTTTGGCGAACAGCGTGGCCGCCTCGAACACCTCCACCTGGTGATACGCCTGCGCTTCCAGAATCTTTTCGTACACCAGTTGCGAGATGAGCGGCGAATCGCCGTGGTAGCGCAAGCCGCCCGCGTGGATGCCCGCGGGCATGAACGACGAGCCGAGCGTGTACATCTTCACCAGCGGGGTAAGCCCCACCGTATCGCCGAAATCGTAGGCATATACGCCGCGGGTGAGCGTGGGGCACGCGGACGGCTCCACCGCCACCATGCGGATGTTCTGCCCGCCCAGCTTGTCCGGCATGAACGGCAATACAAGGCCGCCCAGATTGCTCCCGCCGCCGCACGAGCCGATGAGCACATCCGCCTTTTCGCCCACCATCTCCAACTGCTTTTTCGTCTCCAGGCCGATAACGCTCTGGTGCAACAGGACGTGGTTGAGCACCGAGCCGAGCGAATACTTGGTATCGTCGTGCGTGGCGGCGTCCTCCACCGCTTCCGAGATGGCGATGCCGAGCGAGCCGGTGGATTTCGGGTCCTGCGACAGTATTTTGCGCCCCGCGTTCGTCTTATCGGTCGGCGACGCCAGCACCTGCGATCCCCATGTTTCCATCATCAGCCTGCGGTACGGCTTCTGTTCGTACGATACCTTCACCATATACACGGTGCAGGCCAGGCCGAACCGGGTGCAGGCGAAGCTGAGCGCGCTCCCCCATTGACCCGCGCCGGTCTCGGTGGCTATCCGCTTGGTGCCAGAAATTTTGTTGTAGTACGCCTGTGGCACCGAGGTGTTCGTCTTGTGGCTCCCGGAGGGGGAACCCCCCTCGTATTTGTAAAATATTTTCGCCGGTGTGCCGAGCGCCCGTTCGAGGTTATAGGCGCGGAACAGCGGCGTGGGCCGCCACAGCGAAAGCACGTCCAGCACCTCTTCGGGGATGTCTATCCAGCGCTGGGCGCTCACTTCCTGCTCGATGACCGGCATGGGGAACAGCGGCGCCAGGTCCTGCGGGCCTATCGGCTGTTTGGTGCCGGGATGGAGCGGCGGCGAAGGCGGGTTCGGCAGGTCCGCCATCGCGTTGTACCAGCGTTTGGGAATATCCCGTTCGGACAGAAGTATTTTCCGTTCTTTCATATCCCGATCCCCCTCCACATTAAAAACTTGGGGGCTATCTTACCGCACTCGCGGCTAAATTCACAAAGCGGAACGGCGGGGAGAAATGAACCACGGATGGACACGGATTGGTTTTGGTGGGACAGTCACTCTTGTCTGTCGTTGGGTGCGTCAGCACCCAAGCCATTTCGTATGGTCGGATTCCATAACCTTTTTGAGTTTATAGCAGTTTTTGAATCATGCGAACGGGAAAAAAGGAAGTATAATGCCGCTTTTAAATTGGAGAGCTTTTACAAAAATGGCATACAAAAAACGGACGCACACCTGCGGCGAACTGGGAACAAACAACAACGGCCAGACCGTCACCCTCAAAGGCTGGGTGGACACCCGGCGCGACCACGGCGGCCTGATATTCGTGGACCTGCGCGACCGGCACGGCGTCACCCAGATCGTGCTGAACCCCGCCACCAGCCAAACGGCGTTCGACCTGGGGCACGAGATACGCTCCGAGTACGTTCTGGAGATCACCGGCAAGGTGAGCGCGCGCCCCGACGGGACGGTGAACAAAAACTTGGCCACCGGCGGCATCGAAGTGTACGCGGACGAACTGGAAATACTCAACCGCGCCAAAACGCCCCCTTTCCCGCTCTCCGGCGCGGCGGATGCCACCGAGGCTCTGCGCCTTGAATACCGCTACATTGACCTCCGCAGGCCGGAGATGCAGAAGAACATCGTCCTCCGCTCCGCCGTGGTGCGGTTCATCCGGGAGTATTTCGATTCCCACGATTTTCTGGACATCGAAACGCCGATGCTCACCAAAAGCACCCCGGAAGGGGCGCGCGATTTCCTCGTCCCCAGCAGGCTGTACCCCGGAAAATTCTTCGCGCTCCCGCAGTCGCCGCAACTCTTCAAGCAGATATTGATGGCCGCCGGATTCGAGCGGTACTACCAGATAGCGCGGTGCTTCCGCGACGAAGACCTGCGCGCCGACCGACAGCCGGAATTCACGCAGGTGGACATCGAGACCTCCTTCCTTTCGAATGAAGAGATCATGGAGATCGTGGAAGAACTGATCGTAAAGGTCTGGAAGCAATTCAAAGGGGTTGAGGTTCCGCGCCCCGTGCCGCGCATGACGTGGCAGGAGGCGATGGACAGGTACGGCAAAGACGCGCCGGACACCCGCTTCGGCCTTTTGATAAGCGATGTGACGGAACTGGCGAAACAAACCTCGTTCAACGTGTTCACCGGCGCGGTGAACGCGGGCGGCACGGTGCGCGGCATCGCGGTGCCGGGCATCACCGAATACAGCCGGAAAGAGATGGACGACCTGACCGAAGAGGTGAAGGTACACGGCGCGAAGGGGCTGGCGTGGGTGAAAATACAAGGCGACGGCCAATACGTTTCCCCCATCGCTAAGTTCTTCACGCCGGAACTGCTCGGACAGATAAAGGAGAAACTCGGCGCGCAAAACGGCGATACCATGCTCTTTTTGGCCGACGCCGAAAAAACGGTCTGCGCCGGGCTGGCCCATCTGCGGCTGGTGCTGGGCCACCGGCTCAAGATGATAGACGAAAACAAATTCAACTTCGTGTGGGTGCATGATTTCCCGATGTTCGAATGGAGCGCGGAGGAAAAACGCTGGGTGGCACTGCATCACCCATTCACCTCGCCGCGCCCGGAAGACCGCGAAACGCTAAAGTGCGCCCCCGGCAAAGCCCTGGCGCTGGCGTACGACATCGTGCTCAACGGCACCGAGATCGGCGGCGGCAGTATCCGCATGCACGACCCCGCTTTGCAACAGGAGGTATTCGGCATTTTGGGCATCGGTGAAGAGGAAGCGCGGCGGAAGTTCGGCTTTTTGCTCCAGGCGCTGGAGTTCGGCTGTCCGCCGCACGGCGGGCTGGCGCTGGGCCTCGACCGGCTGGTGATGATCCTCACCGGCTCGCAGAGCATCCGGGACGTGATAGCGTTCCCCAAAACCCAGCGCGCGGTGGACCTGATGACCGACGCGCCGAGCGAGGCGACCGTGCAACAGTTGCGGGAGATCTCGCTCAAAGTGACCGGCCCCAAATGATGAACATTTCGTTCTTTAGTGGGACGGACACTCCTGTCCGTCTTGTCCCGCAGGGACAACCCATTGCTTCCGCCTTCGGCGGAACGCGGACAAGAGTGTCCGCGCCACCAATGGAAAAGCCTTTTGACCGGAGGCTGGAATAATATGAGCGTCGTCACCCGGTTCGCCCCCTCCCCCACCGGCAACCTGCACTTGGGCGGCGCGCGCACCGCGCTGTTCAACTGGCTGTACGCGCGCAACCAAAAAGGGAAATTCATCCTCCGCATCGAGGATACCGACAAGGAACGCTCCGAGCAGAGGTTCACCGACGAGATACTGGAATCGCTCAAATGGCTCGGCATGGATTGGGACGAGGGGCCGCACTTTCAATCGCAACGCACCGCGCTGTACGAGGCGAAGGTGGAGCAGCTCCTGCGCGAGGGGAAGGCCTACCGCTGTTACTGCACGAAAGAGGAACTGGACGCGAAGCGCGAGGCGATGATGGCGGCGGGCAAAAAAGCGATGTACGACCGCACTTGCCGCGAGCGCGCGGACGGCGACCCGGCAAAACCCCATGTGGTGCGTTACAAAACGCCGCTCACCGGCGTGACCTCGTTCGTGGACACCCTGCGCGGCGTGGTGGAAGTGCCGAACGAAGAGCTGGACGACCTCATCATCCGCCGGACGGACGGTAGCGTCATCTACAACTTCGTGGTGGTGGTGGACGACGCCGAGATGGGCGTGACCAACGTGGTGCGCGGCGACGACCATCTGGCGAACACCCCCAAGCAGGTGAACCTGTACAAGGGGCTGGGGTACGCGCCGCCGAAGTTCACCCATGTCTCGATGATATTGGGGCCGGACAAAAAACGGCTAAGCAAGCGGCACGGCGCGGAAGCGGTGCTGGAATACCGGCAGGCGGGATTTTTGCCGGAGGCGATGGTGAACATGCTGGCGCGCATGGGCTGGGGGCACGGCGATCAGGAAGTCTTCAGCCGCGAGGAACTGGTGAGCCTGTTCTCCATCGAAAACCTCACCCTTTCCCCCGCCGTGTTCGACAAGGAAAAGCTGGCGTGGCTGAACGTCCAGCACATCAAGCGCACGCCGGACCAAAAGCTGGCGGAAATGGCGCTCCCGCTCGTGCTGAAAAAACATCCGCACGCCACGGCGGACGGACTGCTGAAGGTCATACCGCTCCTCAAGGAGCGCTCCCGCACGCTCATCGAAATGGCGGACGGCGCGGATTTTTATTTCATCGCCGAGATCGCGCCGGACGCATCGGCGGCGAAACTGCTTGTTCCCGGAAACCTGCCCGCCATCGAAGGGGCCGTCGGCATTATTGAACAATCGTCCGAAATGGCGCATGATACCCTTAACACGCGGTTCAAGGAACTGGCCCAAAAACTCGGCAAGGGGATGAAAGACGTGGCCCAGCCGGTGCGCGCGGCGCTGACGGGGCGGACCGTTTCCCCCGGCGTGTTCGAGATGATGGAACTGCTGGGGCGCGATGAAACGCTCCGGCGGCTGAAAGGTTCCGCGGAAAAAATGAGGGGTTGAGGGATGGCCTCCGCATACGACAAAGTTTCAAAAAGGCCGCTGAAAGCCATCCTTATCGGCGGGTTCCTCCTCGGGTTCGTTTTCTTCGGCGGAGTCGTCGGCGCGTTCCATTACATGTCGCCCGACTATGTGGTGAGCGTGCTTTCCAGCGAGAACTTCCAAAAACGGCAGTGGGCGGTGGATCAGCTTATCCTCAAAGGAACCCGCTCCGGCAAACCCTCGCTGGCGGTGGCGCTGGACGAAAAAGCCGACCCGGAATCGCGGCGGCTGGCGATATTCGTGCTAGGGGAAATACATTACAAGGAAGCGACCCCGCACCTGATGGGATTCTTCAAAGGGGCCGATGAAGTGTTGGGCGCGCAATCGGCCTACGCGCTGGGCAGGATGGGCGACCCCGCGCTGGCCCACGAGTTGGTGGCGAATTATCCGCAGGCGCCAAAAGGGGTGCAACTAAAGGTCATCGCCGCGTTGGGCGAACTGGGGGGAGACCCGGAGGGGCGCGAACTGCTCCTGAAAGAAGCAAAGCAAAACGGGGACACGACCGTCCAGCAGGCGGCCCGCTACTCATTGCAAAAGATTCAGGCGGGAGTCACGGCCTCCGCCCAATAGGAATGCCATGATCATCACCGATATCGAGTACCATTTCGTTCTCCTGCTGACCATCGCCGACCTCTTCGAGGAAAAAATGAAAAGCGATCTCGCCATCATCATCCCGGACGTTTTGCTGGAGTTCAAAGGGGGCGTGAAACGATTGCAGATAACGCCCGACCAGGTGTACGTCCATTGTTCCGTGGGGCCGGACGCCTCGCCCAAACAGATAGCTGAAACGCTGATGCACGAGACATCAGAGCGGCTGGTGCGGGTGAACCCATCGCTCAAGACGTTCAACACCGTTTTCAGGAGCAACTATTTCATAAAAACCGGCGCGAAACCGAGCAAAACGCAGATCCGCGACTTTGTTTCGCTTTCGATAACAGGGATTTAGAAAAATGCCGGCGAAGGAATTAATTATTTTGGATTATTTGATGACTGGTGCTGATATACTGCAATCCAATAAGGAGAGGACGGGAGGCAATGGCCTTTAAAAAAGAGAGCGCTCAAAGCCATATTCGGGCATTCCTCGGCGAGGGGACCGAATTCGAAGGGCTTTTAAGTTTCGACGGCACCGTCCGCATTGACGGAAAGTTCAAAGGGGAGATCAACACCGACGACTGCCTTATCATAGGCGAGACCGGTTATATCGAGGCAGAAATAAAGGCGGGGCACCTGATCGTGATGGGCACCTTCAACGGCAACGTGACCGCCGCGAAGAAGGTGGAGATCGTCTCCACCGGCAAGCTGATGGGCAATATCATTTCCCCCGCGCTCATCGTGTTGGAGGGCGGCGTCATCGAAGGGAACATCCACATGAAAGGCGTGGCGGACCAACTGGCCAAAAAAGAGAAAGTGGTCAACCTGCAGGAAGTGAAACCGGCGCAAGCCGCGCAAGCCGCCGGGGGCAAAAACGCCTCTTCACCGAACATCCGCGCCAACTGACCTGCCATCGTCACCGAGCGAGGTCGTTTCATACGGTTTGGATTGAAAATAATCGAACAAGTCAAATCAGCGTGTTTCAATTAGGTTCCATTTCTTGTTACTGGATATTTGTTGGTTTCGTAGTGACTTTTTTTACACTAGGGACATTGCTTGCGGTATTCGCAAAGCCATCCAAGGCACTATTACAATCATTATTCATTTTTTCAAAGCGGTAACGGTAATAAGGTGAGTCAACCGTGGGCGCATTATTGCTACAAGCGATTTGAATTAGAACATACCCCTTGTTGACAGTGATTTTCGCGCTCTTGACCAAAGAGTTATCAAGCCCCGGATCCGATTTAAGCTCTTCCATCACTGCATATGCAATTTGGTTATCCGTCATTTGTTCGGGCTTGACCTTTTTTGCTTCCGCATACGGAGGATGTATAAAAATAATAGCGGCCACCAGTGTGAAGGGAAACGTGATTTTTTTCATTTCTTACCTCCAATTGATGTCATTATAATTGGATCAGGCAATAACCACTTAATGATGCAAAGTATACCTAGAAAATATCAAATTGAAACTTCTAAAATAGTCCCGGCAATGGTCATTATACCCACCATTACGAACACCGAGGAGAACTCGGTTGGGTTGCACAACCTGAAAGAATTAAAGGCCCGCTGGAGAGGCCATTCTTCCCTTCTTACATCGCCGAGTAAAAGGCCAGCGCAGGTTCCGAAGGGATCACGCCGAACTTAAACGCCAGTTCCAAAAACAGTTTCAGCCCTTCCACATGGGCCGGGGGAAAAAACGCCTCTTCCCCGAACATCCGCGCCAACTGACCTGCCGTTCCAAATACTCGCGTTTGCTTTCTCCGTGCCTCCGTGTCTCTGCGTCCAACCCGCATTAGGACTAATAAAAGACAAGCGGTGGATTGGCGGGGGTGACTCCATATTGAAAGGCCAGTTCCAAAAACAGTTTCAGCCCTTCCACATGGGCCGGGGTCAGGTCGTACTGGATGCGGTTCCTCAGATAATCGTGGCACTGTGCTTGCGAAATGCCGGCAAGTTCCGCGCCAGAGGCGACGATATCGTCCAGCAATATCCGGCCCGCGCCTCTCGCCCTCCGCAATGCTTCCACCGCTACATCGGCTTCCACCCCCGGCGCGGCGCACAGGATGGAAAAAACGAACGGTTTGCCGGTGAACTTGAACCACTCTTCCGAAAGGTCGTACACATGGAATTTCTTGCGGTGGATTTTGAACGCCTCGTCGCCGATCACCAGCGCCGCGTCGGCCACGGCCAACGGGTCGCCGCCGGCTGAAATATTGAACGATACCTTCTGTTTATAAAACCCGTGCATAAGCACCTTCAGCAGCGAGACGGAGGTTCTGCTCCGCTGGTCCACCGCAACGGTTTTAATCTCCTCCAGGTTTTTGCGCGAGTACAAAAGCACGGTCTTCACCTCGCCCGTGGCGGCGATGGAAAAGCCGGGCACTATCCGCAACCGATTAATGCGCGCGTATTCCACCGCTGGGATGAACGCCAGATCCAGTTCCCCCTCCTTCAGCCGGTCGGCCAGCCGCGCGGGGGAATCCAGCACCATGTCGAACGGCGCGGGGATCACCCCTTGCAACAGCGGGTAAAGGATCGGCTTTGAATTCAGGAAATCGTGACACCCGAACGTCAGTTTTTGCCCGGGCTGGAAAGCGTCGGCGAGGTTCGAGCGCGGCATGGGGGTCTCAGGCCGCCGGGGCCGCGACTGCGTTGTACAGCGTATCGCGCCGCACCGGTTCCATTCCCGCCTCGCGTATCATTTCCTCCAGCCGCGAAACGGAGAGCGATTTGCCGGACTGCGCCCCAGCGGCGTTGGTGATCTTTTCCTCCACCACGGTGCCGTCTATATCGTCCGCGCCGAAGAAGAGCGAAAGCTGTGATATCTGCGGCGAGATCATGATCCAAAACGCCTTGATGTGATCGAAGTTGTCCAGCATCAGCCGCGAAACCGCCAACATGCGGATGTCGAGCTGGCCGGTGGTGAACTGGCGGTCGTCCAAGTCGGTGTTCAGCGGATGGAACGCCAGCGGGATGAACGCCATGAAGCCGCCGGTCTTGTCCTGCAATTCGCGCAGACGCACGAGGTGGTCTATCCGTTCCTCCGCCGATTCGATGTGGCCGTACAGCATGGTGGCGTTCGAGCGCAATCCCGCGCCGTGGGCGGTCTCCATCACTTCCAGCCATCGTCCGCCCGATATTTTGTCCGGGCATATCCGCTGGCGGGTGCGCTCGGCGAAAATTTCCGCGCCGCCGCCGGGAAGCGAGCCAAGTCCCGCTTCTTTTAGGTCCGTCAGCACTTCGCGCAACCCCATGCCGGAGATGCGCGCGAAATAGTCTATCTCCACCGCGGTGAACGCCTGCAAATGCACCTGCGGATATGTTTCGTGCAGGCGGGCGATCATCTCGCGGTAATATGAGTATGGCAAGTCGGGGTGCAGACCGCCGACGATGTGAAACTCCGATATGCCCGGCGCGTACCCTTTTTCCGCCTCGCGCATTACTTCGTCCAGCGCCATCGTGTATGCCCCCTCTTCCCCGGCGGCGCGCTGGAAGGCGCAAAAGCGGCATTTGTTCACGCAGATGTTCGTATGATTGATGTGACTGTTCACGATGTAATGGGCGCGGTTTCGGTTCTTGCGCCGCCGCACGGTATCCGCCAGCTTTCCAAGGGAAAGCAGGTCCGGACTGTTCATCAGGAAAAGGCCGTCGTCAAATGAAAGCCGTTCCCCGGCCTCCACCTTGCGCCGAATTTCCTCCATCCCCATGCTTCTTCCTGTCAGTTGAAGAATGAACCACGGATTGACACGGATAAAGACCAGATTGCGCGGAAACCCAAACATCCGTGTCCATCAGTGTGCATCCGTGGTTCCATCCCTACTCCTGCGCGCGGAGCGCTTCGCGGTTGTCCTGATACAGCTTCAGCGCCTCTTTCACCATCCGCACCGCGTCCACGCGCCCCATGAAGTCCTCGATCTTCACTTCCTTGTTCTCCAGTTTTTTGTAATCCTCGAAGAACTTTTTCAGTTCCGCCAGCATGTATTCGGGAAGCTGGCTGATGTCGGAGTATTTGCTGAACGCCGGATCGCTGGTGCTCACCGCGATTATCTTGTCGTCTTCCGCGCCGCCGTCTATCATCGCCATCGAGCCGATCACCTTCCCCTCCATCACCGAGCGGGGCAACACCGCCTCCTGGCAGAGCACGAGGATGTCCAGCGGATCCTTGTCGTCGCAATAGGTCTGAGGGATGAAGCCGTAATTGGCGGGGTAGTACACCGCGCCGTACAGGATGCGGTCCACCTTGATGAGGCCGCTCTTTTTGTCCAGTTCGTACTTCACTTTCGAGCCCATCGGTATCTCGATGATGGCGTTGACTATTTCCGGGGACTTTTCGCCCACTTCAAGCGAGTGCCACGGGTGGAAAACGGGATAATCTCGGTAATGCATCGGGTCTCCAATTAATAAGCGGTTACACGGTTGATGTGCGCAATGTAGCGGATGCGCGGCCAAAAATCAATCTTTACAATTCCTTTTTGGGATAAACCGGGGTATCATTTCAGAAGAAGAATTCGCTACAAACACGCCCCTCCGGGCGGTCTATCAGTGAGGCTTCAACACAATGGCAGGAAGATTCGAAGGGCTAAAATCCCTTGTGGTGGACGACTACGAAAACACCCGCAAACGGCTGGTCAACCAGTTGCAAAAGTTCGGCCTCGCCGTCACCGAAGCCTCCAACGGCGTGGAAGCGCTGGAAATCCTGCGCAAACAGAAATTCGACCTGATTTTCACCGACATCGTGATGCCGGAGATGGACGGGTTCGAGTTGTGCGAAGAAGTGCGAAAAATTCCCGAAACCCGCGCCATCCCCATCGTCGTCGTCTCCACCCATGTGGACGGCAATTACATCATCAAGGCGCTCCGCATGGGGGCGGACGACTACCTGTCGAAACCGATAGAAGAGGGGCTGGTGGAAAAGGTGATCGCCCGCATCACCGCGCCGGTCACGCCGAAGGAGTGAGATGAGCGAGCCGGTATCCAAATCCGAAAACATGCTGGTCAAGCTCCAGAATCTGGACGACCTGCTGGCGCTGGCCGGCGAGGTCATCATCACCTCCAGCAACCTGGACCTCACCTACAAGAACCTGCAACTCCTCCACCTGAAGGCCGAACCGGTCACGCGCGAGGCGGTGGACTCGGCCAAGGACCTCGCCAGCACCTCCGCCATCATCTCGTCCAACCTCCACCATCTGGTGCAGGCGATCCGCACGGTGGACCTGCGCGACCTGGGCTTCCGCACCCGGCGGCTGGTGCGCGACATCGCCCGCAAGACCGGCAAGCGCGTCTCCTTTATCGTCGAAGGGGAAGAGACCACGGTGGACAAGACGATCGTGGAAAAACTGTACGATCCCATCTCGCACCAACTGCGCAACGCCATTGACCACGGGATAGAGGACACGCTCACGCGCCAGCGGATGGGCAAGCCGGAGGAGGGGCGGATCACCCTGCGCGCCTACAACAGCGAAAACGAAACATTCATAGAGATAGAGGACGACGGCGCGGGGGTGGACCTGGAGGCGCTCCGCCAAAAGGGGATCGCCAAGGGGCTGGTGAAACCGGACCAGCCGTTCACCGAAGACGACGCGCTGGAACTGATGTGCATGCCGGGCATCTCCACCACCGAGGCGGTGTCGGAGGTATCGGGCCGCGGCGTGGGGATGGACGTGGTGCGCGAGCAGGTGGTGGGCATGGGGGGCATCGTCACCTTCCGCACGGCGCGGGGCAAAGGCTCGCTCTTCACATTCCGCGTTCCGCTCGTCTCCGCGGTGAACATCCTCGACGCGCTGGTGGTGCGCTCCGGGCGCTACCATTTCGCGTTCCCCATCAACAACGTGATCACCACCATGTCGGTGCCGCGCGGCGAGATACACACCACGCTGGAAAAAGGGGAGATGGTGAAATACCTCGACCGGCTCCTTCCCCTGCACAACCTGAACTACCTGTTGGAAAAAGGGGAAACCGACGCCGCCGGAGACACCGTATCCGTGCTGGTGATAGACCACAAGGGAATAAGCGTGGCGCTGAAAATATCGGAATTCCACTCGCCGCAGAAGCTGGTCATCATCCCGTTCAACGGCGCGCTGAACGTCATCGGCCTTTCCGGCACCACCATCCTGGGCGGGCGCAAACTGGGATTCATCATAGACGTCCCCTCGCTCATTGACCGCGCGATGGGCAAACGCGGCGTGAGGGGCGCGCGCAAAACGGCGGAACCGTCCGCGGCGCGGCGTCCCGTCGGCGCGCGGGAACCGGGCGAAACGCCAACTGAAGCGGCGGGCGAAACCGCCCCGCCACCACCAACGCGGCGCGAAGCGGCGGAGGAAATAAAACCGGAAGACGCCGCGGCCGCCACGCGGGAATTCATCGTGGAAATAGAAAAACTGCTCCCCACGCTCAACGAAGCTCTTTTCGCGCTGGAGACCGACACGCACAACATGGACCATGTGAACAAGGCGTTCCGCATGTACCACACCATCAAGGGGAACTTCATCATGATCGG